>DATDJX010000319.1:0-28139 GCA_036520275.1 Asanoa sp.
ACACCTGCGCGGCGGCGGTGCGGAGCACCTCGGCCAGGTCGCCCGCGGCCCCGGCCGCGGCCGCCAGGTCCTGCGTGTGCGTCGGGCAGCGCGGCCCGCCGGCCGGCGACGCGCCGGGGTCCGACGTCGGCACCGTGCCCGGGCTCGACCCGGACGGGCCGCCGGCCCGCGCCCGCGCGTCGAGCACCCGGCCGCCCACCAGCCAGCCGACCGACCCGCCGAGCACGGCGAGCAGCACCAGGGCGACCAGCATCGGCACCAGGGCCGCCCGGCGGTCGGACGATGAGGTCGAGGACACGCAGACAGCCTGACACCCGCCCGCACCCGGCGGAAGGATCGTGGATCCACCATCCCGGTATGCGCGCGGGGCGCGCATGCGACGCAGCCGCGCGCAGTAGGCTCAACCCCGGGGCCGTGATCACCGGAGGTGTGCGGAGCGTGACGGTTCGTAGTTCATTTGTGGTCGTGGCGAACCGGCTACCCGTCGACGAGGTGACGACCGACGAGAGCCGCCAATGGCGGCGCAGCCCGGGCGGCCTGGTCACGGCCCTGCACCCGGTGCTAGCCGAGCACCGCGGCACCTGGGTCGGCTGGGCGGGGGGCACCGGCGAGGCGCCCGAGCCGTTCGACCTGGAAGGCATCCACCTGCACCCGGTGCCGCTGTCCAGCGACGAGCTGGAGCGCTATTACGAGGGCCAGTCCAACGCGACGATCTGGCCGCTCTACCACGACGCGGTCGAGACGCCCGCCTACCGGCGGCGCTGGCGCGAGGCGTACCGGATCGTGAACGCCCGGTTCGCGGAGGCCGCGGCCGAGGTCGCCGACCAAGGGGCGACCGTCTGGGTGCAGGACTACCAGCTGCAGCTCGTGCCGGCCATGCTGCGGGAGCGGCGGCCCGACCTCAAGATCGGCTTCTTCCTGCACATCCCGTTCCCGCCGATCGAGCTGTTCATGCAGATGCCGCTGCGTGCGGAGATCCTGCGCGGCCTGCTCGGCGCCGACCTGGTCGGCTTCCAGCAGCGGCTGGCCGCGCAAAACTTCGTCCGGCTCGCCCGGCACCTGCTCGGCCTGCGCTACGAGGGCCAGACGATCGACGTGGATGGCCGCCCGGTCAAAGCCGGCGCCTATCCGATCTCGATCGACGTGGCCGAGATGGAGAAGATGGCCGCGGACCCGTCGGTGCAGGCCCGCGCCAAGCAGATCCGGGCCGAGCTGGGCGACCCGAAGGCCGTCATTCTCGGCGTCGACCGGCTCGACTACACCAAGGGCATCGAGCTGCGCCTCAAGGCGTTCCGCGAACTGCTGTCGGAGGGAAAGCTGACGGTGCCCGAGGCCGTCATGGTCCAGGTCGCCACGCCCAGCCGCGAACGCGTGGAGCACTACCAGACGCTGCGGGTCAAGGTCGAACGCGAGGTCGGCCGGATCAACGGCGAGTTCGGTCGCGTCGGCGTGCCCGCCGTCCACTACCTTCACCAGTCCTACAGTCGCACCGAGTTGGCCGCGCTCTACTGCGCGGCCGACGTCATGATGGTCACTCCGCTGCGGGACGGAATGAATCTGGTGGCCAAGGAGTACGTCGCTTCGCGCCTCGACACCGGTGGTGCGCTCGTCCTGAGCGAGTTCGCCGGCGCGGCGACCGAGCTGCGTCAGGCGTTCCTGTGCAACCCGCACGACCCCGACGGCGTGAAGGACGCACTCCTGCGGGCGGTGCACGTCGGCGACATGGAGGCCAAGCGGCGGATGCGCGTGATGCAACGCCACCTGCGCACCCACGACGTCGGCCACTGGGCCCGGTCGTTCCTGCGCGACCTGGGCGTGCCCGAGCTGGACCGTGCATGACGAACGACATCGACCCGGAGCTGAAAGGGGCTGTCGGGCGGATCGCCCGTGTTCCCCAGCTCCTCGTCGCCTGCGATTACGACGGCACGCTCGCGCCGATCGTGTCCGACCCGACCAGGGCCGTGCCGCTGACCGAGTCCGTGGCGGCCGTACGGGCCTTGGCCGCACTGCCGCAGACCACCGTCGCGGTCGTCTCCGGCCGCTCGCTGCGGGACCTCGCGACGCTTTCCCGGCTGCCCAGCGAGGTCCACCTGGTCGGCAGCCACGGCTCCGAGTTCGACGCCGGCTTCGTCGAGCGGCTCGCGCCGGAGTTGGTGGAGGTGCGCACCCGGCTGCAGGTGGCGCTGCGGGACATCGTCGGGGGCCGCGTCGGCATCCGGCTGGAAAGCAAGCCGGCCAGCGTCGCCGTGCATTACCGCACCGCCGAGCAGCAGGTCGCCGACGCGGTGAAGGCCGCCGTCGACGCCGGCCCGGGCGCCTGGCCGGAGGTCACGGTGACCCGCGGCATGCAGGTCCTCGAGCTGTCCGTGTTGCCGACCAACAAGGGCTCGGCCGTCGACCGGCTGCGCGCGCAGTTATCGGCGAGCGCCGTGCTGTACATCGGCGACGACGTCACCGACGAGACCGCGTTCGGCAACCTGCACGGCCCCGACGTCGGCATCAAGATCGGCGCCGGCGCGACGAGGGCCGGCTACCGGATCGGCGAGCCCATCGAGGCTGCCCGGGTGCTCGGCATGCTGTTGGAGACCCGCCGCACCTGGCTGTTCGGGGAGCGGGCGGTGCCGCTCGAGCGCCACTCGATGCTCTCCAACTGCCGCACGGTCGCCCTGGTCACCCCCGAGGCGAAGCTCACCTGGCTCTGCCACCCCAGGCCCGACTCGGCGGCACTGTTCGCCGACCTCGTCGGCGGCAGCCCGGCCGGTCACTTCGCGGTTGCGCCCGACCGCGACCGGCTGCCGCTCGGCCAGCGCTATCGCACCGGCACGATGACCGTGGAGACCCGCTGGTCCGGGCTCACGGTCACGGACTGGCTCGGCGGGACCTCGTCCGACGACCCCGGCGACTCGACGCTGTTCCGCGTGCTCTCCGGGTCCGGCCGGGCCCGGCTGGAGTTCGCCCCACGGCCGGAGTTCGGCCAGGTGGCCGTGCGGCTGCAACCGCTCGAGGACGGCCTGCTCGTGCTCGGCTCCAACGAGCCGGTCGCGCTCTACTCGCCCGGCGTGGAATGGGACGTCACCTCCGACGGCGCCTACGACACCGCCCGCGCGCTGGTCGACCTCACCGCCTGCGACGGGCGGGCCGAGCTGGAGCTGCGGTTCGGCACGCACAGCCTGGAGCACGCGCCGACGCCGATCGAGGACCGCCAGGCGGCAGTCGAGGACGGCTGGCGGGACTGGGCGTCGCGCCTGCGGCTGCCGCCGGAGGGCCGCGAGATGGTGACCCGCAGCGCGCTGACGCTCAAGGGCCTGTGCCACGAAACCACCGGGGCGATCCTCGCGGCGGCGACCACGTCACTGCCCGAGGAGCTGAGCGGCGTACGGAACTGGGACTACCGCTACTGCTGGCTGCGCGACGCGGCGATGGCCGCCCGGGCGCTGGTCGACCTCGGCTCGCTGCACGAGGCGGAGGCGCTGCTGCACTGGGTCGACGGCTGCGTCGAGCGCACCGGCGGCCACCCCGAGCGGCTGCACCCGCTCTACACCGTCGACGGCTACGAGCTGGGCGCGGAGGCCGTCATCGACACGCTGCCCGGTTATGCGGGCTCCCGGCCCGTACGCGTCGGCAACCTCGCCAACCACCAGCTGCAGCTGGACGTCTTCGGCCCGATCGCCGACCTGCTCGCCGCGGTCGCCGAGGCGCGAGGGACCGTCCGCGACGAGGAGTGGCGGGTGTTGGACGCGATGGTGCAGGCCGTCGACCGGCGTTGGCACGAGCCCGACCATGGCCTGTGGGAGGCGCGCCTGCCGCCGCGGCACCACGTCTACTCCAAGGTCATGTGCTGGACGACCGTCGACCGGGCCCTGCACGTCGTGCGCAAGCACGCCGGCCACGATCGGCCCGACTGGGTGGAGCTGCGCGACCGCATCGGCCGCAACGTGCTCGAGCACGGCTGGCACGCGGACGCCGGCGCGTACACCGTTGCCTACGGCGAGGCCGACCTGGACGCGTCGTCGCTGTGGATCGGACTGTCGGGGCTGTTGCCCGACGACGACCCACGGTTCCTCGCCACCGTGCTCGCGGTGGAGGCCAACCTGCGCAGCGGTCCGGTCGTCTACCGCTACCGGTGGGACGACGGGCTTCCGGGCCGCGAGGCCGGGTTCCACATCTGCACGGCGTGGCTGGTCGAGGCCTACCTTCGCACCGGCCGCCGCGGCGACGCCGAGGAGCTTTTCGACCAGATGGTGGCGACGGCCGGGCCGACCGGGCTGCTACCTGAGCAGTACGACCCGATGGCCGAGCGCGGGCTCGGCAACCATCCGCAGGCCTACAGCCACCTCGGCCTGGTCCGTTGCGCGCTGCTGCTGGCCGACTTGGTCAAGCCCTGACCCGCTGGTCGTGCAGTTTCGGTGCCTCAGATACGAGGCTCGTCCGGTTCTGTCGCGCCCCGATGTGCACGATCGCCGGGGTTCAGCGCGTTCACTACCTCGCCGATCACGACGATCGCGGGCGGCCGGAGGTCGGCCTTCTCCGCGTCGGCAGCCACCTCGGCCAGCCGGGACCGCACCAGCTTCTGCGCGCCGGTCGTGCCCTCCTGGACGACCGCGGCCGGCGTGAACGGGTCGCGGCCGTTGCGCACCAGGACCGTCGCGATTCCGTCGAGGTGGCGCAGGCCCATCAGCACCACCACCGTGCCTCGCATCCGGGCCAGCGCCGACCAGTCCACCAGGGACTGCGGGCTGTCCGGGGAGACGTGGCCGGACACGACCGTGAACTCGTGGGCGATGCCCCGGTGGGTGACCGGGATGCCCGCCACCGCCGGGACCGCGACCGCGCTCGTCACGCCGGGCACGACGGTCACCGGCACACCCGCGTCGGCGCAGGCCAGCGCCTCCTCGCCGCCACGGCCGAAGACGTACGGGTCGCCGCCCTTCAGCCGGACCACGAACAGGCCGTCCTGGGCGCGCTCGACCAGCATCCGGTTGATCTCCTCCTGGGTCCGGGCCGGGCCGTAGGGGATCTTGGCCGCGTCGACGAGCTCGACCTCGGGCCGCAGCTCGTCGAGGAGCAGGCCGGGCGCCAGCCGGTCGACGACAACGACGTCGGCCTCGGCCAGCAGCCGGCGGCCCTTGACCGTGATGAGCTCCGGGTCACCCGGACCCGCGCCGACAAGCGCGACGCCGCCACCCTCGCCGGTCACCAGGTGCTCGCCCGCGCCGGCCGGGTCGCGGCGCAGCCAGCGGGCGATGCCGTCGCGGACCGCGACCGCCCGCTTCGGATCTCCGCCACCGAGGACCGCGACCGTGACCGGTCCGTGCCGGGTGACGGCGGGTGTCCAGGCCGTCGCGGCGACCCGGTCGTCGGCCCGCACGCAGAACACCCGCCGCACCTCAGCGGCCGCCGACACGCGCGCAGCTGCCCGCGGGTCGTCGACCACGACCTGCACCAGCCACGCGCCGTCCACATCGGACTCCTCGAATCGGCGGGCCACCCATCGCAGCCGGCCCGCGTCCGCGAGACCACGCAAGGCCGGCGTCAGCTCCGGCGAGACCAGCGTCACGACCGCGCCGGCGTCGAGCAACGCCGGCACCCGCCGGGTGGCGACGGCGCCCCCGCCGACGACCAGCACCGCCCGGCCGTCGAGCTTGAGCGCCAACGGGTAGAGGTTCACTTCTGCGACACCCCGGCAGAGTCGAACGTGGCGACCTCGTGCAACACCCGGACCGCGCTGGCCACGATGGGCAGCGCGAGGACCGCGCCGGTGCCCTCGCCCAGCCGCAGGCCCAGGTCCACCAGCGGCCGCAGGCCGAGGTGACGCAGCGCGACGGTGGCGCCGGGCTCGGCGCTGCGGTGGCCGGCGACCATCGCGCCGACGGCGTCGGGGGCGAGCGCCGCGGCCGCGAGCGCCGCGGAGACGGCGACGACGCCGTCGAGGATCACGGGAGTACGGCGGGCCGCCGCCCCGAGGACGAAGCCGGCCAGCGCGGCGTGCTCGAGACCGCCGACGGCGGCGAGCACACCCACGGCGTCCGTCGCGCGCGGAGGGATGCGGTGAAGGGCGAGCGCGCGCCGCACGGTGTCGACCTTGCGCGCGTACGTGTCGTCGTCCACGCCGGTTCCCCGGCCGGTCACGTCGGCCGGGTCCGCGCCGGTGAACGCGGCGATCAGTGCGGCCGCGGGAGTGGTGTTGGCGATCCCCATGTCGCCGGTCAGCAGGCAGCGGGCGCCGCCGTCGACGAGGTCGTCCGCGACCCGGATGCCGACCTCGGCCGCCGCGCGCGCCTCCTCGCGGGTCAGGGCCGCCTCGACGGCGAGGTCGCGGGTGCCGGCGCGCACCCGGGCGTCGACGAGGCCGTCCGTGGGGTCCAGCGGTGCGGCGACGCCCACGTCCACCACCGTCACCGACACCCCGGCCTGCCGCGCGAAGGCGTTCACCACCGCCCCGCCCGCCAGGAAGTTGGCGACCATCTGCGCGGTGACCTCCTGCGGCCAGGGCGTGACGCCCTGGGCGTGCACGCCGTGGTCGCCGGCGAACACGGCGACCGCGGCCGGCTCGGCCACCGGCGGCGGGCAGGCGCCGGCGAGTCCGGCGAGCCGCACGGACAGGTCTTCGAGGGCACCCAGCGAGCCCGGCGGCTTGGTCAGCCGGGCCTGCCGCGCCCGGGCGGCCGCCATAGCCGCCTCGTCCAGCGGTCGGATCGCCGCAACGGTCTCGTCGAGAAGCACGCTCATCCCCCTACGATGCTCGCCAGCGCGGCCAGGAACCCGTCGGTGGTGGCGCGGTCGCGGACCGCCACCCGGAGCCAGTCGGGGCCGAGGCCGGGGAACGTGTCGCCGCGGCGGACGGCGTACCCCACCTCGCGCAGGGCCAGCCGGACCTTGTCGCCGCCGGCGACGTGCACGAGCACGAACGCGCTCGCCGGGGCACCGGCGACCCGGACGGCTGGCAGCTCCCGCAGGCCCGCGACCAGGTGGTCGCGGTCGCGCCGGATCGCGACGGCGATCGCGCGCTCCGCGGCGACCGCTTCGGGGCCGGCGCACGCCGCCGCGGCGGCCAGCGCGGGCGCCGAGACCGGCCAGAGCGGCTGGACGGCGGCCAGCCGGGTCACGAGGTCGGCAGCGGCGAGCAGGTAGCCGATCCGTAGGCCAGCGAGACCCCAGGTCTTGGTCAGGCTGCGCACGACGACGAGCCCGGGCAGGTCGCCGTGGCTGGCGAGCGAGTCGGGTTCGCCGGGCACCGTGTCGGCGAACGCCTCGTCAACGACCAGCACCCGGCCGGGCCGGGCGAGCGCGGCGACGGTCGCGGCCGGATGCCGTACGGATGTCGGGTTGGTGGGGTTGCCGACCATGACCAGGTCGGCGGCGGCCGGCACCCGCGCCGGCTCGAGGCGGAAGTCGCCGCCCAGGATCACTCGCTCGACACGGTGGCCGGCGGCGAGCAGGGCGGCCTCCGGCTCGGTGAACTGGGGATGCACGACGAGCGGACGGCGGGCGCCACGCAGCGCCTGGGCGACGAGCACAAACGCCTGGGCGGCGCCGGCGGTCAGCAGCACCTCGCCCTCGGGACGGCCGTGGCGCGCGGCGAGGGCCGCCCGGGCCGGCGCGGGGTCCGGGTATAAAACGAGATCGTTCAGCGAGGCCCGGATCGCGTCGTCGAGCCACGCCGGCCGCGGCGCGGTGCGCACGTTGACGGCGAGGTCGACCAGGCCCGGCCCGGCCTCCGAGTCGCCGTGATGGCCGAGATCCTCCATGGTGAACAGCATGCGGGCCGGCCTCGGCCGCGTGTCGGCCGACCCCCCGGCCAGCATCGATCATGGTATGACGGTCGCGCGGTGCCCGCTTTGTCGGTCGCCACCCGATGAGGCTCCTGGGGCTTCTGCCGTTTGAATCCGCTGATAACGTCTTATGTCCTACCTTTGTGGGCGTGACCAAGCACTCCTTCGCCGCAGCCACTCGCTTCGCCCCGCTGCTGCGCGCCGGCCTCATCGCCGGCGTGATCGTCGCCGCCGTGGCGTATCCGCTGGCCGCGATCGGCGGCCTCGGCGCGAAGTCGGGGGCGAACTTCATCAACAGCATGCCAACACAGCTGAACACGAAGCCGCCGGCGCAGACGTCGTACCTGTACGCGGCGGACGGCAAGACGCTGCTGACGATGTTCTACGAGGAATACCGCAAGTACACGCCGATCTCGCAGATGTCGCCGTACGTTCAGCAGGCGATCGTGGCGTCCGAGGACACCCGGTTCTACGAGCACCACGGGGTGGACGCCAAGGGCATCGCCCGGGCGTTCGTCGCCAACCAGCACGCCGGCGGGGTCTCCCAGGGCGCATCGACGCTGACCATGCAGTACGTGCGGATGGCGCTGCGGGACGGCGCGGAGACGCCGCTGGAAGTGCAGGAGGCGACCGAGCAGACCAGCGGCCGCAAGATCCGCGAGATGCGGCTGGCGGTGGAGCTCGAGAAGCAGATGTCGAAGTCGCAGATCCTGGAGCACTACCTGAACTCCGCGTACTTCGGCCACCGGGCGTACGGCATCTACGCCGCCGCGCAGGTGTTCTTCTCCAAGAACCCCAAGGACCTGACCCTGAACGAAGCGGCGACGCTCGCGGGCCTGGTCAAGGCGCCGACGGAGTACGACCCGGCCAGCTCCGACCAGCAGGCGGCGAAGGCCCGGCGCAACTACGTACTCGACCAGATGCACAAGATGGGCTACCTCAGCGCGCAGGACGCGGCGACGGCGTCCGCCCAGCCGATCAAGCTGAAGCTGACCACGCCGCCGAACGACTGCGTGTCGGTGCCGCGGAAGTTCAACAGCTACGGCTTCTTCTGCGACTACTTCAAGCAGTGGTGGACCTCGCAGCCGGCATTCGGCGGCAATTCCGGCGAGCGCGAGAACAACCTGCGACGCGGCGGCTACAAGATCGTCACATCGCTCGACCCGAAGATCCAGAACATCGCCGAGCGGAACGTGCTGCAGAAGGAGTCGGCCCGCAGCCGGTTCGCGCACGGCCTGGTCGCGGTGCAACCGGGCACGGGACTGGTGAAGGCCATGGCCGTGAACCGGTTCTACTCGCTGGACCAGCGTCACAACGGCGCCAGCTCCGACCCCCGCAGGGCCGGCAGGGTGCCGGGCAATTACCCCAACACGGTGGTGCCGTTGCTCGGCGGCGGTGACATGCCGGGTTACCAGGCCGGTTCGACGTTCAAGATGTTCACCATGCTGGCCGCGCTGGACGCCGGCTTCCCGCTCAAGACCGCGTTCATGGCACCGAGGCGGCTGGTGTCCAAGTACCCCGCGGGCGATGGCGAGCCGGGCACCTGCGGCGGGCGGTGGTGCCCGCAGAACGCGAGCGGCGCGATGACCGGTGTGCAGACCATGTGGTCGGGCTTCGGCAAGTCGGTGAACACCTATTTCGTGCAGCTCGAGCAGGCCGTCGGGGCGGACAAGGCGGTCGCGATGGCCGAGAAGCTCGGCCTCACCTGGCGCACCGACGTGGACAGGACGATGGCCTCGCCGAAGCGGGCCAAGGGCTGGGGCGCCTTCACCCTGGGCGTCTCGGACGTGACGCCCCTGGAGATGGCGAACGCCTACGCGACGGTGGCCGGCGACGGCAAGTACTGCGAGGCGCTGCCGGTGCTGTCGATCCAGAACCCGGACGGCACACAGGCGACCCACAAGAACAAGTCGGGCTCGGTCGTCGAGGTGGCCAAGTCGCGGTGCACGCAGGTCGTCTCGCCGAACGTGGCGCGCGCCGCTGCCGACGCGGCGAGGTGCGTGACCGGCTCCTCGCGCGGCCGGTGCGGGGGCTGGTCGACGGCGCCCGGCGTCGCCGGCGAGGTGGGCCGCCCGGTCGCCGGCAAGACGGGCACGACCGACAGCACGCGCTCGGCCTGGTTCATCGGCTTCACGCCCGAGCTGGCCGCCGCGAGCTTCATCGCCGACCCGGACTACCCGTTCAACGCGGTGGGCGACGGACAGTCCAACAAGCCGATCGACTCGGTGGCGCAGACCCTGCGGGACTCCCTCAAGGGCCAGCCGGTGCGCAACTTCATCCCACCAGCCGGCAGCGTCACGAGATAGCGGTCGGGGCACGCACGGCGCCCCTCCGTCACCGGAGATCGGCCGCGACGAACGACAACACCTCGAGCTCCACCCGGCCGCTGTGCACGTAGCCGGCGTTGCGGACGACGTGCACGCGGGGGGTCGATACGGTCAACGCCGGGAGGCGCCGGACCGGCTGGTGGGAGCTCACCGCCCCACCTTGGTCACGAGACCGCCTCGCCCTCGATCACCGGACCGGCGGGGACCGGTTGCGCCGCCGTCACCAGCCGGCGAGCGATCTCCGGCGCCCCCGCCCAGTGCAGCGTGAGCTGCGACGCGTGCACCCGCCGCCACACGAAGCCCTCCGGCTGGCCGCCCTTCCACGTCCACGCCGGCGTTTGCCCTGCGCGCGGGGTCAGCACCCCGCGGTGGTGCTTGTAGCCGACCATCCGAGCGCCGCGCCGCGCGACCGGCGTCGACGCCGCCGCGGTCGCCTCGCGATAGCCGACCACCACCCGGTCCATGGTGGTGCCGAGCGCGTCGATCACCCCGCACATCGGTCGGTCGTCGAACGTGGTCGCCAACCACAGCAGGCCGGCGCCTTCGGCGATCAATGGTCGGCCGGAGCGGGCCAACGCGGCGACGACCGCGCCGAGGCGCTTGTTGGCGGACAGCTCCTCGGCGAACCTCTCCGGCAGCGCGCCGCCGATGACCAGCGCGTCGGTGTGCGCCGGCAGGCGCTCGTCGCGCAGTGGGTCGAGCGGCACCACGTCGGCACCGGCAGCCGCGAGGAGCTCGCGGGTCTCGGCGTACGAGAAGGACAGGGCCGGGCCCCCCGCGAGCGCGACGACCGGCCGGTGCCCGACCCGGGTCTGGCCGGTCTCGTCCGGGGGAGCCGCGACCTCGGCCGACGCCGACCAGGGCGCGACCGCCAGATGGGGCGCCGAGCGGGCGAGCGCCAACAGGCGGTCGAGGTCGACCGCGCCGTCGACCGCCTCCCCCAGCCGTCGTACACCCCGCAGGGCCTCGACCGTACGGTGGGCGGCCGGCACGACCCCGTCGTGCCGCGGGGGCAGCACCGCGGGCAGCGAGCGCCGCCGCAGCGCGCCGAAGACCGGCACCCCGATGTCGTCGAGGGCCTCGCGGAGCAGTTCCTCGTGGCGATCGGACGCGACCCGGTTGAGGACGACGCCGCCGAGCCAGAGCAGCTCGTCGTACGCCCGGAAGCCGTGCACGAGGGCCGCGACCGACTGGCCCATCGCCGACACATCGACGACCATCACCACCGGCGCCCGCAGCGTCGCGGCGACCCCCGCGGTGGAGTCGGTCTCGACCCGGCCGGCAAGGCTGTCGAACAGGCCCATGGTGCCCTCGACGACGGCGATGTCGGCGCCTTCGCTGCCGTGGACGAACAACGGCGCGACCCGCTTGGGCCCGACCAGCCGCGGATCGAGGTTGCGGCCGGGGCGCCCGGAGGCGAGCGCCAGGTAGGCCGCGTCGGTGTGGTCGGGACCGATCTTGAAACCGGCCGGCCGCATACGGCGCGCGGCGAACGCGGCCAGCAGGCCGACGGCGAGCGCGGTCTTGCCGTGCCCGGACGACGGCGCGCTGACGACCATGCGCGGCACGGCGGACATCGGCAGCTCCTGGGGCGGAAAGGGCCGCCCGAGGATACCCGGAAGGCGCGACACCGGGCGCCGGGCCGTCCGTCCGGTCCGGATAGCCTCATAACGTGTACCGGTTCCTGCTGACCCCGCGCTGGCTCGGCATCCTGGCGACGATCCTCGTCGCCGCGACCGCCTGCGTGTTGCTGGGCAACTGGCAGCGGGGCCGCTACGAGCTGCGCCACGCGGTCAACGCGAAGATCGATGCGGCGGCCACCGCGGCTGCCGTCCCGCTCGGACAGGTGCTGCCCGCGCCGGGCACCGCCGCAGGCACGGCCGGGGCGCCCCCGTCGGCCGACGCGGCGTGGCGCCGGGTCTCGGCGACCGGGCGCTACGACACCGCGAACATCGTGCTGGTCCGCGGGCGCACGGTCGACAACCAGCTCGGTTTCGAGATCGTGACGCCGCTCGTGCTCGACGACGGCGCGGCATTGCTCGTCGACCGCGGCTGGGTGCCGTCCGTGGCCGGCGGCGCATACGCGCAGCCGGTGGTGCCGCCCGCGCCCTCGGGCCCAGTGACCGTCGAGGGCATGCTCCGGTTGTCGGAGAGCAAGGGCGACGCGGTGACCCGGGCCGCGGACGGCAAGCTGGAGACCCGCCGGATCGCGGTCGGCCACATCGCGGCCCAGCTCCCCTACCCCGTTTACGGCGGCTTCGTGGCGGTCGACAAGCAGAGCCCGGCAGCCGACCCCACGTTCGTGCCCCTGCCGGTGGATCACCAGAACGACTGGCTCAACTTCGGCTACACGATCCAATGGTGGATCTTCGCGGCCATGGGCTTGGCCGGCTACGTCTGGCTGGCCCGCCGGGAGGCCCGCGACCGCGCCGGGGTCGCCGCCGGCCCACCGACCGACTCCGCGACGCCGGTCCCACCACCCGGGTCCCGGGCGGCAGAACGCGCGACCCCGTAGCCGCGCGCCCATCCGCAACCGCTCGCGCGGCAGGCGGGTGGTCCGGGCCCGGGAGTTCGTACCCGCCGCCGACTCGCGACCGGCTCCGCGCCGCTGCGCGGCGGATGACCATCGTCCGGGCGCGCGCGACGCACCGGCACGCTCGTGCGCGCCGGGCGGCCTGCCGACGTAGGTCCCGGCGCTCGAGGGTGCCCTTGGCCGACCGGCCATCGGCGTTCCGTGACAGAGCCTTGGCCCGCATGGCCGTCCGGTCCGTCGTGGCGGGGGGATGCCGCGACTTCGGCGTGGATGGATCCGCGGCGTTAAGGTGCGTGCGTGGACCCGACCGTGCCGCTTCCCGGCGCCGGCGCACCTGGCCAGTTCCCACCGGCGACCGATCCGTGGTCGCCGCCCGAGGCGACGCCGAGCCCGACACCGACCCCGGCCCCGCAGCCGCCCGTCGACGCGCACCCGGCCGCCGCCACGCCGGGCCCGACGGCCACCCCCGGGCCGACCGTGGCGCAGATCGGCGAGATCGCGGTGACGTCCTCCGTTGTGCATACGCCGGCGGGCGACCTGCCGCTGGCCGGGTCGACCTGGCAGGTCTCCGACTTCTGGCAGACCGAGCAGAAGACGCCGACCTGGGCCATCGTCCTCGCGATCGTCGGGTTCTGCGTGGTGACGGTGTTCAGCCTGCTCTTCCTGCTGGTCAAGCAGACCGTCCACCGCGGCACCGTGCAGGTGACGGTGACAAGCGGCGCCCGGCAATACGTGGCCCGGATCCCGGTCGAATCGCAGGAGCAGGTGCAATCGGTGCACCAGCAGGTCAACTACGTGCGGGCGCTCGCCGCTCTATAGGCGTACGTCGATGTATCGGGAGGGAAGCGGCCGCGCATGCCCACCCCACGTGACCGACGAGCGATCCGCGGCAGGCTGCGGCGAGCCGCACGGATGACGCGGCGTTCGGCATCCTGCGATGGGCTCGGCGCGGGCATCGAAATGCCGCCCGCCAAGGTCGGCGCGGCGGTCTGGGCGGTCGGCCGGCGCTGACCCTCGGCGCTGCGGTGCTGTGCGCGCTCAACCGGCTGTTCGTGCCACGCACGTCGGCTAGCGGTCAGCCGGTCGGCCGTCCCGTGTGGATGGCCCGGACCGTGTCGATCGTGTCGGCCTCCGAGGCGGTCTTGTCGTCGCGGTAGCGGATCACCCGGGCGAACCGCAGTGCGACGCCGCCCGGGTAGCGGGAGCTGCTCTGCACCCCGTCGAATGCGATCTCCACGACCTGCTCGGGCCGGACCCGGACGACCCACTCGCCCTTGTCGACCGCGAGCTCCTGGAACCGCGCGGTCTGCCAGCGCAGCAGCTCGTCGGTCAGGCCCTTGAACGTCTTGCCGAGCATGACGAACCCGCCCGTGTCGGGATCGCGGGCGCCGAGGTGGAGGTTGGACAGCCAGCCGGTGCGCCGGCCGCTCCCCCACTCCACCGCGAGCACGACGAGGTCGAGCGTGTGCCGTGGCTTGACCTTCACCCACGCGGCGCCGCGGCGACCCGCGTCGTATGGCGCGGTCAGCGACTTGACCACGACGCCTTCGTGGCCGGCATCGAGCGAGCGGGCGTAGGCGTCGGCGGCATCCTCGGCGCTCTCGACCGTGCTGGTCGGCACCCGCATAGTCGGCGAGAGCGCCTCGGCGAGGGCGGCCCAGCGCTCGACGCCGGGCGCGTCGAGCAGGTCGGCACCGTCGAGGTGCAGGACGTCGAAGAAGTAGGGCAAGAGCGCGACCTCGGCTGCCGCCGGCGCGGTCAATGCCCTGCGGGCGCCGCGGGTGGCCGCCCGGCTCGACGTCTCCTGGAAGGGGCGGGGCCGGCCGTCGACGGTCAGCGCGATGGCCTCGCCATCGAGCACGATGTCGGTGCACGCCAGGCCCTTGACCGCGCGCACGACGTCGGGCACTCGCCGGGTGATCTCGTCGAGGCTGCGGGTGAACACCGCGACGTCGTCACCGCTGCGATGCACCTGGATGCGGATGCCGTCAAGCTTCGCGTCGACAGCGGCCGGCGTGCCCGTCACCGCCAGCGCCTCGTCAACGCTCGGTGCGCTCTGGGCGAGCATCGGCGCCAGCGGCCGGCCAACCTGCAGCGAGAACTCGCCCAGTGCGGCGGCGCCGCCGGTCAGAGCGGCTCGGGCGACCGCCTTGATGTCGCCCGCGAGCAGGAGGGCGCGCCTGACCGCGGGGCCGGGCACTTGCGCGGCCTTGGCGATGGCGTCGGCGAGCAGTCCCGCCTGGGCGCCCTGGCGGAGCTCGCCGCTGAACAGGCCGCGGAGCAAGCGCTGCTCGTCGGTCGTGGCGGAGTGGAAGAGGGCGTGGATGAGGTCGCGTCGACGGTTTTGCGAGCCCGGACCGCTCACTGCGCTGATCTCGTCGATCGCCCGGTCGACGGCGCCGACCGTCAGCGTCGCCTCCTCGGCCGCTGGAGGCAGGTGGCGCAGGCTGGCGTAGCCGACGCCGGTCTGGCGCTGGCGCAGCTCGCCGGCGAGGTAGGCCGAGCCGGCCTCGATCTCGTCGGGGCCGAGGCTGCGCAGCGCGTCGGCCAGGAGGCCCACCTTCGCCAGGCGGCCGGAGGTCGCGGTCACGGCGGCCGAGGTGGCCGCCAGGTCAACGAACAGCACCCACCCATCCTGGCGCAGGGCGGTATGACGTTTCAGGCCTGTCGCTCCCGCAGGACCTCCTCCAGCCGATCGAACATGGCCAGCCAGTCCCCCTCGGTTGTCGCGCGCTCCACCCCGTCCTGCGCGAACTGCAGCTCACACCCCTGCGCCGTCGGCGTGATGTCGACGCCGACCTCGGTAACGCCTTCGAAGTGCCACGGCACCTCCAGCGTGAAGGCGAGCCGCGTGGGGCGGTCGAGCTCAAGGTAGGCGCCGTAGTGGTCGACGTCCTCGCCGTTTCGGTGCTCGAGGATCGAGAGCTCGCCACCCACGATGGGATCGTTTTCGACGCGAACGATCTGTCCGGAGTCGCCCGCGAACATCCACAGCTTCATCACCTCCGGCTCCACCCAGGCGTCGAACGTGTCCTCCGCCGTGGCGGCGAACCTGCGCGTGAGGCGTACGCCCTCCGGCTCCAGCTCGGGCAGCTCGGGTGCGTCGGTCATTCCGTCATTGTGTTCCGCCCCGCCTTGACCTTCACCGGACATCGATCAGGAAGCAGGCGTGGCCGCCGTCGCTCAGACGACATGACGCCAAGCGGGCAGAGGTACGCCGCGCCGGACTCCGGACCGCACGACCACCGGGGCCGCCCGACGGAGACGCCCAGCCGCCAACTACCAACCCGCCGACGCCCCGGCGCCGACGCCAACCACCCTTTCCCCCAGCCGCCGACACCCCCACGCCGACGCCAACCACCGCCTCCCCAGCCGCCGACAACCCCACGCCGACGCCAACCACCGCCTCCACAGCCGCCGACGCCCCGGCGCCGACGCCGATCGCGCTCCTCTTCGGCGCCCTTCTGCTAGGCCCCGAACCGGGTGAATGGCGCAGCCGCTCCGAAGCAGGCCGGCGAGAGCCGCCCAAACCCGATCGCGCGGTTAGGCGGCAGCCGCGAGGGGCTCCTCGATGCGTAAACCGCGGGCGCGAACGCCTTCGGCGACACGGGTGAGCGTGGCATCGAGGGCGCAGAGAGCGATGGACAGCTCGCCGAGCGTGTCGCGAAGCGCGTCGTCGGACCAGGCGGACACGTCGACGCCTTCCAGTGCGGTGACCGCGGCACCCAGCCGCGCGATGGCCTCGTTAGTACTCATGTACGAAAGGCTACGCCACTCGACCGACATTTTCGGCGGCCACGGCGACGTTCACGAGAAGGAGTGCCTCCGCGAGACAGGAGCGGGCGAACTCGCCCAGGTGGAGGCTCTCGTTGGGACCGTGCGCGCGGGAATCGGGGTCCTCCACCCCGGTCACGAGGATCGCCGCGCCCGGGAACATCTCCTGGAACGTGGCGATGAACGGGATCGATCCGCCCACGCCCATCTCGACGGTCTCCGCGCCGTCCCAAGCGGTACGGAACGCGGCGCGCGCCGCGTCGTACATCGGCCCGACCGTCTCGATCACGCACGGCTCGCCGTCGTGTTCGAAGGTCAAAATGACCACGGCTCCCCACGGGGTGTGCTTCTCGAGGTGCGCGCCGAGCGCGGCGTACGCGCTCTTGGGATCGTCGCCCGGCGCGAGCCTGATGCTGATCTTGGCCTTGGCTGACGGGATCAGGGCGTTCGGCGCGCCGGCCGTGGGCGGCGCGTCGATGCCGAGGATCGACAGGGCAGGCTTGGACCAGATCCGGTCGGTCAGGCGCCCCGTGCCGATGAATGACACCCCGTCGAGCATGCCGGCCTCCACGCGCAACCGGTCTTCGGGGTAGTCCACCGGCGCGTTGTCGTGCGATACCAGGCCGGCGACGGCCACGTCACCGGCGTCGTCGTGCAGCGAGGCCAGCAGCCGGGACAAGGTCGTCAGTGCGTCGGGCACCGCCCCGCCGAACATGCCGCTGTGCACCGCATGATCGAGCACCCGCACCTCGACGAAGCAGTTCACGATCCCGCGTAGCGACGTGGTCAGCGCCGGCACGCCGACGTCCCAGTTGCTTGAGTCGGCGATCACGATCACGTCGGCGGCCAGCACGTCGCGATGCTCGCGCAGCAGTGTCTTCAGTGAGTCGGACCCGAACTCCTCCTCGCCCTCCACGAAGACCACGACGCCGACGGGAAGCGCGTCACCCAGCGTCCGCAGCGCAGCCACGTGCGCCATCACCCCGGCCTTGTCGTCCGCCGCCCCGCGGCCGTACAGCCGGCCGTCACGCTCGACCGGCTCGAACGGCTCCGAATCCCACAGCGACAGGTCGCCGACCGGCTGCACGTCGTGGTGCGCGTACAGCAGCACGGTCGGCGCGCCAGGTGGGGCCGCCTTCCGGCCGACCACCGCGGGCTGGCCGCCGGCCCGCACGATCGAGGTCTCGAGGCCGCAGCCTTCGAGCAGCGCGGCCACCGCCGAGGCGGAGCGCTCGACGTGGGAGAAGTCGAAGCCGTCGAACGCGATGCCGGGGATGCGCACCAGGCGTTCGAGATCGGCACGGACGCCGGGCATTTCGCGCTCGATCGCAGCGCGCAGCTCGGCCTCGGTCAGGGTGGGTGCGGTCATGCGGCGATGGTATGACGCGACCCGACGACGGCACGGACCCCGAGCATTTCGCGCTCCATCGCAGCGCGCCGCTCGGCCTCCGTCACGGTGGATGCGGTCACGCGGCGATGGATGACTCGGCCCGACGTCGGCGCGGACGGCAGCGAGCCTACGCGACGGACGCGGCCGGAGCACCGCATGGACCCGGCGGGCCCGCGCGACAGACGCCGCCCGACCACGCACGGACGGCGGCGAGTCTCCGCGACGGACGCGGCCGGACCACAGCACGGACAAGCCCCGCCACAGCACGGACAACCCCGGACCACAGCATGGACGCCGCCGAACCGCCGTGCGGCACCGGGGAGGGACTCGGCCAGCCGTCAGGACGGGTCGGACGGGTTTCGGCCCCTGGTCGCGGCCCGCCAGGCCGCGTCGCCGGCGTCGTTCATCCAGGTACGGGCGCGCGCGGCGCCCGTACCCGCCCAGTCGCCCACGCCGCCGGCGCCGTCGCCGAGCCGGCGCAGCAGCCCGACCAGCGGGTCCTGGCTGCGGCCGAACTCGTCGCGGTACGCGGACGCGGCGGCCCTGGCCTCCTCGGAAACCGAGGCGCTGCCGTCGTCGTCGCGGCGCGGGTAGTCGCCGGCCACGATCCGGGCGTACGCACCCGAGTCGATCCAATGCCGCAGGTCGGCCGCTCGCGCGACCGGTACAGGATGTGTGCTCCACGCGGTCATCCGCAGCTTGTGCAGGCTGTCGCGGAGATCGCCGCCGCCGTCGTACTCGGCGGCTTGCTCGAGGAACGCCGCCGTGTCGATCTGGCTGAGGTCGCCGCCGCCGGCGATCTTCATGAGCAGGCGCAGCGCGGCGGCCGGGTCCTGGCAGGCGAGCAGGCCGGCGCGGTCGGCGGACAGCTCCGCCTTACGCCACCACTCGAGCATCGCCGCGATGATTGCCCGCAACGCGATCGCGCCCACCGGCAGCCAGCTCAGGCTGGCCGCCCACCGGGTGAGGATCATGAGGATGGTCTTGTTGACGGCGTGGCCGCTGCGGACGTGGCCGAGCTCGTGTCCGAGCAGCGTGCGCAGCTCCTCGTCGTCGAGCAGCTGGACCGATGCGGTGTTCACGACGATGAACGGCCGATCGAGGCCGATCGCCGTGCCGCCGAGCACCGGCGACTGGGTCACGAACAAATCGGGCAGCTCGGGCACGTCAAGCGCCTGCGCCGCCTCTGTGTAGCGCTGGTATACCCGCGGGTACTGCCGGTGGTCGACCCGGATCGCCGATGCGAGGTAGGACAGCCGGAACCCGCGCTCGTTCCACATCCCGAAGAACGTCTTGACCACGTCGTCGAACCCACGCAGCTCCCGCAGGGCGGTGAGCGCGCCTCGGTCGGCCGGGTGCTCCCAGGCCCGCGAGCTGATCCCGGTCAGCGCGACCCGTCGGCGGGCCGGTACGGCCGCGCCTTCGTCTGTTGTGGTCATGGCGTTCCCCCGAATCGGCGCCGGCGTCAGAGCCGATGCTGCCGCACGGCGACGACCCGCGTCTACGGCTCGTCGAGCCGCACGTACTCGGTCTCCTGGTCGTACACAACCCCGGGGGCGCCGTCGATCAGGAGATCGGCCTGGTCAGCCGTGGCGTCCGCGGCGAAGTGCAGGTCCTCCGCCCGGCGCCAGGCATCCAGATGCGGGCGTACGGACTCGCCGTCGCGCGCCACCGTGCGGGCCAGACGCAGGTCGGCTGGTGCGGTGACGTACGCGGCCAGCGTCAGCTCGCGGCGGATCGTGGCCCGGGCTGCACTGACCCCCTCCACGATCAGCACCGGCGTGACTGGCACCTCGATCCGACGCTGCAGGAACTCCTGCCGCACCCAGCTGTAGCGCCGGTAGCGCCCGGGGCGGCCGCGGCGCAGCGGAGCGAGAACCAACTCGTCGAGCCGGGTCCAGAAGGTGAACTGGTCGTCCCAGCCGTCGAGGAGGTCGTCGGTGTGCACGATCGGCGGGTCGCCGAGCGCCCGGGCCAGGCGCCGGGCGAAGTCGGTCTTGCCCGCGCCGCTAGGGCCGTCGACGGCGACCAGGCGAGTGCCGCCGAGCCGGGCGGGCCGCGCGAGGATCTCGGCCGCCAGACCGACGTACGTCTCGATCCGCACGCGCCGACCGTAGCCGGCCGGCGTGCCGGCCGGCCGGTTGTTTCAGGCTCGGACCAAACGGCCGAGGGCGGCGGTGTCGAGGTGCTGCTCGACGAGGTCGCCGAGCAGGTCGAGGGTGCGCTCGCGGGCCTCAGCGAACGCGGTGTCGGGCGCCGGGACGAACCCGGTGCGGCCGGCCTGCCGCGCCACGTCGGCGAGGAAACGGCGCCGGAAGGCGTCGGACTCGAAGGTGCCGTGCCAGTGGGTGCCGTACACGGCACCGAGGCGCGCGCCGTCGAGCCCGCCGTCCGCGGCGGTGATCAGCGGCCCCAGGTCGTCGGAGCGACGGGACACGTACCCATGGTGGATCTCGTAGCCGCGGACGGGCAGCGTGCCGTACGCCGTGCCGGCGGCGCGGCCGACGGTCTTGGGTTGGGCGAAGGTGACCTCGATCGGCAGCAGGCCGAGGCCGGTGACCGTGCCCCGGCGGCTCTCCACGTCGTCGTGGATGGCCGTGGCGAGCATCTGGAAGCCGCCGCAGATGCCGAGCAACGGCTTGCTCGCGCGGACATGGCGGTCGATGGCGACGTCGAGTCCCGTGTCGCGGAGCCAGCGCAGATCGTCAACGGTGGACTTGCTGCCGGGGATCACGACGAGGTCGGCGATGGCAAGCTCGGCGGGCTCGACGGTGAATCGGACCCGTACCCCCGGCTCCACCGCCAGGGCCTCGGCGTCGGTGGCGTTGGAGACGCGCGGCAGCCGCACGACCGCGACGTCGAGCCACTCGGAGCCGTGGGGCGGGTGCGGTCGGCCCAGGACCCGCCCGTACGCCAGTGAGTCCTCGGCGTCGAGCCAGACGTCGGGGTGCCAGGGCACGACGCCGTACGTCGGCCGGCCGGTAAGCGTGGTGAGGGTGTCGATGCCGGGCTGCAAGACCTCCCGGCTGCCGCGGAACTTGTTGATGACGAAGCCCTTGACCAGCGCCTGATCCGCCTCGTCGAGGAGCGCAAGGGTGCCGTAGAGGCTGGCGAAGACGCCGCCGCGGTCGATGTCGCCGACGACGATCGTGGGCAGGTTCGCATGGCGGGCCAGGCCCATGTTGACGAAGTCGCCGTCGCGCAGGTTGATCTCGGCGGGGCTGCCGGCACCCTCACAGACGACGACGTCGTACGCCGCAGTCAACTCGTCGAAGGCGGCGAAGACGGTCTCCCGCAGGCGTGGCTTGAGGTCGCGGAAGCTCGTCGCGTCGATCGTCCCGGTCGACTCGCCGAACACGACGACCTGGCTGGTGTGGTCGCTGCCCGGCTTGAGCAGCACGGGATTGAAGCGGACGTCGCCGTCCAGGCCGCACGCCGCGGCCTGCATCGCCTGCGCGCGGCCGATCTCGCCGGCGCGTCCGTCAGGGCCCGGAACGACCGCTGAGTTGTTGGACATGTTCTGCGCCTTGAACGGGGCGACGTTCACGCCCTGGCGCCGCAGCCAGCGGCAGATGCCCGCGGCGAGCACGGTTTTGCCGGCGTCGGAGGTGGTGCCGGCGACGAGGAGGCCGGTCATGGTTTCCGATGCCGCGGCTGCCACCACCGCGCGATCGCGATCGTCGTGGCGACCACGACAGCCGCGCGGCCGACGTTTCGCGACAGCTTGGCGGCGCGGCGGATGTGGTGCAAGCCGGGCCGGGGACCGTCGCCTAGGAACGGACGGGTTTCCGTCCGTCCGAAGTAGACGTTGCGGCCGCCGAGCCGGACGCCGAGGGCGCCCGCTATGGCCGACTCGCACTGACCCGCGTTGGGGCTGGGATGGTCGGCACGGTCGCGCTTCCATACCCGCATGGCCTCCGCGCGGTCACCGCCGACGGACGGGGCGAGCGCGATCGTCAGCAGAGCGGTGAGCCGCGACGGTACGAGGTTGAGGGCGTCGTCGAGCCGGGCCGCGGGCGTGCCGAAGTGTGCGTAGCGCCGGTTGCGGTGGCCGACCATGGCGTCGAGCGTGTTGGCGGCGCGGTAGCCGAGCAGGCCGGGCAGGCCGGCGACCGCGCCCCAGAAGAGCGGTGCGACGACAGCGTCGGATGTGTTCTCGGCGACCGACTCGACGGTTGCGCGGGCGAGCTCGGCCTCGTCGAGCCCGGATGGATCGCGGCCGCACAGGCTGCCGAGCCTCGCCCGGGCGGCGGGCAGGTCGCCGCCGGCGAGGGACCGCGCCATCCGGCGCGCTTCCCCGCGCAGGCTGCTGCCGCCGAGGGCCGTCCACGCGGCCGCTGCGGTGAGGACGGCGCGGCTGACCGGGCGGCATCGGGTGGCCGCGGCGGCGGCGACGCCGAGCGCGACCGGGGCGCCGACGGCGATGGCCGCGTAGGCGACACCGGCCGTACGGTCCGGGCGGTAGAGGCGCTCTTCGAGGGCCGCAGCCGCGGACCCGAACCCGGCGACCGGGTGGAACCGGCGCGGGTCGCCCAGCCACGCGTCGAGGGCGTAGCCCGCGGCGAGCCCGACAACGTCCGGCCACATCGCGGTCACCCCCGTGGGCTGAAGCGGAGGGGATCGAACAGGGCGATGTCGTGGCGCGTGTGGCCCTGCTGCGCGAGGTCGGCGAGGATCTCGCCGATCACCGGCGCGAACTTGAAGCCGTGGCCGGAGAAGCCGGCCGCCACGCTGACCGCCGCCGGCGCGACGGGATGCGGGCCGAGCAGGAAGTGCTCGTCGGGCGTCAGCGTGTAGAGGCACGGCTTGGTGCCGCTCGCCGGCGCGACGGCCAACGCCGGGATCCGCTGACGGAGCCAGGCGGTGATGGCCTCGACGTCGTCGCACGTGGCGTCGGGCGCCCCGACGTCGGGATCGGCTGGCTGGTCGACATGGTGGAAGGCGGCCTTGACCACCGGCCTTGTGGCGTCGACGCCGCCGCCCGGTGGTGCGTCGAAGGCCGGCATGCCGTACGCGACCACGTCGTCCGGCGGCTCCCAGATCCAGACGGGGAACCGCCCTGGCCGGAAGCCAGGCGGCGACACCCAGTAGTGCTGGATCCGGCTCTCCACCCGAACGGCGCCGGCCAGCACCTCGCCGAGCAGGTCGGCCGCCCACGGGCCGGGCGCGACGACGAGGTGGTCGGCGTGGATGTGCTCGCCGTCGGCCAGCTCGACCTCGACGCCTTCGGCGGCGGGGCGCCAGCCCGTCACCACGCGCCCGTACACCAGGCTGGCGTCGGCCCGTGCGGCGTCGGCAAGCCACCGGGCGATCGCCGCTTCGGGCCGGACGATCCCGGCCTCGGCCTCGAACACGCCGACCTCGTCGTCGGCCGGGTGCAACGGCGGGAAGCGGTGGCGGATCTCGGGGGCGTCGAGCAGCTCGTGGGCCAGTCCGTACGCCCGGGCCGAGGCGAGCGCCCCGGAGACCGTCGCCGAGTCGGGGAGGCCGAGGTTGAGGCCGCCGGACATGGTGAGCAGGTCGTCGCCGAAGGACCGCCACAGCTCGTACGCGCGGCGGACCAGCGGCACGTAGGCCTGGCCTTCGGCGTAGGCGCTCCGGATGATCCGCGACCCACCGGTGTGCTCCCCGCGGCTGTGCGGAGGCGTGAACCGGTCGATGCCGACGACTCGCACGCCGCGCAGGGCGAGCTCCCGTGCCGCGGCCGCGCCCATGCTCCCCAGCCCGGCTACGACGACCTCCGTGCGCACCCGATCACCTCCCCGGGCAGCCTATCCAGCCGGTCGCGGCGACCCAGCGCCCTACGGTCGGCTCAGCCGCCCGCATCCGCGTAGGTTTCGCCGGAGGTGAGCGGGCCACGGCCAGGCCGAACGGCACGGCAGTGCCCACCGCGTCGCTCAGCGGCTGCCCGCCAGCGAACGCGCCCCGCCATCGGTGAGACCGGCCACGGCCAGCCCGAACAGCGCGGCGGCGCCCACCGCCTCGCTCAGCGGCTGCCCGCCAGCGAACGCGCCCTTCCATCGGTGAGGCGGGCCACGGCCAGCCGGACCAGCGCGGCGGCGCCCACCGCCTCGCTCAGCGGCACGGCACCGGCGAAAGCGCCGAGCAGCCGGCTGATCGCCTCCGGGCGGCCCGCGAGCGCGGCGAACAGCGCCTGGGTCCGCGGGCCGACGCGCAGCCGGGCGAGGTCCCCGACGAAGTCGTCCATGGCGGTGGCCGACGCGTCGCGGGCACGGTGGTAGCCGGCCAGGGACGCGTCGAGGTTTCCGCCCTCGTCCAAGCCTTCCACGACGGCCGCGGCGAGCAGGTCGGCGTCGCGGAACGCGTTGCTGATCCCCTGTGCCCCGACCGGGTCCTGCACCAGGCCGGCGTCGCCGGCCAGCGCCCAGCCGGGTCCGTAGGGCGTGCGGAAGCCGTTGGCCACGTCCGCAGCCGTGCGGAATCGCTCCACCCGCTCGGCCGCGCGCATCCGCCCGCCGAGGTCGCCGCACCGGTCGACCAGGGCGTGGAAGCCTCCCTCGACGTCGCGCCGGAAGGCGTCGAACCCACCGATCGGCCCGAAGGCAGCAACCATTGTGAGACCGTCGTTCGTCGGGAACGCCGGCACCGCGAGCCCCGCGCGCAGATGCAGCTCGCCGGCCGGCATCGGCAGGCCCGACCAGTACGAGTAGCACGCGAACGTCCTAGGTGGACGCACCCGGTAGGTCTTGGCAGCCACCTCCTTCGCCACGAAGGACCGCTTGCCGTCGGCGCCGACGACCATTCGGGCCGGCAACGTCACCTCCTTTCCCTCGCCACGTAGGCGGCCGCGTACCCCGGTCACCCTGCCGCCATCGGTGGTCAGGCCGGTGACCGTAAAGCCTTCGACCACCTCAGCACCGGCCGCCCGGGCAGCGCCCACCAGCCGGGCGTCGAGCACGGTGCGACGAGGGCTGTAGAGCGCGTCCACCCCCTGGTACTCGGGATAGCGACCGGTCAGGACGGTGCGCCCGCTGTCGAGGCGCACCACCCGGACGGCGGGCACAGCCGCCGCGACGTCGTCAAGCAGCCCCCATCGGCGGAGCCGCGCGATGCCGGGCAACTGCACCTGGTGTGTCGAGAGCGTGTCGCTCGGGAAATGCGCGCGATCGACCGCCGCCACCGACAGGCCCACACGGGCCAACATCATCGCGGTCGCCGCACCTGCCGCCCGCGCGCCAACAACCACTACGTCATGCATCTTGCCCTCCATACGGTTGCGTATGGTTGACCATACGCTAGCGTATGGGGATGCGACAAGCCCGACTCTCTGCCAAAGACTGGGCGCAGGCGGCCCTCACCGCGATCGGCGAAGGCGGCCTGCCGGCGGTGGCCGTCGAGCCGCTCGCGGCTCGGCTGGGCACCACGAAGGGCAGCTTCTACTGGCACTTCGCCAACCGCGACGCCCTCATCGCGGCCGCCCTCGAGCGGTGGGACGCGGCCTACACCGATGACATCCTGCGCGCCGTCGACCGCGAGCCCGACCCGGCGGCGCGGCTGCGCGCGCTGTTCCGCGCCGTCACCTCGTCGGAGCTGGCGCCGGTGGAGGTGAACCTCCACGCCGCCGCCGACCACCCCTCGGTGGCACCGGCGATGCGCAGCGCCGTCAGCCGACGAACGGCTTACATCGCCGAACTGCTGTCCCGCCTGGGCCTCCCTCCCGCCGAGGCCAAGCGACGCGCCCTGCTCGCATACGCGCTGTATCTCGGCCACATCCAGCTAGCCGTGCGACTTCCGGACGCCCTGCCGAAGGGCAAGGCCGCCAAGGAGGCCTATCTCCTGACGGCGCTCGACGCCGTCGTCGCCGGCCGCCCCGAGCGGGAAGGGTGAAACCCGACAACCCTTCCCGACGGGCGCGTCATGCCGGCTGGGGTTCGCGGACCCGCGACCGCCGGCCGCGCTTGGGCGCCGCGTTGACCAGATCGTCGAGCTCTCCCAACCCACCGTCGTCGACGGGGGGCGCCGTCGCCTCAGTGAGCGCCGGGAGGTCATGGGAGTCGGGATCGCCGTCGTCGCTGAACGGCCCGTCGCCCAGCACCGCGGGCGCCTCGGCGGGATCCACCGGCTCCGTCGCCTCGCCCCGGGCCTGCTGGTCGTCTTCCTCGTCCTCGAGGACGCTGGTCGAGGTCGTCGGCCGGTTGCGGGCGAACTTCCCGCGCCCGCGCGACAGGTCGTGACCCACCGCGGCCGCCTCCAGCTCGTACGTCGTGCGGTTGTTGCCGTCGGTGTCGACCCATTCGCGGGTGTAGAGCCGACCGACGACGACCACCGGGTCGCCGGTCATCACCGACGACGCCACACCCTCCGCAAGGCGGCGCCAGCAGGTCACCCGCACGCGAAGGCTGTTGCCGTCTATCCACCGGTTGTTCTCCCGGTCGAGACGCCGCGCGGTCGAGGCGACCTTGAAGTTGGTCACGAGAGTGCCGGTGGTGGCGGTTCTCCGCCATTCCGGCGCGGTCAGCACATTGCCGACGACGGTGACATAGGTGTCGAACATCTTTCCTCCCAGGAATTGAGACCGTGCGACCAGGGTCGAGGTGCCCGGCACGCGCCGCCACCGCCCGCCGCCGACCCTGTGGACTGTGGACAACGCCTTGGGGCGCCGGTCGATCTGCTATGCGCGCACCCCGCGCGGTACCGTCCAGGGGTGGACGAGAACGTACGCGAAGACGAGGTCGAAGACGTCCTCGGAACCCCGTACCGCAAACGGGTCATCGACCTTGGCCGCGACGACGAGGGACCGGTCGTCGCCACCCTTGTCAGCCGGAAGGCCAGCGAGCCTACCGGCCGCGCCGTCCTCTACGTCCACGGCTTCGTCGACTACTTCTTCCAGACCCACCTCGCCGACTTCTACGTCGACCGCGGCTGGGACTTCCACGCCCTCGACCTGCGCAAGTACGGACGCAGCCTGCTGCCCCACCAGACGCCAAACTTCTGCCGGGACGTCGGCGACTACTTTCCCGACCTCGACGCCGCGGTCGAGCTGATCGGCGCCGACCAGCTGCTCGTGAACGGCCACTCCACCGGCGGTCTCATCGGCTCGCTGTGGGCGCACGAGCGGCGCCATGACGGCATCGTCCACGGTCTGTTCCTCAACAGCCCGTTCTTCGACTTCAACGCGCCCTGGTGGAAGCGCCGGCCGCTGCTGGCGGCCGTGTCGGCGCTCGGCCGCCGCCGGCCCTACCGGGTGGTGCCGCTCGGCATGACGACGGTGTACGGGGAGAGCATCCACGCCGAGCGCCGGGGCGAATGGACGTACGACCTGGCCTGGAAACCCATCGAGGCGTTCCCGATCCGGGCCGGCTGGTTCCGGGCGATCGGGCGCGGGCAGCGGCAGTTGCGAGCCGGCCTGCGGATCTCCGTCCCCATCCTCGTAGCCTGCTCCACCCGCACCTTCCGGGGCGCGACGTGGCACGACAGCGCGGCGTACGCGGACGCGGTCCTCGACGTTGAGCACATCGTGAAGTACGCGCCCCGGCTCGGACCGCAGGTCACGGTCGTACGCATCGACGGCGGCATGCATGACCTGACGCTGTCGGGTCCGCAGGTGCGCGAGCGGGTGTTCAGCGAGGTGGGCCGCTGGATCGACGCCTATATCCCAGCTCGTCCGGATGCGGACTCCGCTGGCGGGGCGGCCGGGGCGGACGCAACGGCTGCCATCCGCCGTGACGCCACACGAGCAGATCACGGCTGAGCGGATGCCGGTCGCCGGCGAACAGCACCCGGTCGACGGCCCGCCGGGCCTTCTCCAGCCCGGGCGGCGACTGGCTGCCCGTGATGATCACGACGTCCCGGGCCGGCACGCCGACGACCAGGTCACCGGGGACGGACGGCGCCATCGACTCCCAGAACTCCTCGGCCAGCAGCACGCTGGACTCCAGCCCGTCGAACGAGAGCATCAGCGCTGGCGGCTGGCCGTGGATCCGCACCCGGTCGAGGTTCGCGTACAAGTGGTCGACCGCCGTGCGGCGCAGCTCCCGCCGGTTGGTGCCCATCCGGTCCAGGTCCGTCCAGGTGACGAAGCGTTGACCGTACGGTGGGCCGTAGGAGTACCCGACGGCGATACTCTCCGTGAGGTCTTCGAGGAGGTGCCGCTCGTCGACCCACCCCTCGGCGGTCGACACCAGCACCGGCATGAAGCGGATGCTCGTCACCTGCACGGGTGGAAACCTAATATGTGCTGGCCGGATCGTCACGCCCTCGTAGTCCGTCAATTCGAGGGATACGCTGGGTGATCGCCCGGAGGCAGCGCGCTCGTAGCTCAGTGGATAGAGCAGGGGACTTCTAATCCCAAGGTCGCAGGTTCGAGTCCTGCCGGGCGCACC
>DATDJX010000320.1:0-6094 GCA_036520275.1 Asanoa sp.
CTCCTCGCGTTCGTGCTCCTCGCCGCCCTCGCCGGTGTGCTCGCCGCCATCTTCCCGGCGCGCCGAGCCGCGAAGATCGACATCCTGCGCGCGATCACGACCGAGTAGAACGGCAGAACGCCGCCGCTCGCCGATCTAGTAGATCGGCCAGACGCCGCCGCTCGCCGATCTTGCACTTATCGTCCCGGCATACCGCGCGATCCGGACGCAACGGGCATGACAAGTGCAAGATCGACGGGACGTCCACCTCCGCTATCCGGTCACTCCCACGATCGTCGATCCGATCGAGTTCGAGCCGTCGCCGTAATCGACGACGCCGAGGTAGCGGGTACCCGCGGTGAGCCCGCTCCAGCCGACCGTCACCGTCGCCGGGACCCCTGTGGTGACGGACTGGCTGGCCGGTGTGGCGGTCAGGCTGGTGGCCGCGGCCGGGACCACGAACGAGTGGAACTGCACGTTCACCGGTCCGGTCGCGCCGCCCGGCTGCGCGAACACCACGACGTAGATGTCGTAGCTTCCCGCATCCGTGAGGGTGACGGACTCCTCCGCGGTCCCTCCGGCGCTGCTGCCCACGAGGGTCGTGGTGTCGGCCTTGTACACGAAGACATCGAGGTCCATGCCCGCCGCATAGTCCGCGTCATACGTCGCGAACCTGGCGATCCGGCTGCCCGCGGGCACGGCTACCGTCACCTTCCCGACCGCGGGACCAGCGGCCGGAGCGGCCGGGTTGAAGTTGGTGTTCGTGCCGGTCAGACCGATCACCGACCCGCTGTCGGCCGCCAGGCCGTGCGGCGTGGCGGTCAGCGTTCCGGTGTAGCCCGGCATGAGCGACACCGCCGACGAGCCGCTCGTACCCGACACCGAGATCTCCGCAGGGGCCGCGATGGCCACCGGGCGGACCGCGATGTTGCTGCGTACGGAGTGGTTGTGCGGGCTGGTGTTGCCCTTCTTCTGCACCCAGGTCAGCGACCCGAAGGCCCACGCGCCCAGCGGAGCCGTGGTCCGGGTGATCTTTACCGTGTAGGACTTCGACTTGCCGGCCCCGACCACGAGGTGCGTCGGGTTGACCGTGACGGTGGTGCCGGCCGGCGCCGCCACCTTCACGTCGTATATCCCGCCGTCGTCGGTCACGTTCGTGACCGTGCGAGTCAGCGTCTGGCTCCCCGCCAGATCGCCGACCGCCAGCGTGGGGTAGTTCTGGTTGCTCGGGTCGATCGACCCGAACGAGTTGCACACCGCCGGAACGAACACCAGCTGCATCTGGCCGATGCCGCAGCCGTACCGCACCCAATCGGTCAGACCCGAGTCATAGACCAGACCCGGATCGAACGCGGGCGCCGGCGTGACATGGCCTGACCCGAAGTTCAGCGGCGTGGCGTCGGACGAACCACTCGGGCCGAGGATCGGCTTCCCGGCGTTGTCGGTCTGGCTGGCGGTGGTCATCATCGCCGACCTGACGGCCATCGGTGACCAGCTCGGGTTCTTGCCGACGAGCAAGGCGGCGATTCCCGCGATGTGCGGACTGGACATCGATGTGCCGGAGAGTGCGTCGTAGATGTTGCCGTTGTCGCCCGGAGGCGAGACGGCGGCGATGACGTCCACGCCGGGCGCCGTGATGTCCGGCTTGAGCAGGTCTCCACCGCCGGCGAGCGCGGGACCGTTGGACGAGAACGCCGCCATTGCCGGCGCCTCGACCGTGATCCGCGTGGCCGCCGACAGGCTCGCCGTCGCGCCGGGACCGGCAGACGAGATGTACGCGAGGATCGCGGTCCTCGCGACCCGGTCGACGTGGATGGTCGGGACGAAGTGGAAGTCGGCGTTGAGCGAGTTCGGCGACGGGTTCATGAGGATCATGCCGACGCCGCCGGCGTTGCGGACCGCGAGGCTCTTGTCCACCCGGGCGTTCGTGCCCCGGTCACAGGCCACGATCTTGCCGGCCACCTTGGCCGGGTCGAGCGCCGGCTGAACGCCGGGCGTCGTCGCGTCGGCATCGCTGAAGCACAGCTGCACCGCTGTCGGGGCGACGCCGGGAAGTCCGACGTCGGCGGAGGAGACGAGCGGCGAGGACGGCACCGCCGGGCCGACACCCGGACCGCTGTAGGTCACGCCGTTGCCGAGCGTCGCCGTACGGGTGAAGGAGCGGTCGTGCGTGCTCGCGGCGACCGTGGTCAGCCACGGCGAGTTGTGCGCGACGGTGCTCGCGCCCGGTCCGTTGTTTCCGGCCGAGGTAGCCGCGAACACGCCGGCGTCGGCGGCGAACATGAAGGCCAGTTCGACCGGGTCGACGATGAACGAGCGCGAACCGGAGAACGACAGGTTGATCACGTCGACGCCGTCCGATGTGGCGTCGTCGATCGCGGCGGCGGTGTCCTCCGTGGAGCCGCTCGCGGTGCCGTCCGGCTGGTGCCAGCCGATCTTGTAGATCGCGAGCCGGGCCGCGGGCGCCATACCGGACGCGGAGCCGACGCTGACGCCGTTGATGACCGCGTCCGCACCGTGGTCACCGGCGGCCGTGCTGGCCGTGTGGGAGCCGTGGCTGTTGCGGTCGCGGGGCGACAGGAATTCGTCCGGGACCGATCTGCTCAGGCCTCCCGCGTCGTACCAACGCGCACCGATTACCTTGTTGTTGCAGGTGACCCGGTTCGCCACGTTCGGGTCCGAACCCGGGTCGCATGTCCCGTGCCATTTCGCCGCGATGGCTGCCGCATCGGGACGCGGCTCCGGCAACGGCGCGAAACTGGGACTCTCCGGCCAGAACCCGGTGTCCAGAACACCGACGATCACGCCTTCACCCGCGTGTGCGGGGTCGCCGAACTGCCTGTCCCATACGCCACCCGTGCCGTCGAGCCCGAGGAACGCCGGCGTCGAGATGGTATTCGTCTTGAAGGTCTCGCTCTGCCACACATGCAGGACGCCCTTCGTGTGCTCGAGGCGGGTGGCCTCGGATGCCGTCAGCCTCATGGCGAAGCCGTTGAGCACGACGTCGTAGGTGTAGACCGCGGTGCGCGAAGCGAGGTTGGCCCGCTGGAGCACGTCGTTGCGCCCGGCCTTCAGGTGCGCGCGGTAGGCCGTTGCGGCGGCCGACCTGGTGTCGACCTTCTTGCCCCGTGCCGGCCTGGTGGGCGCGAAGCCGGGAACGTCACCCATGTAGGAGGCGATCGGGGCGCCCGCCAACTGTACGATGTACACCTTTGTACTGCTGTTCGGAACCGATTCGGCCTGGGCGAGACCCTCGTACGACACAGCGATGGCCACTACTGCTGCCATCGCCGCGCACAAGAGGGCCGATCGTCTACGTCCTGCCAACCGGGCTAACGCCATCGTCGCTACCTCCGTGCCAGCCAAGCAGTTCGCGTCGTCGCGAATGCACCGGAGGAAAGGCTATGGGCAAGATCCCTGCCATGGAAGGGTCATCGACTTCGAGCATTTGGTGTTGATGGGGCAATTCGGCTCGCATTACCCGGACGGTGCCGTCGTATTTCGCGAGTCACGGTCTAGCAGAGCCGACCGGCAGGGGGTCGCGCACCCGTTATGCGCGGCGGGCGTCACTGTGGGTGTATGACGGGGCGAGGACGCAACGGCGCCGGCGGTCAGCGGACGACGGTGCCGTACATCTCGCCGAGCGGGTCGGCGATCAACTCCAGCCGCGCCCCGTCAGGGTCGCGGAAGTAGATCGACGTACCGCTCTCCAGCAGGTATTCGACGCCGGCGCGGTCGAGGTTGCCCTTGAGCCGCTCCCAGCGCTCCGGCTCGACGGAGATGGCGAGGTGGTGCAGGCCGCCGAGCACTTCCGCGTACGGCCCGAGGTCCAGGCCCGGGAAGTCGAAGAACGCCAGCAGGTTGCCGTTGCCGATGTCGAAGAAGAAGTGGTTGGAGCCCTTGTAGTCGCGGTTCTCGAAGATCTCGGTGAGCGGGAACTCCAGCACCTCCTGATAGAACCGGACGGTGCGTTCGACGTCGGAGCTGAGCAGGGCGACGTGATGCAGCCCGCGCGCGCTGCTCGCCGGGCGGTCGGCGAGCACGTGCGTGTCGCGGATCCGCGTGCGCTCCGCTTCGATCGCGGCATAGTCGGGCATGAGGGTCCTCAGATCCGGAAGAACAGGTTCAGGTAGTCGTCGGCGACGGCTACGTCACCGCTGATCGTGCCAGAGTTGCTGCGCCCGAACGCCGTGAGTACGAAACTGCCGGGGTCGAAGTCGAGCACCGCCGGCAGCTCGTCGAGTGCGCCCGGGACGTACGCCAGACCGGACGGACCGACATCAACGCGCCACGCGCCGGCGTTGTGCCCGGCGCCCACCCGTACGCCGATGGAGCGCGGCGCCGTGTCGCTGGGCACGTCGGCGGTGGCCTGCCAGACGATGAACATGAACGGTACGAGGAAGTCGGCCGCGTCGCCGGTGAGACCGTGTGCCCGTCCGGTGCCCTGGCGGATGTCCCAGGAGTGCACGGCGTAGTCCATCAACTGGAACGCCGGGTAAAAGAACGCCGGCAGCGGCCCCATGTACTTGTGCGGCACGACCAGGCCGCCCCAGTCGTCCGAGCTGAGGGCCGAGCACATCTCCATGAGCTTGTCGAAGTCGGTCTGCAGCCGGTCGATCGCATCCGCCTGGCCGAGGGTTCGGTACTGGCGCGCACCGTCGTCGAGGAGGCGGCTCATGTCGCGCAGCCCGAGCGGGCCGGCGGCGGCGGCGCCACCTCGCGCGGCGTCGAACCCGACGAAGTAGCTTTCGGTCACGTCGATGAGGTGACCGACGACGTCACGCACCTGCCACTGCGGGCAGGCGGTCGGTGCCTCCCACGCGCCCGGCGCCTGGGCGAGCGCGAAGAAGCGGTCGGCTTCGTGACGGACCACCCGCAGCAGGTTGTCCTTGGCTTCGTACGTGGTGGCATCCCATTCGGACATGGCCGCCTCCGGAGTCGACGAGCGCGGTGCCGGATACGGGCCTGCGAAGCGAGCGCTGGCGCGCCGGCGAATCGGCCGGTGAAGGTAACGGCTCGTCGGGGCGGTGGGTCAGCTCGACGCGGCGAGGCCCTTGACGGCGACGGTACGACCGCGCCGGACCGACGGTCAAGGCCCCGGACCTTCGTGCGGGCGGGCTCGGGCCTGCGCGACACCCTCCACTCTCGCCATGTCGGTCGGCGCGGTCGCGCATGCCGTGCCGTGGCGGTCACCTGCCCGGCGGCCGCCGCAGGACACGGTTGGTCTGGTCAAGCCACCCGAAGCGGGGGACGATGCGTCTATGGATGGCATGGCGGCAGCCACAGTGCCAGCCCCCTTGATGGGGATGACGTACCCCTCCGGGCGTAGCCCTTTCCCGCCGATCGCGGACTTCGCGTTCCTGTCCGACTGCGAGGTCACGTGCCTCGTCGCGCCGAGCGGTGCGGTCGAATGGATGTGCTTGCCGCGCCCGGACTCGCCCAGCGTGTTCAGCGCGATGCTCGACCGCCGGGCCGGTTCGTTCCGACTGGGGCCGTACGACGAGCACGTGCCGGCCGCCCGCCGGTACCTTCCCGGCAGCCTGATGCTCGAGACGACCTGGCAGACCCGAACGGGCTGGCTGGTGGTCCGCGACGCGCTGACCATGGGCCCCTGGCACAACGTGGAGGAGCGGTCCCGGACCCACCGCCGCTCCCCCACCGATTTCGACGCGGAGCACTGCCTGTTGCGTACCGTCAAGTGCCTCAGCGGCGCGGTCGACCTCTCGTTGACGTGCGAGCCGGTGCTCGACTACGGACGGCTGGAGCCGACGTGGGAGTACAGCGGGGCCGGCTACGGCGACGTGATCGCCAAGGTGGAAGGCTCTCCCGTGACGCTGCGGCTGAGCACCGACCTGCGGCCGGGCATCGAGGGCCGCGGGTTGCACGCCCGTAGCCGTATGGTCGAGGGCGACACCCACTTCGTCGCGCTCGCGTGGTCGCCGCTGCCGCCGCCGGGCACGCTGGACGAGGCGGCGCAACGGATGCAGCGGACCTCCGAGTACTGGCGGCAGTGGATCACGCTGGGCGACTTCCCCGACCACCCGTGGCGCAGCTACCTGCAGCGCAGCGCGCTGACCCTCAAGGGGTTGACGTACGCGCCGACGGGTGCGCTGCT
>DATDJX010000321.1:0-3029 GCA_036520275.1 Asanoa sp.
AGGACGGCCAGGAGGCAGCTGACGGCAACGACGAGCAACGGGGACCGGGGCATGTCCTCGGTCCGTCGTCGTGGATTCCGGTGCGCTTGAGCGTGCGGCGAGGAGAGTGGCCGAAGGACCTAGGTCCAATTACCCGTGGGAATCCGGGACCCGCCCGCTCACAATCGGTGGCATGACTGCAAGCCAGCGCATCACCGCCGAGGTCACGTCGTGGCCGGGCGTCGAGGCGGGGCCCGGGCGCCGCGGCGAGTTCGCCTTCAGGGTCGGCCGGCGCGAGATCGGCCACCTGCACGGCGACCACGCCGCCCACTTCGGCTTCCCCAAGGACGTCTGGGCCGAGCTCTTCGATCAGGGCCGCGTGACCTATCACCCGGTCTTCCCCGGCAAGCCCGGGTTCGGCGCGCGCCGCATCGTCGACGACGCCGACGTCGACGACGTGATCGCGCTGATGCGCGTGAACTACGACCGCTTCACCGCAGCGCGGCGCGACGCCGCCTGATCACGCGAACGACCACGCGGGCCGGCCGCGTTGGCTGGCTCAGCGAGAGGAAGTCGCGCACGGCGGCCGCATGGCCGCAGTACGGGCAGCCGAGCGGATCGGCCGGCGAGAGGTAGCCGGTACCCGGGGCGACCGGCGCGTCGCAGTGCGGGCAGGCCAGCGTTCCGCTCGCGAGGTGCCCCTGCGTCGCCTTGCGGCGCTCCTGCTCGGCGGCGAGGTCCCCGACGCGTCGGACCGGTTCGCCGTCGATGCCGCCCTGGAAGGCCATCGATACGAGTCTACGATCCCGGCGTGACCGTCCTGGACGTGGACACTCCGCACGGCCCCGCGCGAGCTCACCTGCACCTCGCCGACGCGCCCATTGGTGCGCTCGTGCTCGGCCATGGCGCCGGCGGCGGCGTGACCTCGCGCGACCTCACGAAGGTCAGCGCCGTCGCGCAGGCGGCAGGCATCACCGTGGGACTCGTCGAGCAGCCCTACCGCGTCGCAGGGCGCCGCTCACCGGCGCCCGCCCACCAGCTCGACGCCGCCTGGATGGCCGTCGTCGAGCGGCTGCGCGCCGACGAGCTGCGCGACCTGCGACTCGTCGTCGGCGGCCGCTCCGCCGGGGCCCGCGTCGCCTGTCGCACCGCGGCCGACAGCGGCGCGATCGCCGTTCTCTGCCTCGCCTTCCCGCTGCACCCACCGGGTCGCCCCGACAAGACCCGCCTCCCCGAGCTCGACGCCGTCGAGGTCCCCACGCTGATCGTCCAGGGCGCCTCCGACCCGTTCGGCATGCCGCCGTCGGCCGCCAACCGCGAGGTGGTCACCGTTGCCGGCAACCACAGCCTCAGCAGCGATCTCGAAGCGGTCGGCGAAGCCGCCGGTGCCTGGCTGCCGCGGGTCGTGAGCTAGGGGCCGGCCGCCGGGTTGACGTGCGGGAACTGGGTGACCTCGCCGCCGAACGGGAAGGCGCCCTGCTGCTTGCACGCCGGCGCCGCCGTCTTGGTCCCCGGCGGCGAGTTGAAGAAGTAGGTCTGCACGTTGGCCTCGAGCGCCGGCGGGATCAGCGCCGGGTTGCTGCCCAGGGTCGGCACCGGGCCGAAGTCGCACTGGCGCGTCTCGTAGGACGGCAGGCCTGACGCAAGCCCGCGGAACGCGTTGGGGAACTGGTAGGCGTTGGCCCGGTTGCTGGCCAGGCGGCGCGGATAGACCGCGAGGTTCTCGGGGTTGGTCGGGTTGGTCGTGCGCAGGTAGTGCACCCGCGTGTTGCCCTCGCGCGTCGTGGCCTGGGTCGAGGCGGCGGCGTTGGGGAAGAACGCGCTGAGCTCGTTCTTGTAGGCCGCCAGGCCCTGCAGCGGCGGGTTGAGCTGGCGCAGCGGCGCGTCGAAGTTGGCCAGCAGCGGATGCAGCTCGTCGAGGAAGTCGTTGAACGCCGGCAGGCCGGTCTTCGAGGCGTCGATCAGCGGGTTGAGGTCCTCGAACAGGCCCTTGAGGTCGGGCGCGAGGTCCCCGAGCTCCTGCAGCGTCGGCGACAGCTCGCGCGCGGCGGGGCGCAGCTGGGTCACGAGCGGGTTGGTGTCGTGGGCGAAGCGCGTCAGCCGCGAGACCGTCGTGGCCGACTCGCGCTCGAAGGTCGGCAGCGCCCTGAAGGTCTCCTCGAGCTCGCGGTTGCGCCGTGCGGTCGTCGAGAAGACCCGGTTCGAGCTCTCGATGAGCGAGCGCAGCTGCCCGTCGCGCTCCGACAGCGCGTCGAACACCTCGCCGGTGTCGCGGACCACGCCCTGCACGTTGGCGTCCTGGGCGTTGAGGATCTTCAGCAGCGTCGTCGTGTCCTCGGCGAACGGCGCCAGGTTGCCCAGCGCATCGGAGATGTCGCGCCCGCGTCCCTGCGACGCCAGCGCCAGCTGCTGCATCCAGACCTGGAAGGCGGCGCGCGTCTTGGCGTCGAAGGCGCGGAAGATCTCGTCGAGCTCGACGGTCGGCGCGACCTGCCCGGCGGGCAGCCGCCCGTTGTCGGGTACGTCGCCGCCGCTGTGCGACCCGGGCGAGAGCTCGACGTAGGTCTCCCCCAGCAGCGTCTTCTGGCGCAGGATCGCCTGCGTGTCCTTGGGGATCGGCGCGTACTGGGACTGCAGCTCGATCGTCGCGTCCGACGAGCCGGTCCGCTTGTCGGCGTCGACCGCCTTGACCTTGCCCACCGTCACGCCCGAGATGCGCACGTCGGCCTCCTGCGCCAGCTGCCCGGCCTCGCGGAACGACACGGTGACGCGGTAGCCCTTCGGCTTGAGCGGGACCGGACCGCCGAAGGCCAGCCACAGGAACAGCAGCAGCCCGAAGCACGACAGCGCGAAGCCGACCATCACCACGATCCGCCCGACGCTCGGGGCCTGCTTCTGCATTACGGCTGCCTCCCCGGGGTCGTCGGGGGCGTGCTCACGCCGGGGCAGACCGCGGAGGTCTTCGGCGCGTGCAGCAGGCCGGCGGCGGTGCCGAGCGCGGGTTGGACCGATCCGATCTGGTCGAGCACGGCAAGGGTCGAGCAGGGAGC
>DATDJX010000322.1:0-3948 GCA_036520275.1 Asanoa sp.
ATTCGGTGGACTTCACCGACGACGAGTACCGCGAGCTGTACCGGGACCTGGTGACGGTCCGCCGGCTGGACGCCGAGGCGACCGCGCTGCAGCGGCAGGGCGAGCTGGGCATCTGGGCCAGCCTGCTCGGCCAGGAAGCCGCGCAGGTCGGCTCCGGTCGCGCGCTGCGAGCGCAGGACATGGCCTTCCCCACCTACCGCGAGCACGGGGTGCTCTACTGCCGCGGCATCGACCCGATCATGCCGCTGGGCCTCTTCCGGGGGGTCGACCAGGGCGGCTGGGATCCCAACGAGTTCAAGTTCAATATGTACACGATCGTCATCGGTGCGCAGACGCTGCACGCGACCGGATACGCCATGGGCATCGCGATGGACGGCAAAACCGGCAGCGACGACGGCGAGGCCGTGATCGCCTACTTCGGCGACGGTGCGACCAGCCAGGGCGATGTGAACGAGGCGTTCATCTGGGCCACCGTCTTCCACTCGCCGATCGTGTTCTTCTGCCAAAACAACCAGTACGCGATCTCCGAGCCGCTCGAGCGGCAGACCCGCATCCCGCTCTACCGGCGGGCGGCCGGGTTCGGCTTCCCGGGCGTACGCGTGGACGGCAACGACGTCCTGGCCTCGTACGCCGTGACCCGCACCGCGCTGGACAACGCGCGGCTCGGCCAGGGCCCGACGCTGATCGAGGCGTACACCTACCGGATGGGTGCCCACACGACATCCGACGACCCGACCCGCTACCGCATCGCGAGCGAGGTCGAGGCGTGGCAGGCCAAGGACCCGATCGCTCGGATGAAGGCGTTCCTCGACCGGCAGCAGATCGCCGACGAGTCGTTCTTCGCCGACGTCGACGGGCAGGCCCGCCGCGAGGCAGTCCACCTGCGCGAACGGGTGCTCGACATGCCCGACCCCGACCCGCTCACGCTGTTCGACCACGTCTACGCCGACGGCTCCCCCGAGCTCGACGAGCAGCGTGAGCAGTTCGGCCGCTACCTGGCTTCGTTCGAGGGGAGCGCGCACTGATGGCCGAGACCATGACGATGGGCAAGGCGCTCAACACCGGCTTGCGCCGCTCGCTCGAAGCCGACCCGAAGGTCATCGTGATGGGCGAAGACGTCGGCAAGCTGGGTGGCGTCTTCCGGATCACCGACGGCCTGCAGAAGGACTTCGGCGACGAGCGGGTCATCGACACCCCGCTGGCGGAGTCCGGCATCGTCGGCACGGCGGTCGGTCTGGCGATCCGCGGTTACCGCCCGGTGTGCGAGATCCAGTTCGACGGGTTCGTCTACCCCGCATACGACCAGATCGTCTCGCAGGTCGCGAAGATGCATTTCCGGTCGCAGGGCAAGGTGCGGCTGCCGATCGTGATCCGCATCCCGTTCGGCGGCGGCATCGGCGCGGTCGAGCACCACTCCGAGTCCCCCGAGGCGTACTTCGCACACACCGCGGGCCTCAAGGTCGTCTCGTGCTCCTCCCCCGCGGACGCCTACGCCATGATCCAGCAGGCGATCGCGTCCGACGACCCGATCGTGTTCATGGAGCCCAAGCGGCGGTACTGGGAGAAGGGCGAGGTCGACACCGACGCCCCGCTGTCCGACGCCTACCCGTTGCACGCGGCGCGGGTGGTTCGCCCCGGCACCGACGTGACCGTGCTGGCGTACGGGCCCATGGTCCGCACCGCCGTCGACGCGGCGACCGCGGCGGCCGAGGACGGCCGCTCGCTCGAGGTCGTGGACCTGCGTACGCTGTCGCCGCTCGATCTCGGCGCGGTGTACGAGTCGGTCCGCCGGACGGGCCGGTGCGTGGTCGTCCACGAAGCGCCCGGCAACCTCGGCATGGGTGCGGAGGTGGCCGCCCGGATCACCGAGCATTGCTTCTACTCGCTCGAGGCGCCGGTGCTGCGGGTGACCGGCTTCGACACGCCCTACCCGGCGGCGCGCGTGGAAGAGGACTACCTACCCGACCTCGACCGGGTGCTCGACGCCGTCGACCGCACCTTCGGCTGGTGACGGCGATGGCTCAGATCAAGGAGTTCGCGCTGCCCGACCTGGGCGAGGGCCTCACCGAGGGTGAGATCCTGGCGTGGCTGGTCAAGGTCGGCGACACGGTCGAGCTCAACCAGCCGATCGTCGAAGTGGAGACAGCCAAGGCCGCGGTCGAGATCCCGGCGAAGTGGGCCGGCACCGTGGTGGAGATCCACCACCCGGAGGGCACGACCGTCGAGGTGGGCACGCCGATCATTGCGATCGACACACAGCCGGGGGGCTCGCCCCCCGGCGCCCCCGCACAGGCATCGACGCCTTCGGCAGCAGACTCGCCAGCGGCCGACTCCGCGGCCGATTCCCCGGCAGAGTCTGCGGCCGAGCCGTCGGCGGCGTCGCTGGCGGCCGTCGAGGTGGCGCCCGCGGAGGGCATGGTCGAGCCGGGCCTCATCGGCGGACCGGCACCCGGCGGCCGTACGGCGGTGTTGGTGGGCTACGGCCCGCGCACGGCGGCTGCCAAGCGCCGTCCCCGCAAGGCCACGGACGCGCCGGCGGATTCTCCCGCCGATCTTGCAGTTTCGGTCGCGGACGAATCACCCGAAGTCCCGACATCCGCCCCCCCGGATTTGCAAGATCGCGGGGCGGCGGAGTCGGTCCTGGCCAAGCCGCCGGTCCGCAAGCTCGCCCGTGACCTCGGCGTCGACCTGACCGCCCTGACCGGGTCCGGCCCGCAGGGCTCGATCACCCGCGACGACGTGCTCGGGGCCACGAACGGCCATGCCGTCGCGGCGCCCGCGGCGGCGGTCGCCCCGCGTGAGCAGCGCGTCCCGGTCAAGGGCGTCCGCAAGCTCACCGCGGAGAACATGGTCGCGTCGGCGTTCACCGCGCCGCACGTCACGATGTTCCTGCAGGTCGACGTGACCCGCGCGATGCGGGCGCTGGACCGGCTGCGCGCCATGCCGGCCTGGCGTGACGTGCGGGTCTCGCCGCTGCTGCTGGTCGCCAAGGCCGTGCTGCTGGCCGCCAGGCGCCACCCGATGGTCAACTCGACCTGGGCCGGCGACGAGATCGTCGTCAAGGACTACGTCAACCTGGGCATCGCGGCGGCGACCGAACGCGGGCTGATCGTGCCGAACATCAAGGACGCCAACCGGCTCTCGCTGCGAGAGCTGGCCGACGCGCTGACCGAGCTGGTGCAGACCGCGAAGACCGGCAAGACACCGCCGTCCGACATGACCGGCGGCACGTTCACGATCACCAACGTCGGCGTGTTCGGCGTCGACACCTGCACGCCGATCCTGCCCCCCGGCGAGTCGGCGATCCTCGCGTTCGGGGCGATCCGCGAGATGCCGTGGGCGCACAAGGGCAAGATCAAGCTGCGGCATGTCACGACGCTCGGGATGTCGTTCGACCACCGGGTCATCGACGGCGAGCTCGGCTCTCGGTTCCTCGGCGACGTCGGCGCGTTCCTCTCCGATCCGGAGTCCACGCTGCTCGCTTGGACCTGACTGGCCGACCGGCACAGAGCCGGCGCGGCCCGGGCGGCAACGGCCCGGAACGCGCCGGCTCTGTCGGCTAGCCGACGATGCCGCGCTTCTGTCGCCGCCTGACCTTTGATGCTTCGGCGGGGTGGTGAGGCTCACCTAATAACCGTTGGCGGACGGCGCTCGGGAGCGCTTCAATTGGTACATCGGGAACGACCCCCGACTGACCAAGGGGAGGACCACCATGAGCATGATCGACCGCTACCGCACCCGCCGCCAGCACGTCCGTCAGGCCCGCGCCATCCAGCGCGCGCTGGACGCCACGCGGTCGCCGGCCGCCCGCGAGGAGATCCTCGCCGCCGCGCAGCGCTACTACGGCTGAGCACCAGACGTTCCACCCTCCTCCCACGACGGCCCGCCGGTTTCCCCGGCGGGCCGTCGGCATTTGCAGTGGTCCTCGCACCGGGATTCCTCTCCGTC
>DATDJX010000323.1:0-3514 GCA_036520275.1 Asanoa sp.
AGCGCGAGCACCCGGGCGATCGTGATCGACGGCGAGCGCATCAGCGGAACCTCCGGGTCTTCTGGGCGGTGGCCAAGACGGTCGTGCCGCCGAAGCGGACGCTCGCCTGGTAGCGCAGCGACTTGGCGCGCGGCGCCGTGACCCGCGTGACGACGGCCCGGCAGCGGTCGTCGAGCTCCGTCTCGCGGTCGATCAGGGTGGCCTTGCCGCGTTTGACGACGGTCGCCAGGCGGCCGTCCTCACAGGCGGCGGCGCGCGCGACGCCGGCCGGCGGGAGCACCGTGGCGGTGACCGTCCGGCGGACCTTGCCGCTCTTCAGTCGCTTCGTCGCGACGTCGAGGCGCAGGCCGCGCGGGTCGAACTTCGGCACGGTCACCTGGCGGCTGTCCTGGCCGGTCAGGCCGGCGGCGTCGATGGCGACGACGCGGACGGTCTGCGAGCCGATCTCCGAGGAGCGCGGCGCGATCCGGCAGGAGTACAGAGGCGCCGTGTCGCTGCAGACCTCGCGGTCGCCGAGGAAGAAGACGACGCGCGTCACGTCCTGGTCGGACTCAGGCGCCACGGTGACCGTGGTGCCCGCGCGGGTGATCGTCGCGAGGCTCTCGGGCAGCTTGACCGTCGGCGGGCGGCCGGTCGGGCCAGGCGGTCCGGGGGGTCCGGGCGGTCCGGGCGGGCCGGGAGGGCCGGGCTCGCCGGGCGGTCCGGGCTCGCCAGGCGGTCCGGGAGGGCCGTCGCCGCCCTGGGTCGAGCAGTCGACGGCGAACACCGAGGTGCCCGTGGTGGTCTGGCCGAGCGAGTCCTCGGCGGTGGCGGCGACCGTGTGGGCGCCGCAGGCCGCATCGCTCGCGAGCGTGTACGCGGCCGTGTAGGGCGGCGACGTGTCGCTACCGACCTCCCTGGCGCCGTCGAAGAACGTCACCTGGCGGATGCCGAAGTCATCGCTCGGCGTCGCGGTCAGCAGGACGGTGTCGCCGCGGCGGTAGGTCCCGCGCTCCGGGGCCACCGAGGCGGCCGGTGCGGCGTCGGAGACCGGGATCGGTGCCGGGACGACCGGGAACTGACCGGTGTCCGGGTCGCTCTGCGGGCCGTTGCGGTAGGGCAGGAAGTCGACCGTGGTCGAGCCGGTGGTGGCGTTCGGGGCGCCGTTGACCGGGTTCTCCGGGTAGCCGGGGTTGGTCGTCGGCGAGACGGCCGGGCCGTTGTTGGGCGGCTGGGTGTTGCCGTTCGGCTCCCCGTTGCAGCGGCTGGTGCCGACCGGTGAGCAGAGGCCCCACCAGTTGTTCTCGGCCCGCATCAGGGACGTGGCGTCGGCGGTGTTGTCGGCCGCCACGTTCAGCACGCCGTAGGCGTTGTCGACGATGTTGGTGCGCGTGACCGACGAGTTCGCAGCATCGGCGTCGGTGAGCCGGATGCCGGCGGCCGACGTGAGGGCGGCATTGTTGGTCGCGCTGTTGCGGACCGGCGCGTTCGTCCCGTTCACGAGGTTCTGGCTGATCTGCGAGCCCGAGATGGTGCCGCGGGCGCCCGCGAGGAGGTGGACGCCGTTCTGGCCGAACATCGGGCCGTCGGGGATCGGCTTCGGGTCGGGGTTGCCGGGCGGGGTCGGGCCGCCGCAGTCGCCGTCGACGTTGGTGTCCCAGCACTGCTGGCGGCCGACGATCGCCGACGTCGAGATGACGCCGCGCAGGTCCATGCCCGAGCGCGTGACCGGGATCAGCGGATTCACGCCGGCGTCGATCAGCACGCCGGAGCGGTTGTACTCGTCGATGCGGGTGTTGGCGATCGTCAGCGTGCGCGGGCCGGCGCCGACGGGCGCGGTCATCGCGGCGGTCACCTGGGCGACCCCGTAGCCCATGTAGTTGGAGCGGTAGCCGCCGGGCATGTTGTAGGCGTCGGGCGACTCCGAGGTGACGATGTCGGTGACGCGGCTGCGGCGCAGCGAGCCCTGCGCGTCGAGGAAGACCACGCCGGCCTTGGCGGCGACGCCGTCGCCGTCGACGGTGACGCCGGAGATGTCGACCGTGATCGGCACGGCCGGAGTGCCGACGGCGGTGATGATGTTGCCCGACGGGTAGCGGATGTTCTGCGGGTCCTCCGCGATGACGCCGTCGTTGCCGTCGTAGCGGACGGGGGAGATCGTCACGAGGTTGGCGCCCGCGCCCTTGAGCGTGAGCGTCTTGTCGATCTTCAGCGCGCTCGTGTTCGGGAGGCCGTTGCCCTCGGCGTAGTCACCGGGACAGATCGCGATCGTGTCGCCCGGCGCTGCCGCGTCGATCGCGTCCTGCACCGATGTGAAGGCGGCTGCGGTGCAGTCCTTGCGGTCGTCGTCGACCGACAGCGTCGCCGCAGGCGCGGCCGGCGCTGCAAGCAGCGCACAGACCATCGCCGGCAAGCACGCGTTCTTCACGCGTCTGCGCACGATGAACTCCTATGTGGATGTGATCCGAACCGGCGCCGGCGGCGCCCATCCACAGCTGGAGAGAACGCGTAGCAACGCCTGAGAAGCCCCCTCGGCCACTCGTTGCGCATTCATACAGATTGCGAAGAAGTTCGTAAAGAGAATTCCGTACGAACTGGAGGATCATCCACGATCGGGGACGCCAAAAGGTACGAACGCGAACACGCTCGTACGAGAGATCCGGTCCGTGCACCGGCGCGCGGCGCACGGACCGGCAGGTGCGCCTACGGGGCGATCTCCTGGACGGTGCCCCAGACGAGGCAGCTCGCGGTCGGCGTGCCGCGCCCGTCCTGGCGCACGACGCCGTTGACCAGCAGGTTGCGGCCGCGGTACTCGACGTGGAACAGGAACGTGTTGGACCCGTTGATGATCAGCTGGGCCACGGTCCCGTTCGGGATCGCGTTGTAGGCGGCGTCGTCGCGGATGCCCGCCCGGCGGGCGACGTTGATGAAGTCGCCCGAGGTGTTGACGTAGTTCAGCTCCGTCGTCGGGTCCTCGACCCCGGCGCGCGGCGCCTGGTCGTTGCAGGTCGCGGTCAGGCGACCGAGGCTGCCGCCGTCGCCGATCTGGACCGGCGCGCCGGGCGCGTTGTCGGCGACGTCGAACGAGCGCCCGAACGTCTGCGTGTGGGCGACGCCGGCGAGGTGCTTGCCCGGGATGCGGCCCTTGTCGGGGCCGCTCTTGTTGGCGGCGACGAGGTTGCCCGCCGCCTTGTTGGTGCTCGAGCTGGCCTTGACGGCGTCGTAGCCGTCGACCTTGCCGGCGTTGCGGGCGTAGGAGACGGCCGCGACGCTCGTGCCTCCGAGCGAGACGAAGAGCGCGATCGACGCCACCACCATCGACGGCGACGGCTTGCTGAAGCGCATGGTTGACCCCCTGCGATCGATTTGTACCCGTCAACACAACCCGCGAGGGAGGGGAAAGGAGCGCCGCGGCGCTTGCACCGCCCCGGCGGGGCCGCGCTAGGCGGGCGCCGTCCACAGCCACAGGCCGCGGTGCTCGCGGCCGGAGAGCCCGAGCTCGGCGACCGCCTCGGCGACGCCCGGGTAGGCCGGG
>DATDJX010000324.1:0-5626 GCA_036520275.1 Asanoa sp.
GTCAGCGTGGTGGGATTCGACAACATCATGTTCGACGAGCTGGTCGAGCCGGCGTTGACCACCATCGCATCGCCGCTGTACCGGATGGGCTTCACCGGCGTGCAGAACTGCATCGCGGTGGCGCAGGGCGCCCGGCACAGCGGCACGCCGTTGGTGCTCCCGGTGCGCCTCGTTGTCCGGCAGTCGACCGCTCAGCGCAGGCGGAACAGGACCTCGCCCGCGCGGGGGACCACAAGCGTGTCCGGGTCGGCGGCGAAGGCCGCGACGTCGATGGTCGCCGGATCGCGGTAGCCGAGGTTCACCGCGTGGCACACCTGCTCCGGTATGCCGGTCGCCAGCGTGACCTGGACCCGGAGCCGTTCCTCGCCCGTCACCGGGTCGTACGTCCCCGCGCCGCGCAGGTGCGTGGAGTGCGCGAGCACGCCCCAGTGCACGTGCTTGAACGCGTCCCACTGCTTCACGAAGTAGTCCCGGCAGTGGTACCCGATCTCGTAGATCTGCGGGTGGCTGGTGGAGATCTCGCGGATGTGCGGGGCGTACAGGATGACCTCGCCGCCGTCGGCCACCACCGGCTCGACCTTGTAGAAGCCCTTCGCGCCGGTCCAGATCTCGTCGTACATGGGGGGCACCAGCGACAGCACGCGGCGTGCGGGCGCGTCGAGGTACGTGACGTGGGTGGCCGCGCTGATCTCGGCCGCGCTCGACCACGAGGAGACACAGTCGCCGAACGAGATCGAATGCAGCGCCGTGGCGCGGTCGCTGTCGGCGCCGCCGCCGGCCGCGTCGGCTGTCTCGTCGGGTGCCTCGGCGGTCACCGCGCAGAACGCGTACTTCTGCGCCGGAATCAGCGCGGCGCCGTCGTTGATCAGCGCGCGCACCGGCGTGACGCCGGTGGTACCGATGATCTCCGCCGACGTGATGAGCGCGCCGAGCCAGTGCGACACGTCGATGATCTTCTGTCCCGCCACGCCGGGGAAGAAGTACTTGTTGCCGCCGGACATGCCCACCACCTCGTGGGGCAGCACGGGCCCGACGACCAGCGCGATGTCGTGATCGACGACCGCCCGGTTCAGCAGCACCTCCACGTCCCCGCTCATCCGGCCCTCGGACAGCTCCGCGATCCGTGCGGACGGGATGGTGCCGAGGTGCGCGAAGGTGTCCGGCTTCCACCATTCGTGGTTGCGTACGGCGGTGCCGGGATAGACCTCGCGCAGCTCCCGCCCGGCGTAGCCGAGGTGGGCGGCCAGCGCGTCGTCGCTCATCGCCGCGTGCGTGCCGAGCGCGACCAGCACGGTGAGTCGCGACACCCGGCCGTGCAGGGCGCGGTGCACCGCGCCCACCAGCAGGGGCAGCGGGCAGCTCCGCGTGCCGTCGGGAACCAGCACGCAGACGCTTCGCCCGTCCGCGTCGATGCCGGCCAGCTGCTCCGCGACGAACGCCGCGACCTCCCGCTCGGTCAGAATCCGGTCGGCGCCGCCGATGCGGGCGGTGCGGTGCCGGGTGCCGGTGGTCATCATCCGATTGTCGCCGGAAGACTGCCCCGGGCCCAGTCGAACGAGATGCGGTGTGACTCCCGTTTCGACCCGACGCTCGGTTCGTCCACCTCGATCATGAAGTCGCCGTCGTAGTCCGCCGGGATCGCGGCCACCACCGCCGCGAAGTCGACCACGCCCCGGCCCGGCTCGGCCCACAGCCGCTTGGTTTCCTGCACCTGGTGATAGCTCATGCCGGCCCGGCTCTGCGGAGCGAGGAAGTCGGGGAAGCAGTCCTTGAAATGGATGCCGCCCATGCGGTCGGCGTAACGGCGGATGAACGGCGCCGGATCGATGCCGGCCCAGCGCAGGTGGCCGGTGTCCGGCCCGAACCCGATGACGCCGGGGCCGAGGTCGTCGAGGAGGCGGACGATCTCGACCTCGGTCTCGAACACGCCGCCGACGTGCGAGTGATGCAGCGGGCGCAGGCCCTCCGCCCGCAGCACCCGGCAGACGGTCCCGCAGTTGTCGATCGCGCGCGCCAGTCGGCCGGCGTCGAAGCCGGCGCCGACCGCCGGTTCGGCGATCCGCGCCGGCAGGGCCATGGAGGAGATCATCGTACGGTCCAGCCCGAGCGCCACCTGGGTGGCGGCGAACCGCTTGGCTCGCTCCACCTCGTCAGCCAGGTCGACGGTCTCGTCGAAGGGGGAGCTGAACAGGCTGAGCGACGGCGCAAGGCCGTAGCTTGCGATCCATTCGGCGTACGCGGATGCGCTCATGTCGTCGGGCACGTCCGCCTTGACCGCGGTGAACCCGATCTCCTGGAAGTCGCGGAACGCCTCCTCGAACACCTCCCGCGTCTTGCCCGCCCGGCTCCAGTACGGGATGGGGTTGGCGGCGATCCGGCGCGGTGTCGTCATGAGAGGCGCACCGCCCGTCCGGTCCGCGCGGACTCGTACACCCCGGTGATGACCGCGATCGACTGCCGGTTCGTCTCCAGATCGACCCGCAGCCGTTCGGTTCCGTCGAGCGCGCCGAGGAAGTTGAGGTACTGCAGGCGATGCGCGTCCGACAGCTGCCCCGGGTCGCTGCCCGCCGTCGGCACGGGCCGCTCGGTCGTCGCACCCATCAGCCGCTCCTCCGGCGTGGCGCCCGGCGCCGTCGTCTCGAAGAACGCGAGCTGGTCGTTGTCGATCACCGCGGAACCGCGGTCGCCGTGCACCTGCACGCGCGCGCTGAGCCCCGGATACGCGGCCGTGGTGGCGTGCAGCACGCCGAGCGCGCCGCTGTCGAACCGCACGACGCCCACCGCGACGTCCTCCACCTCGATCCGGTCGTGCGCCAGCGTTCCGGTGTACGCGAACACCTCGACCGGCCGGCCCATCGCGGCCACCAACAGGTCGACGGTGTGCACGCCCTGGTTCATCAGCGCGCCGCCGCCGTCGAGCTCCCACGTGCCGCGCCAGTCGCCGGAGTCGTAGTAGCTCTGCCCGCGCCACCAGTCGATCGACGCGATGCCCGAGGTCAGCCGGCCCAGCTCGCCCCGCTCGATCGCCGCGAGCGTGACCTCGGTGGCCGGGTCGAAGCGGTGCTGCGAGATGACGGTCACCACGGTGCCGGCCTTCTGCTGCGCCTCGATGATCTCGTCGGTGCGCGCCACGGTTATCTCGGCGGGCTTCTCCACGATGACATGCTTGCCGGCGGCGAGCGCCTCGATCGCGACCTCGCCGTGCCGCCCGGTGGGCGTGCACACCACGACGATGTCGACGTCCTCGGCGGCCAGCGCGTCGGTCAGCGACGCGAACGGCCGGCCGCCCCGGTCGGCGGCCAGGCGCGCGGCCCGGTCGATCTGGATGTCGGCCACCGCGACCAGCTGGACGCGGTCCGCGAGCTGACTGGTGACCATCCCGTGGTGCTTGCCGATGACGCCGGCGCCCACGATGGCCAGCTTGCGAATGGCGGTGCTCATGCGTACTCGATCCCTTCGGCTTTCAGCATGTCGGTGAAGTCCTGCCACGCCCGACGGAACAGGTCGGGACCGGAGAAACCGCCGACCGCGGTCCCGGCGCTCAGGTGCGGTTCCAGGGAGAAGAACCCGTCGAACCCGTCGTGGCGCAGCTCGCGGACGGTGCGGGCAACCTCGCCGTCGCCGTTGCCGGCCGTCACGACCGTGCCGTCCGCCGCCAGCGCGTCCTTGATCTGCACGTATTCCACGTGCGGTCGCAGGACGGCGTACCCGTCGGTGTAGGGCCGGACCCCGACCTGGACGAAGTTGGCCGGGTCCCACGCGAGCCGCAGGTGCGGTGACCCGACGGACCGGACGATATCCAGGCACCGGCTCGGCACGTCGCCGTAGATCTCCTTCTCGTTCTCGTGCAGCAGGATGAGGTCGGCGTCCTCCGCGACCCGGGCGAGCGCCCGCATCCGGCCGATCACCTCGTCGCGATGGTCCGCCGGGTCGGCACCGGGACGAAGGAAGAACGAGAAGATCCGGACGTACGGCGCGTCGAAGAAGTGCGCGACCTCGGCGGCGTGCCGCATGCGGTCCAGGTGCGGCGGGAACGGCTCGTCGATGAAGATCTTGCCGATCGGCGACCCGATGCTGGACACCTCGAGGCCATGGGCCGCCAGGGCCTCCTTCATGACGGTCAGCTGTTCGGGCTTGAGATCCAGGATGTTGACGTCCCAGGCGCTGCGCACCTCCGCGTACTTCAGTCCGAGGCCGGACGCCACCCGGCACTGCTCGGTAAAGTCCGGCGAGATCTCGTCGATGAATCCGGAAAGAGTCCACATCGGCGGCAGTCCTTTCTTGCGTCAGCGCGCGTCAGCTGTCTGTCGGTAGATCTCATGGACCAGACGCAGCGATCTGGCCCCCTCCTGTGGCCCGATCGGGAACGGTTCGGGCTCGGGCAGCGTGCGGTAGAAGTCGGCGATGAGCAGCTCATGTGACGCGCCCCAGTACCCCCGGCCGCCGCCGCTCGCCCGCCGTTCGGCGACGGTCTCCACCTGCCCGTCGGCGTAGGTGACGGTCAGGTCGCCGCGGATCAGCAGCACCGCCCCCTCGGTGACGATCTCGATGGTCACCGGGGAGTCGGCGACGTTGGCGACGGTCGCGAAGACCACGCTGCGCGCGCCGCCGGCGTGATCGAGCAGCACGTGGGCGGTGTCCTCGACGTCGACGACGCCATCCAACGCGTACCGTCCCGCGTGGCCACGAGCCTCGACGACGTCGCCGAGGAGCCATTCCATCAGGTCCAGGGTGTGGATCGCCTGGTTGATGAGGACGCCGCCGCCGCTCTCGCGTCGCCGCCCGCGCCACGGCCGGGCCCGGTAGTACTGCGGGTCGCGGTGCCACAGCACGGTGGCCGAGCCGCCGCGCACCGCCCCCAGCTCGCCGGAGTCGAGCAGTGCGCGTGCCGCGCGGGTGGCCACGTTGTACCGGTTCTGCAGGCAGATCCCGGCCTTGATGTCCGGATGCTGCCGGGCCGCGGCGATCAGCCGGTCGGCCTCCGCCACGGTGTGCGCGACCGGCTTCTCGACGAGGACGGCCACGCCGGCGTCGAGGCAGTCGACCGCCACCTCGACGTGCCGGTGATGCGGGGTGCACACGTGCACCACCTCGGGGCGCACCGCGTCGAGCAGCTGCCGGTGGCCGGTGAACCGGGGAACGCCGTACCGCCTCGCCGCGGCCGCGGCCCGGTCGGCGTCCGTGTCGCAGAGGCCGACGAGGTCGACACCGTCGAGGTTCGCGATCGCCTGCAGGTGCACGACGGAGACGTCCCCGCACCCGACCACTGCGGCGGTTGTCATGGCGTCACTTGACGCCGCCGGCCGTCAGGCCGCCGACCAGGTAACGCTGGAACACCAGGTAGAGCAGCACGACCGGTGCGGCGGTGACCAGCGCGGCGGCCATGACCTGGGAGTACACCGGCAGGGCGCCACCCTCCTGGGTACTCCCGAAAATCGACAGCGCGACCGCCGCCGTCTGCGTCTCCGGCCTGGTGAGCACGGACGCGAACAGCACGTCGTTCCAGCCGAGCAGGAACGCGAAGATGGCGGACACCACGATCGCCGGTAGGCTGAGCGGGATGATGATCCGGAACAGGATCCGCAGGGTGGACGCGCCGTCCATCCGTCCCGCCTCCTCCAGCTCC
>DATDJX010000325.1:0-2088 GCA_036520275.1 Asanoa sp.
GTCGCCCGCTCGCGCTCGGAGGGCGACCGCCGGCGTACCTATCTGCGACTCGACACGGACGCCCTCGCCTCCCTGACGCCCGCGCCGCTTCGCGATGCCCAACGGGTCGTCTTCGTCTGCACCCAGAACTCCGCCCGCTCCCAGCTCGCCGCGGCCATGTTACGGCGACGCACCGGACGGCCGGTGGCGTCGGCCGGCACCCACCCCGCGCCACGGGTGCACCCGCGCGCCATCAGCGTCGCTCACCGGCACGGCCTGACACTCGATCCAGCCGCGACCGCGCACGTCGACGACGTCGTCGGCGACGACGACCTGGTCATCGCCGTGTGCGACAACGCCCACGAAAGCCTCGCCGGTCGGGTACGCCTGCACTGGTCTGTGCCGGACCCGGCACCAGCCGACACCGATGCCGCGTTCGAGGCCGCGTTCGCAGACATCGCGGTACGCGTCGACCGCCTCGCCCCCGCCCTGCGCACCATGGAGTCCAGCCATGACTGACCTCACGCTGCCCTACGACCACCGGGACCTGTCCATCGACCAGCAGCTCGCCCTGCGCACCGCGGCCGTCAACCTCGGCCGCGAATTCGACACCGTCTTCGGCACCGAGACCGTCGAACGGTTCCTGCACACCAGCTACGACCAGTTCGCCACGAGGAGCAGCATCCCGCACTACCTGCCGCTGCTCGCCGAACGCTTCTGCCGCCAACGCCTGCAGGCCCTCGCCAAGGTCGAAGGACGCCGCGACGAGGGCAAGCCGATCGTGCTTTTCCTGTGCACCCACAACGCCGGCCGCTCCCAGATGGCGCTGGGCTTCTTCAGCCACCTCGCCGGCGATCGCGCCATCGCATGGTCCGGCGGCACCGAGCCCGGCAACGAGGTCAACCCCGCCGCAACCGCCGCCATGGCCGAACGCGGCATCGACATCGCCGGCGAATACCCCAAGCCCTGGACCGACGAGGTGGTCCGCGCCGCCGACGTCGTCGTCACCATGGGCTGCGGCGACGCCTGCCCGATCTTCCCCGGAACCCGCTACGAGAACTGGGAACTCGACGACCCCGCCGGCCTCGACGTCGCCGACGTACGGCCCATCCGCGACGAACTCGAACGCCGCGTGCGCGGCCTGCTCGACGACCTCGGCGTTCCCGCACGGTGAAGGGACGCATGTGCGCCTGCTCGTCATCGGCGGCAGCGACGCCGGCATCAGCGCCGGTCTGGCCGCGCGCGAGGTAGACCCGACCGCCGAGGTCACGCTGCTGGTCGCCGACCGGTACCCCAACTTCAGCATTTGCGGCATCCCGTACCACGTCTCCGGCGACGTGCCCTACTGGCACCAACTCGCCCACCGCAGCGCCGGCGACCTCGCCCGTGCCGGGCTCAACCTGCGCTTGGATCACCACGCCACCGCCATCGACCCCGACGCGCACACCGTCACCACCAGCCGCACCGATGGCACGACCACCGAGTTGGCGTACGACCGCCTCGTGGTCGGCACCGGCGCCGTCCCCGCGCTGCCGCCGATCAACGGTCTCGAGCATCTCGGCCCGGCCGACGGCCTCCACGTCCTGCACACCATCGGCGACATGTTCGCCCTGCTCGCGTCGGTCGAGCAGCGCCACGCACGGTCAGCGATCATCATCGGTGGCGGCTACATCGGCCTCGAAATGGCCGAAGCGCTCACCACCCGAGGGCTTCGGGTCACCCTGCTCGAGCAACTCGACCAGATCATGTCCACGATCGACCCGCAACTGGCCGAGCCGCTGGCCGACCATCTGCGTGGCAACGGCGTCACCGTCCAAGCCGCGACCAAGGCGCACGCAGTCACCGCCGACGGGACCGACCTCATCGTCGACACCGACCGAGGCGCCTACCACAGCGACGTCGTCCTGATCGTGACCGGCGTCCGACCGGACTCCGCGCTCGCCGCCGAGGCCGGTGCGGCGCTGGGCTACCGCGGCGCGATCGCGGTCGACCGCGGCATGCGCACCGACCTCCTCGACGTCTACGCTGCCGGCGACTGCGTCCACACGTATCACCGGCTCCTCGACGACCACGTCTACCTTCCGTTGGGCAGCACGTCCCACAAACAAG
>DATDJX010000326.1:0-6390 GCA_036520275.1 Asanoa sp.
GCGCGCGTGCCACCGGATCAGCGGGGCGGTTGCTGCCGGAAGCTTGCCTGCTGGGCCGCCCATTGGTGGGCCGCCCGCTCCTGCGCGGCACGCTGCTGAAGGGCCCAGTGTTGCGCGGGCTGCGCCTCCTCGACGAACCGCGGTGCCGGCTTACGGATTTCGACGGCCGTGCCGTCGCGGGACGCGAAGCCCGAGGCGATCCCAACCCAGCTCGACAAGGCGATCACGATCAGTCCCGCGAGGAGCAGGGCGACGAACGCGATTACCGCCACCGGCGCGGCGGACGAGTCCGGCAACAGCGACGCTGCGACGACGACGAGGGCGACGGCCAGCACCACCAACCCGACGCCGATGAGCAGCCGCCGGGTGCGCAAGGCCGCGCACCGGGGGCAGAACGGCCACGCCGGCGCCTTGACCCGCTTCTGCAGGACGGCCGCGACGATGGCGAAGACGATGACGCCGAGGACGATCAGCAGGTACGTCCAGCCCGGTGTCTTGGACCGGAATACCACGGACTTATGCCGGTCAGCCGGCTCACCGTGTCGTACGCAGACCCGCGGGAGTCCCTGCCCGCTGGTGATCAGTGGTGCCGGAAGCGTGACCGCCATGACGACCTCCCGTGAGCCGTGCCACCGATCACTTCAGCGTCGGGGCATGGTGCCGCGTCACAGGGACGCAGGTAGGCGCGGCCGGGGATCCTCGTGACCTCCATGAGTTCCACTGCATCGAAACGCCCTGCGCCTTTCGAAGCGGTCGATGCACCGGCCTTGCGGCCTCATTGATCGCCGCCGATACTGACTGGACCGGTGGTTCGGCGAGCACGTCGAAGGACGACGATGCCTCGTCCGAGACCACGCACGGGACCCCACCCGGCCGGTCCTTCCACTCCTGAGGAGGAGACAGTGACGATCGAGCACCCCCCTTACCGCGGCCGATTCGTCCGGCTGCTCGCCATCACCGCAGGCATGGTCGCTGCCGGCGCGCTCGCCCTGCCGACCACCGCGGCGGCGGCCCCTCAGCAGTACGGCGCCAGCCGGCTCTCCGCGGTGAGCAATGCGGTGCAGCGCTCGGGCGTCGAGGGCATCGCCTGGTACGCGGACGCCGCATCCGACCGCGTCGTAGTCAACGCCGACAGCAGCGTATCCGCCGCCGAGGTCGCGACGATCAGGCGTGCTGCCGGCGTCAACGCCGGTGCCCTGCGGGTGGTGCGCGTGGCCGGTGTGCTCAAGCCACTGCTCTCCGGCGGTGACGCGATTTACGGCGGCAAGTACCGCTGCTCACTCGGCTTCAACGCCGTCAGCGGCAGCACCTACTATTTCCTCACCGCCGGGCACTGCGGAAAACTGGCCAGCACCTGGTACACCAACTCCGGCCACACGACGCTGATCGGCCCGACCATCGCATACAGCTTCCCGGGCAACGACTACGCGCTGGTCCGCTACGACAACACGTCGCTGTCCCACCCCGGCGGTTACACGGTTGCGGACGCGTTCGTCGGAGAGAAGGTGACCCGCAAGGGGTCGACGACCGGCACCCACAGCGGGACAGTCACCGCGCTGAACGTCTCGGTGCGATACGTCGGTCATCCCGGTGGCACCGTGAGCGGCTTGATCCAGACCACCGTGTGCGCCGAGGGCGGCGACTCCGGCGGCCCGCTCTATGACGGCTCCAAGGCGCTCGGCCTCACCTCGGGCGGCAACGGCGACTGCCGGACCGGCGGCACCACCTACTTCCAGCCTGTTCGCGAAGCCGCGAACGCGTACCGCGTCACCGTGTACTGACCCAACCAGCCGCCGGCCGCCCTCCTCGATTGCCAGGCAGGCCCGGGCGGCCGGCGAGGCAGCTCCGCCGCTTGACCGGTACGAGCTGGATCGGCACACCGCGAGCCGAGGCACCGAAACCTCTACCTCGATCCTTCTTGCCGAAATGCGGTTGACCGGTGCGCAGGAAAGCACCGCCCAGGGTCGGCGTGGCCTCCTACGCCTATCGAGGAGCGCCGATCGCACGTCGGCGATGGACGCCCGCCGCCTACTGCGCAGCCGCGCTCCAGGACGAGCCGTCGAACGCGCCCGCGGCGGAGCCGGCCAGAACACCAGCCGCGAAGCCGCCCGACCCGTCGAGCATCCGGCGACGCCGCAGGGGACGCCGTCGCACCCCGACAAGCCAACGTCCACCATGGTCCCGGGCGCTCCGTGCGCCCGCTAAGCACAACCCTGCCCCCTGGTGATCAATGGTGCCGGAAGCGCGGGACTGTGGATCTAACACCGGCCCGCGTTCTTGCGCCAACATATTGCCATCGAACCGGCTCGTCAACGACGGTCGATGGCCCGAGCCCAATGTGGATATCGGATAGTTGAGCGCATCGTGGACAATCGCAGCGCGTAATCCGATGTGGACAGATCGACGTCAGGCACGCGTCGTCCGCGACGATGCTCGACCAGCCGGAACTGGTCCTTGTGGTCAAGCCTGCCACGACCCCGAAGCTATCCGGCTATGGCAACCGGGCATGATCCGAGTCATGACGTTGGCGGGTGCCGTGGCGCTGGTGACGGGCGCGTCGCGGGGGATCGGACGGGCGATCGCGCGGGAGATCGCCGAGCAAGGGGCGAGCGTCGTCGTCCACTACGGCAGCAATGAGAACGCGGCACGCGAGACGCTCGCGGCCCTGCCCGCCGGCGACCACGTCGTGCTGCGCGCCGACCTCGGCGACCCGGCCGAGGCTCGCCGGCTCGTCGATCGAACGTTCGAGCGGTACGGGCGGGTCGACATCCTCGTCAACAACGCCGGCATCTACGAACGCCAGCCGGTGCTGGAGACGTCGTTCGAGGAGTGGCTGGACGTCTGGCGGCGCACGCTCGACACCAACCTGATCGGACCCGCCACGTTGATCCACGCCGTGGTGCCGCACATGGTTGATGGAGGCGGCGGGCGCATCGTCAACGTCTCATCCCGCGGGGCGTTCCGCGGCGAACCCACGCACGCCGCCTACGGTGCGAGCAAGGCCGGCCTGAACAGCCTCGCCCAGTCGCTGGCCAAGGCCCTCGCCCCGCACAACGTCTTCATCACCACCGTCGCGCCCGGGTACGTGGCGACGGACATGGCCGGGCCGTACCTGAGCGGCCCGCAAGGCGCGCAGATCGTGGCGGACATCCCGCTGGGGCGCGTGGCGGCGGCGGAGGAGGTCGCCCGGCTCGTCGCTTTCCTGGCGACCCCGGGCACGGAGTCGCTGACCGGCGCCGTGATCGACGTCAACGGCGCGTCGTACCTGCGCTGAGGTCGAGCTAGTCGGCTTCGGTGACGACGCGGTAGGCGTCTTCGATGCGCGCCGCCAGCGTGACCTCGTGCTCCGTGATCGCCGCCCCGTCTTCGGCGGAGACCTGCACCTGTGTGTAGCCGTCGAGCCGGCGCATCTCCGCCCTCAGATGGAAGGCGTCGGAACAGACCTTGACGCGTTCGGTGAGGGCGGCGTGTTGGGTGTCGTCGAGTACGAACGTGCGCTTGAGCTGCTTGTCTTCGCGGGTCCACCCCGCCAGCAGAGCGAGCGCGTCGGATAGCGCGTCTTTACGCGCCCGCGCGCTCCACAGGGCTCGCATGGCCCACCTCCCTGGCGTCGTTGCCGGCTTGTGGCCAAACTGTCGCCATCTCGTCATCGGTCGGTCTGCCCAGTCTTTCGCTGACCGGCCCCCGTGTCCACGCCCACAAATCCGTCGTGTGGTGTCCTTGGGGACGGCTCAGGCGCCCAAAATACCGATTTCTCTGGCACGCTGGGGCGCCGTGCGCACCGAACGGCCGATGAGGGTCATCGTGGGAGCGGCGATAATAGCCGACGGCAAGGTATTAGGATGCGCACGTGCGCGTCCGCCCGAATTGGCCGGTTTGTGGGAGTTCCCCGGCGGCAAGGTGGAGCGCGGGGAGACCGAGCTCGGCGCGCTCGTGCGCGAGTGCGTCGAGGAGATCGGCGTGCGGATCGAGGTCGGCGAGCGGCTCGGCGGCGACATCCGGCTCGGCCACCGCCGGACCGTCCTCAAGATCTTCCTGGCCCGCCTGGCCGACGACGAGACCGGGCAGCCGCGCGCGCTCGAACACGCCGAAGTCCGCTGGCTCGGCGCGGACGAGCTGGACAGCGTCCCGTGGCTACCGGCCGACGCCCCGATCGTCGCGGCGCTGCGGGCCGGCGACCACCTTTCCTGACCCCGCCCCACCCGAGCAAAGACACCGATTCTGCCGGTATGGCGACGTGCATACCGGCAACGACGCGGTGAAGGACCTACTTCTGGTCGGGGTGGGCGTAGTTCAGGTGCTCCGGCGGGATCGGGAAAGTGACGTCGTCGCCGAACGGCGACGCCGACCCGGCCCGGTCGAAGGCGATCTCGGACAGCGGCAGCTTGCCGTCGTCGCCGAGGGCCGCCATGCGCGCCGGCGGCAGCGAGCGGTGCCAGTTGACCCCGCGCTGCGCCTCGGCGCCGACGCGCCGTGCCGCCGGGATCTCGTCGACGGAGCCGGCGCCCGCGCTCGACCCCGGCACGCCCGGTCCGACCAGCGCGTGCCGGGTGCCGGCCTCCATCAGCTGGTCGTCGTCGGGGTGCCGCCGGAAGATCTTGCTGCCCAGCCACACCACCGGGTCGTACCGCCGGTCGACCACGCGCTCCTTCATCGGGATGATCGCGTTGTCGGTGATCTTGATGTGCTCGGGGCAGACCTCGGTGCAGCACTTGGTGATGTTGCAGTAGCCCATGCCCTGGTGCTGCTGCGTGTGCTGCTTGCGGTCGTCACGGTCGTCGAGGGGATGCATGTCGAGCTCGGCGGCCCGGATGAAGTAGCGCGGCCCGGCGAACGACTTCTTGTTCTCGTCGTGGTCGCGGATGACGTGACAGGTGGTCTGGCAGAGATAGCACTCGATGCATTTGCGGAACTCCTGCGAGCGCTCCACGTCGACCTGCTGCATCCGGTATTCGCCCGGCGCCAGCCCCGGCGGTGGCGCGAACGCCGGCGTCTCCAGGGCCTTCTGGTAGTTGAACGACACGTCGGTCACCAGGTCGCGGATGACCGGGAACGTGCGCAGCGGCGTCACCGTGATCGTCGCGTCGTCCTCGAACGTGGACATCCGCGTCATGCAGCTCAGCTTCGGCATGCCGTTGATCTCCATCGAGCACGAGCCGCACTTGCCGGCCTTGCAGTTCCACCGGCACGCGAGGTCGGGGGCCTCCGTGGCCTGCAGGCGGTGGATGATGTCGAGGACGACCTCGCCCTCGTTCACCTCCACCTGGTAGTCCTGCAGGTCGCCTCCGCCGGCGTCGCCCCGCCAGACCCTGAAGTGGCGCTTGACACTCACTACTTGTTCGCTCCCTCGGCTAGGACAGGACCCGCGGACGTCTGTGCGTCGAAGTCCGCCAACTCGTCCTCGGTCAGGTACTTGGCCAGCTCCGCGCGGTCGAAGAGCCGGATCAGCTCCGGCCGCATCTTCGGCACCGGCTTGTGTTCGAGCTGCACCTTGTCCCGATCGAGCGAGCACACCAGGTTGACGGCCCGCCACTGCGGCGACATCTGCGGGAAGTCTTCGCGGGTGTGGCCGCCGCGCGACTCCTCCCGCTCGAGGGCCGCGAGCGCGGTGCACTGCGACACCACGAGCATGTTGCGCAGGTCGAGCGCCAGGTGCCAACCGGGGTTGTAGCGCCGGCCGCCGACCGCGCTCACCTTGGCCACCCGCTCGCGGAGTTCGGCGAGCTTGCCGATCGCGTCTTCCAGCTCGCCCTTGCGCCGGATGATGCCGACCAGGTCGCCCATCACGGCCTGCAGGTCCTGCTGAAGCACGTACGGGCTCTCGCCGGTGTCGCGGGACAGCGGCGACAGCGCGGTCTCCACGGCCGCCTCGACGTCGGCCGACGACACCGCTGGGCGCCCGCCGAGCCCGTCGACGTACCCGGCGGCGTGCGCGCCGGCCCGCTGGCCGAACACCAGCAGGTCGGACAGCGAGTTGCCGCCCAACCGGTTGGAGCCGTGCATGCCGCCGGACACCTCGCCCGCCGCGAAGAGCCCGTGGACCGACCCGTACGCCGCACCCGAGTCTGGGTCGACCTCGACGCCGCCCATCACGTAGTGGCAGGTCGGGCCGATCTCCATCGGCTCCTCGGTGATGTCGACGTCGGCCAGCTCCTTGAACTGGTGGTACATCGAGGGCAGGCGTTTGGTGATGTAGTCGGCCGACCGGCGCGAGGCGATGTCGAGGAAGATGCCGCCGTGCTCCGTGCCGCGGCCCTCCTTGACCTCGTTGTTGATCGCTCGGGCGACCTCGTCGCGTGGCAGCAGCTCGGGCGGCCGCCGGTTGTGGTCGGGATCCTCGTACCAGCGGTCAGCCTCCTCCTCGGTCTCCGCGTACTGCTTGCGGAAGAC
>DATDJX010000327.1:0-3127 GCA_036520275.1 Asanoa sp.
CGCTGGCCGGCTGGCTCGGCGCCGCCGAGGCGCTCGTGTTCTCGTCCGGCTACCTCGCCAACGTGGGTGCGGTCCGGGCCCTCGCCGCACGGCCGGACACGCTGCTGGTGTCCGACGCGCACAACCATGCCTCCCTGATCGACGGGTGCCGGATCTCGCGGGCCGAGACGACGGTGTACGCGCACCGCGACGTCGCCGCCGCCGAAGCCGCGCTGGCGGCCGCGTCGGCGGCGGGGCGGCCAGCGGTCGTGGTGACCGAGTCGGTGTTCTCCGTTGACGGCGACCTTGCGCCCCTGGGCGAGCTGCACGCGGCGGCGCGCCGGCACGGGGCAGTGCTGCTCGTCGACGACGCGCACGCGCTCGGCGTCCTTGGGCCGTCCGGCTCGGGTGCCGTTGCGGCGGCCGGGCTGGCGGGGGAGCCCGACCTCGTCGTCACCGCGACGTTGTCCAAGGCGTTGGGCGGCGCGGGCGGGATCGTGGCCGCGCCGCGCCCGCTCATCCGCGAGCTGGTCGACACCGGACGGACGTTCATCTTCGACACCGCTCTGCCGCCTGCCCTCGCGGCGGGCGTGACGGCCGCCCAACGGCTCGCTTCCGGCGTGGTCGGCGACGCGTTGCGCGGCGAGGTGCGCGCCCGTGCGGCGACGATCGTCGCTCGCCTGCGCACGACCGGCCTCGCCGTGTCCGAACCGGACGCCGCCGTCGTCTCGGTGGAGGCACCGGGCCCGGAGACGGCCGTCGCCTGGGCGGCCGACTGCCTCGACCGCGGCGTCGCGGTCGGGTGCTTCCGGCCACCGGCTACTCCGGACGGACGCTCGCGCCTGCGGCTGACCGTCAACGCGGGCGTCTCCCGCGTCGACTTCGCCCGCGCCCTCGCCGTCGTGGCGGAGTGCGCCCCATGATCCCCGTGCCGACGCGCGCGGAGTGTGCGCCATGTCCCCGAGCGTGCCCGCGGTCGCGTCGCGCCATCGGGCAGGGCGTGCCCCGCGCCGTCTCTCGCGCTCGGTCTCGCGGCGATCTCGCGCCGGCGGGGTCGCAATCCGGAAGTTCGACGGGATAACGGCAGGATCGGGCGAGGGGTGACGATGTGAGGGCGGGGGAGGGTCTCGCGGCGTGGCGCGGACCGGTCCTGGTGACCGGAACCGACACGGGCGTCGGCAAGACCGTGGTCACTGCGGCCGTCGCGGTCGCCGCGCAGGCGGCCGGCCTGCGAGTCGCGGTCGTCAAACCCGGCCAGACCGGCACCAACCTCGGCGAGCCGTCCGATGTGGACGTCGTACGATGGCTCGCCGCGCCGGCGAGCGCCCGTACCATCGCGTCCTTCCCGGAGGCCCTGGCCCCGCTGGCCGCCGCCCGGGTTGCGAAGGCCGACCCGCTCGAGCTCTACGCCGTCCTCGATGCCGTCCGCGAGGAGGCCGAGGAGCACGACGTTGTGCTGATCGAGGGTGCGGGGGGCCTGCTCGTCCCGATGGGGCTGCGCCCGTCCGGTGAGCCCTGGACGGTGGCCGACCTGGCCGTCTCGCTCGCCGCGCCGGCGGTCGTGGTCGCCCGCTCAGGTCTGGGCACGCTCAACCACACCGCGCTCACGCTGGAGGCATTGGCCCGCCGGGCCGTTCCGGCCGGGATCGTGGTCGGTGCCTGGCCAGCGCAAGCGGAGCTCGTGCACTGGTGCAACCTCACCGACCTGGTGCCCGACCTGCTGGGCGTGCTGCCCGAGGGCGCCGGCGCCCTGGACCCGGGCGTGTTCCGGCGTTCCGCGCCGGGCTGGCTGACCCCCACCCTGCACGGCGTCCTCGACGACTGGCGCGCCTGGGCCGAAGACATCGACTAGGCCTGTGCTGCCGGGCAGGGTGATCTGCGGCGAGGTCCGCACGCCGGTCCGGGAGCAGTCGACGGGCAGAACGCCTAGGGCGAGAGATCGGCGACGAGCACGCCGGCCATGTCATACGCGGTCAGCCGGCCGTGAGCGAGCGTGGCGCTGCGGAACGAGAAACCGCGCTGGCCGGGGAACCACTCCACGAGCGGGATGAGCCGCGGTGCGCCGCCGGGCGCCGAGCGGTACTCCATCCGGGCCACCGCGGCGTCCACCACGCCGTTGACCCGGACCTTGGTCCGCTCGTGCGCGATGCGGAACCCGACCGCCGAGCCGGAGACCAACGCCGCACACGCCGACGGGCTCGCGCACGCGTAGAAGTAGCGCGGGTTTCGCACGTCGGCCGCCGAATACGCCTTGAAGGTCGGGTCGGCGCCCGCCGGCAGCGGCAGCAGCGCGACCAACGCCAGGCCGGCGGCTCCGGCTGCCGCCGCCCGCCACCAGACCCGCCGGCGGACCGACAGCGCCGCCACGGCCACGCCGCCGAAGCCCAGGCAGCACACGGCGACCGCGCCGAGCGTACGGGCGTTCTCCAGCGCGAACTGGACGCCCGGCCTTGTCGACACCGGCGCCAGCACGATCCCCAGCGACAGCGTCATGGCGACGAACAGCGCGGCACCCGCGATCCGCTGCAGCGCACCGTCGGCGGCGACGAGCAGCATCGCCGCGAGCACCGTCCAGAGCTGATGGTGCGTCCACGAGACGGGCGACGCGGCCACGGTCGCGCAGCCGACGAGGACGCCCGCCCGCGTGTGGTCGCCGGCGAGAACCAGTTGCCGCGCCCGCAGCAGCGCGACGGCACAGATCGTCGCCACGATCGCGAGCCACAGCACCGGCAGGACCGACTGCTCGACGCCGACCCGCAGCAGCATTCCGCGCACCGACTGGTTGCCCAGCGAGGCGAGGTCGCCGATCCGCGAGGTGGCCGCGACGGCGGACGTCCAGTAGCGCACGCTGTCGGAGGGCAGGGCGGCGAGGCCGACCAGGCCGCAGCCGACGAACGCGGCGACCGACCGCAGGAAGTCGTCGCGCCTGCGGGCGACCAGGAAGAAGACCACGAAGAGCAGCGGCGTCAGCTTGATGGCGGCGGCGACGCCGGCCAGCACGCCGCGCAAGCGCGTCGGCGTCAACCCGAGCGCGTCGACCAGCGCCAGCAACACGATGAACACACTGACCTGGCCGAAGCGCAGGTTGCTCTGCGCCGGCGCGGAGACGAGCAGCGCACAGGCCGTCGCCGCGACCACGGCGCGGCTC
>DATDJX010000328.1:0-3331 GCA_036520275.1 Asanoa sp.
GTTTGGTCGCCGCGACCGAGCAGCCGAAGACACGCCTGTGCCGGGCATGCTTCGATGGGGAATACCCGATCGAGCTGCCCGCCGGACATCTCATCGGCAAGCACGTGCTCGAAGGGGTCGGCCGTCGGGTCGGTGTCGGCAGCCAGCCGGCGTCGGCCGCGGAGCAGGACATCGACGCCCGGGTGGCGGGCCAGCGGGTGGCCGCCGGCGCGGGCTCGGGAGATGTGCTGCGCCGCCCGTAGCGGGGGTCGCAGCTTCGCCATGCGCGGAACAGTTAGGGAGTCACCGTGACGCACGTCTCGCAGCGCCGAGGCGCTCATGACAGCTCGGCAGCCGGCAACGGAGGCGGGTCCGACCGCACGCCGTGGGTGCCCGGCGGCAAGCGATCGAGCCGGCACCGCACGGTCACCTACTCCGAGGCCGGCGTGTCCATCCACGCCGGCGAGCAGGCCGTGGCGCAGCTCAAGAAGCACGTCCACAAGACGATGCGGCCCGAGGTGATCGGCGGCATCGGGGGCTTCGCCGGTCTGTTCCGGCTCAACCTCGACAAGTACAAGCAACCGATCCTGGCCTCGTCGACCGACGGCGTCGGCACCAAGCTGGCGATCGCCCAGCAGATGAACATCCACGACACGGTCGGCATCGACCTCGTCGCGATGGTCGTCGACGACCTGGTCGCCTGCGGCGCCGAGCCGTTGTTCCTGCTCGACTACATCGCCTGCGGCGAGGTCGTCCCCGACCGGGTGGCCGAGATCGGCGCGGGCATCGCGATCGGCTGCCAGGAGGCGGGCTGCGCGCTGCTCGGCGGCGAGACCGCAGAGCACCCGGGCGTGATGGGTCCCCACGAGTACGACCTGTCGGCGACCGGCGTCGGCGTGGTCGAGGAGAGCGACCTGCTGGGCGGCGAGCGGGTCGAGGTCGGCGACGTTGTCATCGCGATGCCCTCGACCGGCCTGCATTCCAACGGCTACTCGCTCGTGCGAGCGGTGCTGCTCGGCGCCGGCCGACTCCGCCTCGACACGGTCATCGACGAGTTCGGCTCGCAGCGCACGCTGGGCGAGGAGCTGCTGACGCCGACGAAGATCTACGCCAAGGACTGCCTCAACCTGGCGACGGAGTGCGAGGTCCGGGCGTTCGCCCACGTCACCGGCGGCGGCATCCCGGGCAACCTGGTCCGCGTGCTGCCGGACCACCTCGACGCGGTGGTCAACCGCTCGACCTGGCGCCCGCAGCCGATCTTCGACCTCGTCCAGACCAAGGGCCGGATCGACGACTCGGAGATGGAGTCGACGTTCAACATGGGCGTCGGCATGTTCGCGATCGTCTCCGCGGCCGACGCCGACCGGGCGATGGCCTTCCTGCTGGGTCGCGGCGTGAAGGCGTGGCAGGCCGGCGAGATCATCGAGGGATCGGGCTCGGTGCACATGATCGGTTCACACACCCGCGGGTGATCGATTCCCGGCGCCAAAAGGACCGCTAGGGGGTTCACCCGGTCGGGTGACTACACCTAGCCTGTTTGGCGTGTCGACGTTCAGCGGGCTTCGGGGGATCGCCGCGGTGCCGTCGTACGTCTTGATGCAACCGACGACGCTGTGCAACCTCAACTGCGCCTACTGTTACCTGCCGCACCGCAAGGTCGACGCACGCATGCCGGTGGCCGTCGCGGAGTCGGTGGCGGCGTCGGTCAACCGCTGGGCCGCCGACAACGAGCGGTTCAGCGTCGTTTGGCACGGCGGCGAGCCGCTCAGCGCCGGCCGCGAGCACCTCGCCGCGCTCATGGCGCCGTTCCGCGGCGTCGAGCAGCACATACAGACCAACGCGACCCTGATCGACGACGGGTGGTGCGAGTTCTTCCTCGAGCACGACGTACGCATCGGCCTCAGCGTCGACGGCCCGCGGGCCGAGACGTCGCTGCGGGTCGACTGGGCCGGCCGGCCGGCGTACGACCGCATCATGCGCGGCGTGGCGGCGCTGCGCGGGCACGGGATCCGGTTCGCCGTGATCTGCGTGGTGTCCGACCCCCGTCCTGGGCTGGCCGAGGAGCTCTACGGGTTCTTCGCCGAGCTGGGCTGCTTCTGGCTCGGCGTGAACATCGAGGAGCGCGAGGGCGTCAACACCCGCGACAACGAGCGGTCCGCGGAGGCCGTGCAGGGGTTCTGGGCCGAGCTGGCCGCGGCGTGGCTCGCCGACCCGCGGATCGAGCTGCGGGAGATCGAGTGGGCGCTGCGCTACGCCGGCGGGGTACTCGCCGGTGACGCCGACGACCTGCTGCCCCGGCAGCGTGACCCCATTCCGACGGTGGCGAGCGACGGCCGGGTCGTGATGTTCTCACCGGAGCTGGCGGGCTTCACCGATCCGCACTACGGGGACTTCGCGTCGGGCAACGTGCTCGACCGGCCGCTGCACGAGATCGTCGGCGAGACGGTCGCGGCGCCGGGCGGATGGATCGCCGAGTTCCTGGCCGGCGTGGAGAGCTGCCGCGTGTCCTGTCCGTACTTCGGGTTCTGCGGCGGTGGACAGGCATCCAACCGGCTTTTCGAGCTCGGCCGGTTCGACGCGACGGTCACGGCGCACTGCCGCGACACGAAGATCCGCCTACTCGAGGGAGTGTTGGACCATGCCCGAGCACAATGACTCGACCGTCGGGGGCTCGGTGACCGAGCGGGTCCGCGAGACCGCCGGCCTGGGCTCCATCGTCGCGCAGGCGGAAGCGGTGTGGCGCAAGCGCGCCGACGGCGAACCGGCGCCCGACGCGGTGGGCTGGAACCAGGTATTCCCGTCGCAGTTCCAGGAGTTCACGAACCGTCCCCGTTGAGCGCGGCCGCAAACCCTGTTCTTGCTGGTCGCCGGGCACCGGACAGGCGCGAGCACGCGGTGGTGGCCGCGTGCTCGTGTGTGACCGAACGGTCAGCGGGTGCTGCGCGGCGACGACCAGTTGCCGGAGTCGTCCTGCGCGTCGTCGTCCTCGTCTTCGTCGTCGACGTAGTCGTTGTCGTCGTCGTCGAAGTCGTGGTCAGACTTGCCGCTGCCGGCGAGCTCCCGCTGCAAGGCGGCGAGGTCGGTGTTGGGGGAGTGGTACTTCAACTCCCGGGCCACCTTTGTCTGCTTGGCCTTAGCACGGCCGCGCCCCATGGCTCGACCCCCTCGCACAGAATTCGGGGCAGCCCGAAGGCGGGCCCCGATGACGTCAGGCATCTCTCGTGGCTCTTACGGTACATGGGGATGGCCCCGTTCGACACCTCGGGTTGCCGGGACACAAACGCCCGCGTCCCGCCGGAACGCCGCAAGAACTCGACAGCCTCCCGAAATGATCGGGCTAGGGGATCAAGAT
>DATDJX010000329.1:0-2463 GCA_036520275.1 Asanoa sp.
GCCCTGGCCGCGGAGGGTCGCGGGGCGCTCGGAGCGGGTGATCCCGAGCGCGCTGTCCGGCTCTTGGGTGAGGCACTCGCGCTCTGGCGGGGAAGGGCCTACGTGGAGCTGGCTGACGAGCATTGGGCGCGCCCGGAAGCCGAACGCCTCGAGGAGCTGCGGCTAGAGGCCATCGAGGACCGGATGGACGCGGAGCTCGCACTCGGCCGCCACTCGGCAGTCGTCGCCGAGCTCGAGGTGCTCGCCGGGCAGCATCCCACTCGCGAGCGGGTCGTCGGCCAGTACATGCTCGCGCTCTACCGCTCCGGCCGGCAGGCCGACGCGCTCGCCGCCTACCGCACGGCACGGCGCGCCCTGGTCGAGGAGCTCGGGCTCGAGCCCGGCCCCGAGCTGCGTCGGCTCGAGGCGGCGGTGCTCGCCCAGGATCCGGCGCTGGACCTGCCGCGAACGGAGAGCGAGGACCGGCTTACGACGGCTCCCGCCGGTCGGCGCCGCCCGCTCCGGTGGGTGTTCGGTGGCGTGGCCATTCTCACTGTGGCAGCGATCGCGCTGCTCGTCCTGGTAGACGGCGGACCCGGTCCCGACCGGGCCATCGCCGCAAACGGGGTCGGCGCTCTCGACCCCGGCAGCGGACGTGTGGTGACGAGCGTCGAAGTGGGCTCCGCGCCCGCCGGAATCGCGAGCGGGGCGGGTCGCCTCTGGGTCACGAACGGCGCGGACGGAACCGTGACGCGAATCGACCCTGGAGGTGGGCATGTGGACCAGACCCTGAGGGTCGGCAGCTCCCCCGCGGGGATCGCGGCGGGCACGGATGCCGTATGGGTCGCCAATGCGCTGGACGGCAGCGTGTCCCGGATTGATCCCCGCGCGGGCGAGGTGGTCCAGACGATCGAGGTTGGTCGGCGCCCGATCGCCTTGTCCGTCGGTACAGGAGCCGTGTGGGTTGTCGACGCGGACGGCGACGCCCTCATTCCGCTGGACCGCCGCACCGGCGTACCGGGCCGGCGCATCCGATTGGCCGACTCCCCCGGCGGGGTGGCGGTGGGCTTCGGCTCGGTGTGGGTGGCTGAGCCGCTTGCGCACAAGCTGCTTCGGATCGACCCACGCAGCGGCAAGACGCAGGCCGAGATCGCCGTCGGCGGCGGGGCGGGCCCGGTGGCGGCAGGAGCGGGAGCCGTTTGGGTCATCAACAAGCTCGACGGGACCCTTTCGCGGATCGACCCGGAGCGTGACTCGGTCGCGTCGACCGTGCCGGTCGGCGACGCGCCCACCGGCGTCGCAGCCGGTGCCGGCGGCGTCTGGGTAACCGACGAGGGCGGGGGCGAGCTTGTATCCGTGGATGCGCCGAGTGGTGAAGTACACCGCCGATACGTGGTCGGGGCCGCGCCAGTCGCAGTGGCGCTCTCCGGGGCAACGCCCTGGGTGGCAGCGGGCGCCCCGACGGGCCGAGAGCACCGCGGGGGCACGCTTCGCGTCCAATACAGCGAGATCGACGTGCTCGACCCCGCTGTCCCCTACGACGTGCATCCCGGAATCTGGCAGGCCACGGGCGATGGGCTGATCGAGATCGTGGAGGCGTCCGGAGCGGCGCAACTCGTGCCCGACCTGGCCTCTGCGGTCCCTCAGCCCACTGACGGCGGCCTCACGTACAGCTTCCGGCTTCGCCCCGGACTGCGCTACTCCACGGGCGTTCCGGTCCGGGCGTCGGACTTCCGGCGCCAGTTCGAGCGCCTGTATGCGACTCATAGTGACGCGGCCGGCTTGTACTCGAGCCTGCGCGGAGCGGGCTCTTGCGCGCGGGCCCCCGCCCGCTGCGACCTCCGGGCGGGCGTGGTAACGGACGACAGAGCAGGCACCGTCGTGTTTCACCTCGCTCGGCCGGATCCGGAGCTGGTGTTCAAGTTGACGCAGACGGGGGCCCGGCCGGCGCCGCCCGGAACGCCGAAAGGTGAGCTCGCGCGCACGCCGATTCCCGGAACCGGCCCGTACCGAGTGGGCAGCTTCGTCCCCGGGCGACGGCTCGTCCTGGTGCGCAACGAGCGCTTCCGCGAGTGGTCGCACGCCGCTCAGCCCGACGGCTACGCGGACCGCATCGACATCCGAATGAACGACGACCCGATCGCTCGGGTCAGGTCCGTGCTCCGCGGCGACGCCGACCTGGCGCTGGAGGTCGCGTCAGCGGACATCGGGGAACTCGCCACCCGCTTTCCATCCCAGCTACGCGTGCACGCTCAGCCGCACACGAGGTTCCTCTCGTTCAACGTACGGCGCCCGCCGTTCGACGACGTCCGCGCGCGGCGGGCCGTCAACCTCGCGATCGACCGAACGGCGATCGCGAAGCGCCTCGGCGGCAGGCGCCTGTCCACACCCACGTGTCAGGTTCTGCCGCCGAGCTTCCCCGGACACGAGGCTTATTGCCCCTGGACTCGCCGCCCCTTCAACGGGCACTGGCACGGACCCGAC
>DATDJX010000330.1:0-4553 GCA_036520275.1 Asanoa sp.
GAAGGTGTAGACGCCGGGAGCGAACGTGGTGGTCGAGAGGGCGATCGAGTACTCCTTCTCCGTCGCCGTGACCTTGGTGCCCGTAGCCGCTGGCGAGGCCGTGGCGGAGGTGGCGCCGGTGCCGCTCGGAGTGGAGGAGTCGCCGCCCCCACAGCCGGCGAGCAGGAGTGCTGCGCCGGCTCCGGCCACCAGTACGTGCATGATTCTGCGCCCGAGTGCACCCATCGCTCGACCTCCGATCCAGTCCGAGTATCACGGCTTCGGCGCAAATTTGTCCCTCAGTCGGCAGATCACTCCGGACCGTTTCGGGCGGTATCGCGGGGAATGGCCGATGCCGCTGAGGTTGGCCGGAGGTCCTCGCGGACACCGCGACGCCGGCCTGCTCGACCGTCAGCTGGCCGGTATTCCGTCCCGTGGCGTCTGAGCGGTCGGCGACGGGCTCGCCGCATCGGGCGGGAGCAGGTGGTCGGCCGTGGCCGGGGGGTCGGAGAAGGCCAGCGCGGCCTCCTCGATCGCGCGGTCGGTTGCGGTTAGTCGGCCCTCGTGCTGGCGGAGATGCTCGTCCCACGAGGGCACGCGGAACAGCTCGACGAAACGGTCGGGGTGTTCGCCATCCCGGTAAAGCTCCCACCGGGTCGCGCCGGTGCGCCGCCGGGATCGCCGGAGTTGGTCCATGGCCGGCAGGAAGTCCGGCTGCCGCTCGGGCGTGACGGTGTAGTGGACAGCGACCAGGACGGGTCCGGCATCGGGCTCGGGGTCGAAGGCCAACCGCGCGTCGGTCCAGTAGACGGCCGGCTGAGGGTCGAGGTGGCCGGTCTCGGGAACGCGCCGGAACAGGCCGGCGATGGCGCCGGCGAGCACCACCCCGGCCGCGGCCAGGACGGCCGGTCGCAGGCCGACCTCGTTGGCGAGGAGTCCGCAAAGCAGGGCGCCGCCGGTCTGGGAGCCCATGAAGGTGACCGTGTAGATGGCGATGCCGCGGGCCCGGACCCACGCGGGCAGCACCAGCTGGAGCTCGGCTTGCAGGGTGGAGGTAACCGCCATCCAGGCGAGCCCGCTGAGGACCAGGATGGCCAGGGCCGCGGGGAAGCTTCGGACCGTGATGACCATCGCCAGGGCGGCCGCGTAGACGACGCCGCCGGCGACGAGGATCCGGTTGGTGGACACGCCGGTCTTCACCCGGCCGAGCACCAGGGCGCCTAGGATCGCCCCGACCCCGAGCGCACCGAACAGCGCGCCGTAACCGTCGGCTCCCAACCGCAGCTGCCGGCTGGCGATCAGCGGCAGCAGCGCCCACAGCGCCATCGCCGGCGCGACGAACATGATCGCCCGAAGCAGGATGCGTCGCACGACCGGTTCGTGCCAGACGTAGCGGCCGCCGGCACGCATTGCCGGCACGAACCGTTCCCGGCTGGACAACGGGGTCTGCGGGCGGCGCCACCGGAGCAGGGCGATCGCCAGCAGGACCACGGAGGCCGCGTTCAGCGCGAAGACCACCGGGACCCCGCCCAGGTGAGCGATGACCAGCCCGGCCAACGCAGGTCCGAGCGCGCGGGACACGTTGACCCCGACCAGATCCAGCCGCGACGCCGCGCGCAGCTGCGTTCTGGGCACGAGCTCGGGAAGGACGGCCCCCCAGCCGGGCAGCTGCACGGCCGCGCCGACGCCGAGGAGGAAGGTGAAGGCGAGCAGGAGGACGGGTGGCATCTGCCCGGTGGCGGTGAGCACCGCGAGCAGGCTGCCCACGATGAAGAAGTAGACCTGCACCGTGAACAGCAGCCTGCGCCGGTCGAACACGTCGGCCAGGACACCGCCGGGGAGCGCGAGCAACATCACCGGCAGCGTGCTCGCCGCCTGCACCAAGGAGACCAGGACGGCCGCGTTGGGCGCGTCGACGAGCAGCCACTGCGCGCCGACGGTCTGCATCCACGTGCCGGTCCAGCTGATCAGAACCCCGAGCCACAGCCAGCGAAAGGCTGGCCGCCGTAGCGGCGCCCACGTCGGCGACTCCGCCGTCCTGCTCGGCGACGTCCGCAGAGTCTCCATGTGCCGGGTCCTTCGTGGGGTGTGGTACGCGTCGGGAGGAGTGCGTGGCTACCACCCAACGCGATTTCCCCGGTGGATGGGAGTGCCTGGCGTGAGGCGGGTTGCGGTGCGGGGTACTCGAGGGTGTGCGGGAGGCTGACCGCCACTCGTGATGCCGAGGATCACGAAGGCCGATGCGGCCGCCACTACTCTTCCGGGGTGACGACGTCCCGTGCTGTCAGGCCCCCGGGTCGCGCGCCATGCGCGCTCGCGATCATCCCCTCCAGCTGCTCGATCGTCGGCGCCAGAGACCGATTCAGGGAACGCGCGAGCATCCACAGCCGAACCCGGCGGCGCCGGCCGGACTCCTCGCTCACCTCGACGACGGGAAGATGGTAGGGGCCGGTGGAGGCGATCAGGCCCTCGTCGGTGCCGACCCCCACGATCGATGCCCACGGGTAGGTGCGGGTCCCGCGCAGCCCGCGGACGCGCAGCCCACGCGGCCGGGAGGACACGTCCATGACCAACGCGCGGACCGCAAGGGCCAGGCTGGCAAGGACGTCGACTGCGACGACGAGACCGCCCAGGATGGCGAGCCACCGGGCCGGATGATCTCCGAGAGCTCCCACCACACAAACCAGCGCCGCGAATCCCAACAGCACCACGGTGAGCGCCGTCAGGGAGTTTCGCCCCCACGACCGGACGACCCGTTTCACGCCCGCACGGTAGCGACGACGCGCGGGGGTCGAAAGCCCGCGCTCGCCTCGTCCGCGATGCCTCAGCCTTCGTCGCCACCGCTCGCGCGCGGGCCGGATGCCCGCTCGGCCGCCGCGCGGCGGGCGACGGCCTGACCGGCGGGAAAGGCGGAGGCGAAGGCGCGCAGCAGCGCGAGCGTCTCGTCGACGGGCTGGCCGTCGACGAGCCGGTCGATCGTGGCGTGCAGGCGTTCCTCGACGGCGGCCACCTTCTTCGCGAGGCGCCGGCCGGCGGGTGTGAGCGTGAGCGTCACGTTGCGACGGTCGACCGGGTCGGGCTCGCGCCGCACCAGGTCGGCTTTGACCAGCCGGTCCACCAGCCGGCTCGGGCTGTCGCCGGTCTCGCAGACGAGCAGCTCACCCAGCCCCGACAGCGTGAGCGGCTGGTAGTCGGCCAGCACCCGGAGGGCCTCCGCCTGCGACGGCGTGAGGCCCAGCGGGCGCAGGTCGGCAGCGAACACGCGGTTCCCCTCGCGCTGGATCGCGAGGATCAGGAACCGCAGCTCCTCGGCCGGACCCATCAGGCGGCCTCCAGCAGTGCCGCGGCGTTCGGGTCGTGGGCGGCGAGCACGACGAGCTCGGGATGGCGCCGCCGGAGCGCGTTGACCATGCCCGCACTGTGCCGCATCCGGGTACGGTTGCCGACGCCGGGCACCTCGCCGGCGGCGAGCAGCCGCGCGTCGTACGCCAGGTCGCCGACCAACAGCAGCGGAGCCCGGCCGCCCCGACGTACGAGCATCGACAGCGAGCCCGCGGTGTGCCCGGGCGTCGGCAGGACCACCAGGCTGCCGTCGCCGAACAGGTCGTGCCCGGTCGTGAACGGCCCGAGGTCGGCGTCGGAGATCGGCTCCGGCGTGATTCGCTGCCAACGCAGCCCGGGCAGCTCGATGTGGTCGCGCATGAAGCCGCGCAGCTCCGACGCGGGCCGCCGCATGTCCCGCCATTCGGCCTCGCTGACCACGATCCGGGCGGCGCCGAGCAGCGGCAGCCCGCCGATGTGGTCCTGGTGCAGGTGGGATACGACGGCGGTGTGCACGTCGCGCACGTCGTGGCCCACGCGCCGCAGGCCGGCGGCGAGGGTTTGGTCGGGCTCGATGGCGAACCGGCCGAGCCGGTCGTAGGCGAGACCGCTGAGCCCGCCGGGAAAGTACCGGGCGTCGGTCACCGAGGCCCGGTCTTGGCCGGTGTCGAAAAGGACGAGGCCGTCCCGGTGCGCGATGACGTAACTGTTGATCGGCAGCGGCGGGGTCCACCGGCGGGACGTGGAAAGCCAGAGGTACAGCGGCTTGCGGGTGGGGCCGACGTGCTCCGGGCGGATCCGCACGGAGCCGGTGCTGACGACCGAAACGGAGGCGATCGAATTAGATGTCATGTCATTAGATTACGCGTCATCTGTTCTGCCGCAAGGTGGCGTCGGTCACTCGAAGCCGTACGGCTCCCGCGGCACGTACGGGGCCTCGAGCGCATCCGTCTCCTCGGCGGTGAGCTCCAGGTCCACGGCGGCGACCGCGTCGTCGACCTGGCCGGGCCGGTTCACGCCGACGATCGGTGCGGTGACTGCCGGCCGGCCGAGCACCCAGGCCAGCGCCACCCGGGCCGGCGGCACACCGCGGGCGGCGGCGACCGCGCGTACGGCCGCGACGATCGCGGCGTCGCCGGTCGCCGTGGCCCCCTCCGCCGCGGCACGCGCCGTGCTGCCGCTCCGCGCGAGCTGCCCCCGCGCGAGCGGGCTGTAGGCGAGCACCCCGATCCCCTCGTGCGCGCAGTACGGCA
>DATDJX010000331.1:0-2409 GCA_036520275.1 Asanoa sp.
AACCGAACAAGACGAGCAGGGGCCAACCGGCGACAAGGACAAGGGGAAGACGTGATGACCACCGACAGCGCCCGTCCCGTTCCTGGCCTCCGGGTGGACGTCGCCCGCGGCATCCCACCCGAGATGGCGGTCGCGGCGGTGCCGGAGGACCCGCGGTTGTGGGTGCCCCAGGCGCCGACGGTGTGGTTCCGGCCGCTGCTGTTCAACACCGTGATCGGCCAATGGTGCAACCTGCTGCGGGTGACCTCCTCCGGCATCGTCAACCGCCACCGCCATCCCGGGGCGGTCTTCGGCTACGTGATCAAGGGCAGGTGGCGCTACCTCGAGCATCCGTGGGTGGCCGAGCCCGGCCATTTCGTCTACGAGCCGCCTGGCGAGATCCACACGCTCACGGTGCCGGAGGACTGCGAGGAGATGGTGACGTTCTTCAACATCACCGGCGCGATGATCTACCTCGACGAGGACGGCGTGCAGAACGGCTACGAGGACGTGTTCACCAAGATCGAGCGCTGCCGGGCGCACTACCAGCGGGTCGGCCTTGGCGCCGACCACGTGGACCAGTTCATCCGCTGACCGACCCGCCGCCCGACCGTGTATCCTCGGCCCGCTGGGGTGCGAGGAGCCGTGATGGACTTCAGGCGCGTATACAACTACCGGCTCGACTGGATCATCAGCTTCGTTGCTGTCGCCCATTATGGGGGCTTCTCCGCCGCCGCGAAGGCGCTGTACCGGTCGCAACCGCGGGTGAGCAGCCACGTCGCCGATCTCGAGCAGGAGCTCGGGGCCAAGCTGCTGGACCGCTCGGTGCACCCGGCCCGCCTGACCCCGGAAGGCCGGGCGTTGCTGCCCCACGCCGAGGAGATCCTCCAGCGCCTGAACGTCCTCTCCGACATGGCCGACCGCGGTGGCGGCGCCGTGCACGGGGATGTCCTGCTCGGCGTCTATCCGAGCGCCGCCGCCTACCTGTTCCCACCGGCGTTCCTGACCCTCCAGCGGACCCACCCGCACGTCCGCCTGGTCCTGCGGGAGGGACCGAGCGTCGCCCTCAGCAGCGCGCTCGCCAACGGGGACATCGACCTCGCCATCCGCCCGGTGCTGCCGCTGGTCAACGACGACCGCGTCACCAGCACCGTCCTGTGGCGGGAACCCCTGGTGGCGGTCTTGCGCCGCGACCACCCGCTGGCGCCGGCGAGCTGCCTGCGGCTGCACCAGGTGGCGACGCTGCCGCTGGTGACGATCGGCGAGAGCCGCGACGGCCACGCCCGCCAGTTCGAGACGAACTTCGCGTTCGCCAACGCCGGCCTCACCCCGACCATCGCCCTCCAGACCAACCAGCCGCAGACCCTGGTCTCCCTGGTGCGCCACGGGCTCGGCGTCGGAGTCACCAACAGCCTGGCGATGACCACCGCCAACATCGACGGCGTGGCCCTGGTCCCCCTGGTTGACGCCCACTGCGAGCGGGTGGTCGCCCTTTGGTGGCGAACCGACCAGGTGCGCTCGCTGGCGGTCGATGCGGTGCGGGACGTGATCTGCACGCTGGCCGCCCCGCGCTGGCCCTGGAGCGGCGATCCGGACGCCACCGGCGCCGCCGCCACAGAGCCGAGCCATCCCTCGGCGGGTCCGCGCCGCAAACACTCCCGGCCGCCCGCGTCGCCTGGAGGCCATCCCGCCCGCTGAGCGAGGGTCGCCGGGCGTCAGCCGCCGTCGTGCACCCGCACCAGGATCTTGGCGTGGCGGGCGCGCCAAGGGCCGGCCATCGCATCGAGCCCGTGGGTGACGGTCGCGCCGAGCGGAATCCGCGCGGTCACGATCCGCGACGCCTCCTCGGCGTGCTCCGCGAGCAGCGACAGCGCCGGCGCCATGTCCGCGTCGGCCAGGTGCGACATGCTGCCGACCACGCGGACCTCGCGCAGGACAACCACGGTGAAGTCGACGGTGCTCGGCGACTCCGGCAGCCCGATGAGGACCACAAGGCCGCCGGGCTCGGCCAGGCGGAAGGCGAGGTCAGGAGCGCTGTCGGCCCCAGAGCACTCGAAGACCACCGGCGCCTGGAGCGCGGCCGCCTCCGCGGCGCGCACCTCGTGGGCCGCGAACGCCAGCTCGCCGGCGTGGCGCAGCCGGTCCCGGGCGATGTCGAGCAGGGTCACCGCGTTGCCTCCGGCCCGCAGCACGATGGCGACCGCCAGGCCGATCGCGCCGGCGCCGAGCACGATGCACGACTCTCCGACCGGGCGACCGGCCTGGCCGACCGCCCGCATCGCGACCGCGAAGGGCTCGGCCAGCGCGGCCACATCGCCGCCCATGCCGGCCGGGGCCGGCACCACCATCGCGGCCGGCACGGTGACCAGCTCGGCGAGACCGCCGTCGGCGGACATGCCGAGGTGGCCGAGGGTCAGGCAGAGATGGACG
>DATDJX010000332.1:0-10991 GCA_036520275.1 Asanoa sp.
GCGGCGTGCTGTCCCGTCTGACCGCCGACCACACCTGGGTGCAGGCGATGGTCGACGAGGGCCGGATGTCGCCCACGGAGGCCGACGCCCACCCGCAGCGTGCCCTGCTGATCCGCGCGCTCACCTCGGGCGGCGGCGCCCGGCCCGACCTGTCGGTCCACGACGTCGTCCCGGGCGACCGCTACCTGCTCTGCTCGGACGGCCTGACGACGACGGCGTCGAACGCTGCGATCGCCGCCGCGCTGACGGAGGGCGGCTCTCCCGACGAGTCGGTGGATCGGCTGATCGCGCTGGCGTACGACGCCGGCGCGCCCGACAACGTCGCGTGCGTCGTCGCCGACGTGGCGGCGCCGTGAGATTCGGCGGCTACCTGGTCGACCGCCGTCCGCTCGCGATCCCCGCATTCCGCCGACTGTGGCTGGCGTCGGCGGTCACCGCCGTCGGGGGCTCGTTCGGCGTCGTGGTCGTGCCGACTCAACTGTTCACGCTGACGGGCTCGTCGGCGGCGATCGGCCTGTCCGCGGTCGTGGCGATGGCCACGCTGATCGTCGCAGCGCTGCGCTGCGGCACGCTCGCCGACGCGATGGACCGCCGCCGGCTGATGCTGGCCGGCAACGGGGGACTCGGACTCGCCTACGCCGGCCTGTTCCTGCAGGCGTTCCTCGGGCTGGACTCGGTCGCGGCGCTGCTGGCGCTGGTCGCCTTGCAGGGCGCGAGCTACGGCGCGGTGCTGACCACGACGGGCGCCGCGGTGCCCCGGGTCGTGCCGGCCGAACAGCTTGCCGCGGCCAACAGCCTCGGCTCGCTGACCCGCTACACCGGCGCGGTGGTCGGCCCGCTGCTGGCCGGCGCGCTGATCCCGGTCGTCGGGCCGGCGACGCTCTACCTGCTCGACGCGCTGGCCCTGACGGTCGTGCTGTGGGCCGTCCGCCGCCTGCCCGCGATGCCCCCCGCAGCCGGAACGCCCACGATCCGGCCCCGGGTCGGCGAGGGCCTGCGCTACCTGCTCTCTCGCAGGGTTCTCGTCGCGGTCATCGCCATCGACCTCGCCGCGATGGTCTTCGCGCTGCCGTTCGCCCTCTATCCCGAGCTCGCCGAGCGGGCGTACGGCGGCCCGCCCGGCGGTGGCCAGCAGCTCGGCCTGCTCTTCGCCGCGTACCCCGCCGGCGTGCTTCTCGCCGGCCTGCTCTCGGGCACGTTCAGCCGGGCCGCCCGGCACGGCGCGCTGATGGCGGTAGCGGCCGTGGCCTGGGGGTGCTGCGTCGTGCTCCTCGGTCTGGCCCCGCGGCTCTGGCTCGCGCTCGCGGCGCTGGTGGCGGGCGGTGCGGTGAACGGCGTGCTGAGCACGTTCCGCAACGCCATCTCGCAGGCGCACACCGACGACCAGCTGCGCGGCCGGATCCAGGGACTGATGACGGTCGTGCTGGTCGGCGGCCCGCAGCTGGCCAACCTGTGGCACGGCTTCGGCGGCGCGGCGCTCGGCGCCCGTCCGGCGGTGGGCATCGGCGGCGCGGTCACCGTCGTCGCCGTCGTGCTCGTGGTGCGGACCGTGCCCGAGCTGTGGTGGTACGACGGCACCCGTGCGGGCGACCCGGCCGAACAACGGGTGCGGCTTGACGAGGCGGCATAGAGTTCGCCCGTGGCCGACGTTCCGCCAGATGCGCTCGACGACGCCGCGCAGGTGATCCGGCTGGCGCTCGAGGGTGACAGCGACGCCGTCGTCGGCGCGTTCGACGCCGTCGTCGACAGGGCCGGCGTGGTCGGCGCCTACGACGTCGCCTGGTGCCTGGCCGCGACCATGGTCGGCGACGACGTGCGGGCCGGCCGGTGGACGCTCGACTTCCCCGGCATCGAGGAGGCCGGCTACGACACACGCTGGGTGGCACGCTTCGTGAGCGCGTACGCCAACAGCGACGTCTCCACCGGCGAGGCGCTATTTGGCGCCGCGTTGGAGGACGGGCAGCTTCCCGAGTGCCTGCTCACGCTGGCCGGCTCCGCGGTGGCGACGTTGCGCCGCCGCGACGTCGGACCGCCCCGCTAGCCCGCGCCGCCCGCGGACTGGACGAGCGGCCCCGTCAAGTCGTGGCCCCGGCCCGGCTCCCGGGCGACGACGCCGGGGCCCGGGCCGCCGAGCAGGGCGAGTCGGTCCACCACCGGCTCGGGCTTCGCGCGGTCGGCGGGTTCGTCGAGCACGCCGGATGGCCCTAGCGGCGGGTATGCGCCAGGTAGAGCACGGTCGCCTCGGCGAGGGTCACGCTGTCGCCGATCTCGTCCGCGAGACCGGCGAAGAGCCGTTCCCGCACCGGCTCGTCGAGCAGCCGGTAGACCGAGATGGTCGACAGCAGCACCAGGAAGTCCGATGTGGACAGCTGGCGTGCCCAGCGGTAGACCCGCGTCCTCGGGTCGACCAGTTCGGGCCGGGTGTCGAACTCCGCCGGCATGTGGTGCCGCTCCAGCGTCACGCCGGCCGGCGGGTCGTCGGCGCGTACGACAGCCGGAGCGAGGTCGCGCTGCACGGCGTCGACCCGGGCGCGCAGGTCGGCGTCGGCGACGCGGTCGGTGGTCCAGAAGAGCGCGAGCGCGCCGCCCGGCGCGAGCGCGGCCACCGTCCGGTCCCAGCGCGTCGCCGGGTCGGTCCAGTGGAACGCCTGGCCGCTGAACACGAGCGCGTACGAGCCGTCCGGCGCGATGTCCTCGAACGTGCTGGCGACGACGGTCACCGGCAGGCCCTCGGTGCGCCGGGCGAGCACCTCCGCCATGGCGGGGTCGGGCTCGACAGCCGTGACGGCGTAGCCGCGCCGAGCGAAGGCGACGGTGGCCTTGCCGGTGCCGGCGCCGATCTCCAGGGCCGGTCCCGCCTCGGGCCCGCCGGCGAACGTGACGACCTCGTCGACGAGCTCGGCCGGGTACGCCGGCCGCACACGCTCGTAGTCGTCGGCCACCTCGCCGAACACCTGTCCCTGGATCCGCTCCTCCGTCATGATCCGACATTAACCGGGCGGGCTCACAGCCCGATGAGCCCGGCATCGGTGGGATGGAAGCCGCACGCGTGGAGGTAGAACGGCCGCAGGTGCGGTTCGAAGTCCACATGCAGCCACTCGCAACCGGCCGCACGGGCGCCCTCCGCGGCGGCCTCGACCAGCGCGGTGCCCACGCCGCGCCGGCGGACCCGGGGCGCCGCGAGCGTGTCGAGCACGAACGCGTGGCTGCCGCCGTCCCAGGCCACGTTGACGAAGCCGACCAGGTCCCCGTCGCCGGTGCGGGCACATACCCAGCCGAGGCTGTGGCCGGTGACCTGCTCCCACCAGTCGAAGCCGGCCGGGTCACGGCCGACGCCCTCGGCGTGCAGCGCCTCCACCTCGGCGCTGTCGAACGGGCCCCGCCAGTCGTACCGGATCTCCATCCCGCCTGGTATACCGGACGCGGTCGGGCGCCGGGCGCTCACCGGAGCTTCTTGGCCCGGCTCTCGAGGTAGCGCTGCTCAGGGGTGCTGAGCGTGCGGCGGGCGGCCAGTTCGTATTCGGTCCGGGCCGCGGCTCGCTCACCGGCCAGCTCCAGCAGATGCGCGCGGACCGCGTGCAGTCGGTGGTGGTTCTGGAGGGCAGGATCGTCGGATGCGCCCCGCAGGAGGTCCAGGCCCACCCGAGGACCGTCGGCCATCGCGACCGCCACGGCCCGGTTGAGCGTCACCATCGGACCGGGCTCGACGCTGCTCAGCACGTCGTACAGTCCGACGATCTGCCGCCAGTCGGTGTCGGCGGCGCGCGACGCCTCGTCGTGCACGGCAGCGATCGCCGCCTGGAGCTGATACGGGCCGACCGGTGCGCGCTGCAGGGTGGCGGTGATGAGCGCGACGCCTTCGGCGATCATCGGACCGTCCCAGCGGGCCCGGTCCTGCTCCTGAAGCGGGACCAGCGTGCCGTCCGGGCGGGTACGAGCCGGGCGGCGTGCGTCGGTGAGCAGCATGAGCGCGAGGAGCCCGGCGACCTCGCCGTCGTCGGGCAGCCGCTCGCGGATCTGGCGGGTGAGCCGGATCGCCTCGGCGGTGAGCTCGACGCGGTGCAACGCCTCGCCGGACGTCGCCGTGTAGCCCTCGTTGAAGATCAGGTAGAGCACTTTGAGCACCGCCGCGAGGCGCGCCGCGCGCTCGTCCGGCGGCGGCATCGTGAAGCGCGTGCCGCTCGCCTTGATCTTCTGCTTGGCGCGGCTGATCCGCTGCGCCACGGTCGCCTCGGGCACGAGGAACGCGCGGGCGATCTCCGCGTTCGTGAGCCCACCGACCGCGCGCAGCGTGAGCGCGACCTGCGACGCCGCCGTGAGCGTCGGATGGCAGCAGAGGAACAGCAGGGTGAGCGTGTCGTCGACGGCGGAGACCGGCCCGGGCTCGGGCGGCTCGCGCAGCGCGACCGTCTCCTCACGGCGCTGGCGCGCCGACTCGGTGCGCCACATCTCGATCCGCCGCCGGGATGCGACGGTGATCAGCCAGCTTTTCGGGTCGGCGGGCAAGCCGTCGGTCGGCCATTGGACGGTGGCCGCGAGCAGGGCCTCCTGCACGGCGTCCTCGCACATGTCGAAGCCGCCGTAGCGCCGCACGAGTGCGCCGAGGACCTGGGGGGTGAGGTCGCGCACGAGGGCCTCGACGTCGGTCACATCTCCAACCCGCGCATGTCCATCACCGGACGCACCTCCACCAGCCCGAACGCGGCCTCGGGGACCCGGGCGGCGATCGCCACCGCGCTCTCCCGGTTGTCGCAGTCGACCAGATAGAACCCGGCGAGCAGCTCCTTCGCCTCGGCGAACGGGCCGTCGCTGGTGACCACCTCGCCGTTCTCGCGGGCGGTGACCCGGGTCGCGGTGGACGGGTCGGCCAGCGCCTCGGACATGATCAGCTCTCCGGATGCGATGAGGCTGTCCCGCAGTTGGTTGTGGATTCGGAAGCCTTCGGCACGCTGCTCGTCGGTGAAGCTGGCCCACATCTCCCGGCTCCACGGGTTGCCATACACCATGACCAGATATTTCACGCTCCGGATTCTTCCACCCCACAAGAGGCCCGGTTTGCGCGAGAGTGGGTTGATGGGCGGAACGATCTGGCACATCACGATGTCGCTCGACGGCTTCATCGCCGGGCCCGACCACGCGATGGAATGGGCGTTCGACAACGCGCCGGACGACCCGGAGGCAGACCGGCTCAAAGACGGTACGGGCGCGGTGCTCGGCGGTCGCGGATGGTACGACGCGGCGGCCCGGCTCTACGACGGTGTGGACGGCATCTACGGTGGCGCCTGGACCGGCCCGGTGTTCGTGCTCACCCATCGCACGCTGGACCTGCCCGACGACCCGAAGGTCACGTTCGTCGCGAGCGGGTTGGCCGAGGCGCTCGCGGCGGCCAGAACGGCCGCGGGCGACCGGAACGTCGAGATCTTCGGGGCGACGGTGGCGCGGGAATGCCTCGCGGCCGGCGAGCTGGACGAGATCATCGTGCACATCGCGCCGATCCTGCTCGGCGACGGCGTACGCATGTACGGCCCGCCGCCGGCCCCACGCGTGCCGTTGGAGCTGACCCAGACGCGGCCGCACCACCAGTCGGTGAGCTTGCGTTACTCGGTCAAGCGCTGACGCGTCACTCAAGCGGCTCGGGCCACTCCCACCGGGGAAGGAGGTCACGCAGCGGCGAGGAGGTCCCGCGGCCGAGCACCACCTCGGTGTCGATGTTGCCGGGATCGACCTGGCGAATGAACTCGCGGCACCGCCCGCACGGCGGCAGCACGTACAGCGCGCCGTCCTCGTCGCGCCAGACCGCGACGATGCGGGCGATCCGGTACTCGCCGGCGGTCACCATCGCCGCGATGGCGGCGTGCTCCGCGCAGAACCCGGTGCCGGAGCCGGTGTCGATGCAGACGCCGGAGAACACCGATCCCGCGTCGGTGACCAGCGTCGCCCCGACGTTTCCGAACAGCCGGTCGCCGACCTGGCGCGGGTTGAGCACCCGAGCCGCCGACGCCACCAGCTCGTCGTTCGTCATCATTCGCAGCGGCTTCATCATGCCCAGAGGCTAGGGCGTGGCATGTTTCCGGGGGATCTGGTGACGGTCGACCACGACGGGGACGGCGTCTTCGACCTGCTGATGACGACCGCGACGGCGACGACCTGCCGGAGGAAGTCACGCCGGTCGACCCCCAACGTCGCCGGTTAGGGGTTTCCCGACCGGCGCGCGGGGGGATTGGATGTTCCCATGAGCGAGCCACAGGAGATCGTCGAGACGCGCGGCGACGAACACATCGAGCTGTTGACCGCCGATGCCAACAACGACGGCCAGACCGACGTGTGGGTCATCGACACCGACGGCGACGGCAAGCCCGACCTCTTCCAGTTCGACACCGACGGCGACGGCCAGGTCGATGTCACCATGGTCGACCAGGACGAAGACGGCAAGCCGGACGTCGTCGTGGACGGCGATGGCGGCCTACCGCCCACCGGCTGACGCCAGCACGGCCGACACCAGGTCGTCGTCCTCGGACACCGCGACCGTTCGCAGATCGAGCAGGCAGCGTCCCTCGGCGACGCGACCCACGACGGGCGGGTCGCCGAGGCGCAACCGGACAGCGAACTCGGCCGGTAACGCCAGCGCCACGCTCGGCAACGACACCCCAGGCGCACCGCCACCACCCACCGTCGAGAACGCGTCGACGACCGACGCGTCGACGCCCTTGTCGCGCAGCTGCGCGGCGAGCACGCCGGCGCGTTCGCGCAGCGCGTCCACCCGCGTGGTCAGGGACGCGACCACCGGCGGCTCCGGTCCCCGTACGGTCGCCTCCAGCGCCGCCAGCGTGAGTTTGTCCACCCGGAGCGCCCTGGCCAGTGGATGCCGGGCCAGCGCGGTCACCAGCGACGACCGGCCGAAGATCAGGCCGGCCTGCGGGCCGCCCAGCAGCTTGTCGCCGCTGGCCGTCACCAGGGCCGCGCCCTCGTGCAGCGCGGACGCCACGGAGGGCTCGTCAGGCAGCGCCGGCAACGGCGCAAGCAGCCCCGATCCGATGTCGTAGACGACCGGCACGCCGAGCCGGGAAAGATCCGAAACGGGAACGGACGACGTGAAGCCCGAGACCACGTAGTTCGACGGATGCAGCCGGATGACCAGCGCGGTCGACGGCCCGACGGCCGCGGCATAGTCGGCCAGTCTGGTCCGGTTGGTCGTGCCCACCTCACGCAGCACCGCGCCGGCGGCCGTCAGCAGCTCGGGGATGCGGAACCCGTCGCCGATCTCGATCAGCTCGCCGCGGCTGACCACCACCTCGCGGCCGGCCGCCAGCGCGAACACGGTCAGCGCCAGCGCCGCCGCGTTGTTGTTGACCACGTGCACGGCCTCTGCCGCCGGCACGGCCGCCCGCAACGCGTCGAGCGCGCCGGCACCGCGCCGGGCGCGGGAGCCGGACGGCAGGTCGAACTCGACGTCCGTGTTGCCGGCCGCAAGGGTGACCGCCGACACCGCGGCCGAGGACAGCGGGGCCCGGCCGAGGTTGGTGTGCACGACGACGCCGGTCGCGTTGATCACCCGGCGCAGCGAGGCGGCGGCCGCCGGCAGCGCCGCGACCGCCGCGTCGGCGGCCGCGGACGGCGGCAGGGCGCCGGCCCGCACGCGATCCAGCACCGACGCCACGACGGACCGCACCAGCGGACGTCCCAGGCGCGTAGCAGCCGCGCTGAGGCGCGGGTCGGCGAGCACGGCGTCGACCCGTGGGGTGTCGCGGCGCGGATCCGTCACGGACCCATCCTCACCCAACGGAGCGGAGGCGTACGGGAATCGAACCCGCCTGACTCGGCTGCCGAGCCACCAACGGTTTTGAAGACCGGGAGGGCCACCAGGCGCCCACTCGCCTCCCCGATCGCCGATCATAGCGAGGGCGCGCAGACCGCCAGGATCGCCAGCCATACCGCCAGCAGCACGGCGAACGCGGCCCCTGCCAGCGCGGCGGCCAGCAGTGGGCCCGAGCGGTGCCGGCGCTTGGCGGCGTGCGCCTCCGGATGCCCGATCGCCACCAGCCGGGACCGCTCCCGCGGCGCCCGGCCGAACCAGCGAAACCCCGACCCGCCCCGGCTCGAGTCGACGGCCAGGCCGGCCTGGGCGCGCTGCAGCCGCCGGACTGCCCGGCGGCCGCGCATGCCGGCCCGCGCGAACGGGTACCGGCGGCCCTTCACCCGCAGGTGGCCCGAGCCGAACGCGTGCAGCCCCGCCGCTGTCGCGATCCGGGTGTCGTTGGGCGCCGCCTGCTCGGCCGTGTTGTAGTCGGCCTCCCGCTGCCGCGCCGCGCGGACGAGCAGCGCCACGACCACCATCGGCGGCACCCCCTTGAGGACCAGCCCGGCGAAGAGCCATGGCCCGCCGCCGAGTCCGCCGGAGGGCAGCGGGGCGTTCCGCAGGAAGTGGCAGGTCCAGGCGCCGCCGAAGGCGAGCATCGCGGCGCCGACGCGGGAGGCCATCGAACGGTCGGTGCGCACGACGAGGTATCCGATGCCGGCCCCGGCGAGCGCGGCGAACAAGGTGTGGCTCCACAGGCCGGCCAGCAACCCGCGCAGCAGGAACGTGGCGATCACCGGCCGGACCGAGTCGCCGTGGCCGGCCAGGGCCACGGCGTTCAGCGCGTAGGCGATGTCCTCGACGACCTGGAAGCCGAGGCCGACGAGCGCGCCGTAGACGACCCCGTCCAGCACGCTGTTGAGCTGCGCCCGGGCGACCAGCACGATCGCGATCACGCCGAGCGCCTTGGCCACTTCCTCGACGGTCGGTCCTGCGAGCGCCGATCCCCACGTGGCCGCGAACGCCGGCGAGACCAGCTTGGCGATCAGGTTGTGCAGGGCCGCGACGCCGGGGACGGAGATCGTCGTCGCGACCAGCCCGCCCCAGGCCACCGCGGTGGCCCGCAGCAGCGCCGGCTCGCGCTCGAGGTGGTCCAGCGCGGCGACGAACAGCCAGAGGGGCACGGCGTAGCACACGAACAGCCCGACCGCGACGGCCGTCGCGACCGGGAGCTCGGCGAACGACGTCCGGACGAACCCCGACAACCGGACCGCCCCGACCACCGTCAGCGCGAGCACGACCCAGAACGCCGGCAGCAGCAACGACGTGCGAGAGTGTGCCCGCGGCGCGGGGTGGACGTGCGCCGTCCGGGCGCCGCGTCCGTCCACGGCACGGGCGTGCGTGGCCGGGTGCGCCGCGTCCGTCACGGGGCGGCGCCGCGGAAGGCGATCGATCGGGTGCTCGCCTCGACGGCGGCGAGTGTGGCCCGCAGCTGCGGGTCGGTGCCGGCGACGGTCACCTCGATGGCGAGCTCCGCCGCCCGGAAGACCGCGTAGCGCCCGAGCCGCCCCGGCGCGGCGTATCCGCCCTGCCGGCCGGCGAGGCCGGTGGCGGTGGCGGTAACCGACTCGGCGCCGGCGAGCTCGTTTCCCCGTACCCCGGTGATCTTGGTGCGCAGACGCCCGGCCGCGGCCTCGACGTCCCCGCTGAACGGCGACACGACTACCACGAACCGCACGCCGCCGAGCAGGAAGAGCGCGGTGCCGTGGTCGGCTCCCGGACGGGTGGCGGTGACATCGAGCAGCGCGCCGGGTGGCGGTATCACGGTGACCCCGGCCCCGACGAGGTACGGCGCGGCGGCGACCGGGCGGCTGGCCGGCAGCGCCCGGTCGGCCGCGGGCAGGCCCACCGCGACTGCCGCCACGGCGGCGAGCAGCCCAAGGGTCCCGGCGACGTTGCGCAGCAGCCGGCCGCGCGCCACCTTCATGGTTCGACGCTATCGGCGGGTCGCCGGCAGATCCGAGCTTTCCTCGGATCTCACTCGCGTTCGCCCGCGTGCGCGCGCCCGTGTCAGTTGTCGCGCAGGGCGAGCGTGGCCAGGTAGTACGGCGCGTCGGCGGTGTCGACGTCGACGAGGCGCCAGGGGCTGGCCTCGACCAACTCGTTGAGCTCGTCGACCGAGCAGAAGAGGTAGTCGAACCACCCCGTGGACACGTCGCGGTAGCGCAAGCGCAGCCGCAACTGCCCGCCGAGCCGGCCGCGCTCGCGGTTCCAGCGGTGATAGCCGGTGTGGACCGGATCGTTGGTGCCGTACGGGTCGCTGCCGTGCGCGATCACCCGGGCGTCCGGCGCAGCCATCGCGGCGAGCGCGGTCAGGAACGCCGGCGCGCGGTCGCGCCCCTCCAGCAGGCCCAGGTTGTTGCCGAGCAGCAGGAATGTGTCGTACCGCCGACCCGAGGACACGTGCTGGTCGACCGTGGCCAGGACCAGGTCGCGCACGCCGCGTCTGCGGCTGACCTCAAGGGCGCCGGGCGACACGTCGAGGCCGGTCACGGCGACGCCGCGGCGCTGCAGCTCGAGCGCGATCCGGCCGCCGCCCACGCCGATGTCGAGCACGCGACCGCGGGCGCGGTCCACCGCCCGATGATCGTACGGCTGCCAGCCGGCCGGCCCGTCGAGGTAGTGTGCGGCCGGCGCGCCGTTGATCAGCCCATCGTCGCGCTCGATGATCTCGATGACCGGCCGCGGCAGACGGCCCCCGACCATCGGCCGGGGTCCGACGCCGGTGGCGACGGCAAGCGCGTCGCCGATCATCTCCCCGAACACGTCCCCGATCCGCGGCTCCCGCATTGCAGCCACTCTTCCAGAACGACATGGTGAGGGCCCCGCCCCGAGTCATCGGGAAGGGGCCCTCTGGTGCGTCGGGGTGGGGGTTTGACCCCGACGGTCGACTGGGTCAGTCGCCCTGACGCTGCTGCGGAATCTGCCCCTGCAGCAGCGCGCGAACCTCAGACTCCCGATAGCGGCGGTGGCCGCCCAGCGTCCGGATTGCGCTGAGCTTGCCGGCTTTCGCCCACCGGGTGACGGTCTTCGGGTCGACTCGGAACATCGACGCGACCTCTGCCGGTGTGAGTAGCGGCTCGGGTTCGTGCGTACGCGATGCCATCGGTCACTCCTCCACAGGTACCTATAAACA
>DATDJX010000333.1:0-5608 GCA_036520275.1 Asanoa sp.
CGCGCGTCGACGACGCCGGCCTCCAGCCGAGCGACCGCCGGCTGGGAGGTGCCCATCCGGTCGGCGACCGCGGCCTGGGACAGACCGGCGGCCCTCCGGCGGGCGGCCAGCTCGGCGAGCACGTCGCGGCGGCGCTGCGCCATCTCCCGAAATCCGGGCAGCAGGGGCAGCGGTTCCTCGGCCATACCGGAAACGATATACCCTAGGCTCGTGCGGCCTCCCCGGTGCGCCGGCGACACGACCCGTCGATCTTGGACTTTCGGTCCCCGCAATCACGGTGAATGCCGCATCCCGACCCCCGAACTGCAAGATCGCCATCGCCGCGCAGGGGTTAGCGGCCGAGCCGCCGCCGCGCGGGGGATTAAAGGCCGCCGACGTAGCGGCCCGGTGCCAGCCGGCCCGCCGGATCGAAACGTTCCTTCGCCTCGCGCAGCGTCGGCAGCGCCGGCACCTGGCCCCAGAGGTCGATCTCCCGCGCAACCGCCGGCGGCGCGGCCGTGACGACGCACCGGCCGCCCCGGAACAGCAGCACGCCCCGCACCGCGGCCAGGATCGCGTCCACCCGCTCGGCGGACAGGCTCGACGGCAACGCCGCCCGGACGACCCCGATGCCGGCCGAGCCGCGGACCGGCACCGGCCCGCCGACCGCGTCGCGGAGGGCGTAGATCGCCACGTGCAGGTCGGTGATCGGCACCTCCAGGCGAACCGCGACCTCGCCCACGTCGAAGGGGTAGCGGTGCCACCAGCGGGGCGAGCCTTCCAGAGCGCGGGCGTCGCCGCGCAGCACCGTGATCAGCCGGTCGGCGCGCTCGACGACGTCGGCGTTGGGCCCTTCCAGCAGCAACGCGAGCGTGCCCGGACCCTGGCGGCTGCGCTGTCGCGGCACCAGCGCGGCTCGGTGCGCCGGCAGGTCGACCTCGATGGCGGACGGATCGAGCGACGCGGCCAACACCTGGTTGACCAGGTCGTGCACCTCGAGCGGCGTCCACACGGAACGGCCCACCCACAGCTGCCCGGACGGCGCGGCGTGCACCCGGAACGTGGCGGAGACGAGCACGGCCAGCGCACCCTGTGATCCGCACAGCAACCGGTCGATGCCGGGGCCGTCGGGCTCCCGCATGCCAAAGCCCTCGGCGTGGTGCAGGCGACCGTCGGCGTCGACATAGCTCACGCCGAGCAACTGCTCACACGGCGTGCCGTACCGCTGGCGCAGCGGGCCCGCCTCGTCGGCCGCCACCACGCCGCCAAGGGTGGCGCCGATCGAGGGCGGGTCGAGCGGCAGCCGCTGGCCCTGCCGGTCGAGCGCCGCCTCGACGGCCCGCACCGGCGTGCCCGCCCCTACCTCCACGACCGGCTCACCGGGCGCCCGATGCCAGACGCCGGCGAGACGGCCGGTGTCGAGCAGCAGGTCGAGCCGCGCGGGCGGGGCGCCCCAGTCGAGCTTGGTGCCGGCGCCGCGCACGACCACGGCCAGCCTGGCGTCGGCTGCCAAGCGCAGGATGGCGGAGACGGCCTCGACGGTGCCGGGCGCGGCGACGAACCTGGCCGGCACGCCGGCCACGGTGTCGGCCGCGCCGGCTTCGCGGGCGAACCGGGGACCGCAGATCGCCGCGAGCCGCCGGCCGAGATCGAATATGCCGGTCGCCACCTCCTAATCGTACACATGTTCGAAAGACGTGCAACGCCGGGTCGGCCGACGCGGCCGGTAACGTCGTCGGGGTGACCGACGCCCCCATCGCGAAGCGTGTGCCGAGCGAGCGCTCCCACCACGGCGACACCGTCGTCGACGAATACGCCTGGCTCGCCGCCAAGGACGATCCGGAGACGGTGGCCTATCTCGAGGGGGAAAACGCCTATACCCAGCGGCGCACCGCCCACCTGTCCGCGCTGCGCGAGCGGCTGTTCGGCGAGATCAGGCAGCGCACGCAGGAGACCGATCTGTCGCTGCCGACGCGCAAGGGCGACCACTGGTACTACACCCGTACGGTCGCGGGCCAGCAGTACGGCATCCACTGCCGGCGTGCGGTCGCCGAGGGTGAGACCGCGCCGCCGGCCACCGGCGACGGCGCGCCGCTGCCGGGCGAGGAGGTGCTGCTCGACGGCAACGCGCTCGCCGAGGGGCACGAGTACTTCTCGCTGGGAGCGTTCGACGTGAGCCCCGACGGTAACCGGTTGGCCTACTCGACCGACTTCAGCGGCGACGAGCGCTTCACGCTGAAGATCAAGGACCTGCGTACCGGCGAGGTGCTCCCCGACGAGGTGCCCAACACGTTCTACGGCACGGCGTGGTCGGCGGACGGCACGACGCTGTTCTACCTCACGGTCGACGAGTCCTGGCGGCCAGATCGCGTCTGGCGCCACACGGTCGGCACCCCTACCGCGGACGACGTGCTGGTGTACCAGGAGAGCGACGAGCGCTTCTGGGTCGGTGTGGAGCTGACGCGCTCCGAGCGGTTCATCCTGATCGAGGCGGGAAGCAAGATCACCAGCGAGGTACGGGTGATCCCCGCGAGCAACCCGACCGGTGAGCCGGCCCTCATCGCGCCGCGCCGGCAGGGCGTCGAATACGCGGTCGAGCACCACGGACACCGGCTGCTGATCCTGCACAACGACGGCGCCGAGGACTTCGCGCTCGCGTACACCTCGGCCGACGCGCCCGGCGACTGGGTCGGGATGATCCCGCACACACCGGGCACGCGACTCGAGTCGGTCGACGCGTTCGCCGACCACATCGTGGTGTCGCTGCGCCACGACGGGCTCACCGGCGTGCGGGTGCTGCCGGTCGGCGAGACCGAGGGCTTCGACGTCACGTTCCCGGAGCCGATCTACCGCGTCGGCCTCGACGCCAACCCGGAGTACGCGACGCGATCGCTGCGCCTGCGCTACGCCTCGCTCACCACGCCCGACTCGGTCTACGACTACGACCTGGCCACCCGGGAGCTGGTGCTGCGCAAGCGCAAGCCGGTGCTGCCCGGCCCCGACGGGCGCCCGTTCGACCCGGCCGACTACGAGCAGCAGCGCGAGTGGGCCCTCGCCGACGACGGCACCCGCGTGCCCATCTCGCTGGTCTACCGGCGGGGCACGCCGCGCGACGGTTCGGCGCCCGGCGTGCTCTACGGTTACGGCTCGTACGAGGCGTCGATGGACCCCTGGTTCTCGGTGCCGCGGCTGTCCCTTCTGGACCGTGGGGTGGTCTTCGCCGTGGCGCACGTGCGCGGTGGCGGTGAGCTGGGCCGCGCGTGGTACGACAACGGCAAGCTGCTGGCGAAGAAGAACACGTTCACCGACTTCTTCGCCTGCGCCCGGCACCTCGTCAAGGCGAGTTGGACCTCGGCCGACCGGCTGGTCGCCCGCGGCGGCTCGGCGGGCGGCCTGCTCGTGGGCGCGGTGGCCAACATCGCGCCGGACGCGTTCGCCGGCATCGTGGCCGAGGTGCCGTTCGTCGACCCGCTCACCTCGATCCTCGACCCGTCGCTGCCGTTGACGGTGATGGAGTGGGAGGAGTGGGGCGACCCGCTGCACGACCCCGAGGTCTACGCCTACATGAAGTCCTACTCGCCGTACGAGAACGTGTCGAACGCGGACTACCCGGCGATCCTCGCGGCCAGTTCCTTGAACGACACCCGGGTCCGCTACGTCGAACCGACCAAGTGGGTGGCCCGGCTGCGCGCCACCGCGCCGCACGGCGACTACCTGCTCAAGACCGAGATGGGTGCGGGCCATGCGGGGCCGAGCGGCCGCTACGACGCGTGGGAGGACGAGGCGTTCATCGCCGCCTGGATCCTCGACCGCCTGGGGCTGGCCGGGTAGCTCGGTCCTCGCGGAGCAGCTCCGCGAGGCGCACGTCGACCGACTCGCCCCCGGTCCGGTGGCAATCTCGCCCCCGTGCGCGTCTTCCCCGCGCGCAGGGCGGCGGGATGGGTCGGGTCAGGCCGGGACGGCGACCCGGTCGGGCTCGTCGAACCGGATCTTCGCCAAGCTCGGCCTGCGCAGCCGGGGCGCAGGCGGTGGTGCTCGCCTACGACTGCGGACTGGTGCGGCCGGCCGCGTAACCGACCAACAGCGACGGGTCGAGGTTGCCCCCGGAGATGACGGCGACCGTACGGCCGGCGGGAAGCTCGTCGCGGTGGAAGAGCCGCGCCGCCGTCGCGACCGCGCCGCTCGGCTCGACGACGAGCCGGGTTTCCCGGATGAGCCGCGACGTGGCCTCGGCGATCTCGTCTTCGGTCACGCTGACGATCGCGTACAGATGAGCCCGCAGGTGAGCGAGCGTGAGCGCCGACAACGACGTGCGCAGTCCATCGGCGATCGTCAGGTAGCGCTGCTCGTCGGTCAGCGGCACGAGCTCGCCGCGGTCGAACGATTCGCGCGCGTCGGGCGCAAGCGCCGGCTCGACGCCGATGACCGCCGTGCCCGGCCGCAGCGCCTTGACCGCGGTGGAGACCCCGGACGACAGGCCACCACCGCCGACCGGCACCAGCACGACGCCCACGTCCGGCAGGTCCGCGACGATCTCCAGGCCGACGGTGCCCTGACCGGCGATGATGTCGCGATGGTCGTACGGCGGGATCATCGTGAAGCCGTACCTGTCGGCCAGCTCCCGCGCGGTGCTCTCCCGGGCACCGGGCGGCACGAGCACGACGTCGGCGCCGAAGCTCCGGACGGCATCGATCTTGATCTTGGGCGCGCCCTCGGGAATCACGACCGTGCACGGCGCGCCGGCCGCTCGGGCGGCCCAGGCCAGCGCCTGGCCGTGGTTGCCGGAGGAGTGCGTGACCACGCCGCGCTCGCGCCGGTCGGCGTCGAGGCGGGCGATGGCGTTGGTGGCGCCGCGGAGCTTGAACGACCCGACCGGCTGAAGGCTCTCCGGCTTGACGAAGAGCTCGAGGTCCCAGGGGACGGGCAAAAGCGGGGTGCGGACGACGGCGCCCTCGATCGCGTCGGCCGCGGCCTGGATGTCGGCGAGGTCGACCAGCGGCGTCGTCAGGACTCGGCCTCCTCCGGCCGGGCGACGAAGACGCCCTTGCCCTGCCGGCCCTCGATGAGACCTTCGGTCTTGAGGACCAGCATGGCGGACTCGATCGTCTGGCTGCTGACCTCGTACTGCGCGCACATTTCGCGCTTCGTCGGCAGCTTGGCACCGGCCCGCAGCCGACCGTCCTGGATCTGTTCTCGCAGGTCGTCGGCCACACGCCGGTAGTCGGGCTTGTAAGGGGGCATCGCTCACTTCCGAGTTGGCTCCCCCAGTAGATCACCCAACTTGCAATCTTGCAACTGCAGGGACACTAACCAAAGTTGCACGCCAATCTAGACTTGCCAGAGTTGCCATGAAAGTATGTCTCGGGGTCGCTCCTTCCGAGTTGGCGCTTAGAGAGAGCGACCTCCCCGGTTCGGGCCTGTGCGCCCGTACCGAGCCGGGGCGAGCCGCTCCGCCTTGCCTCAGGCCGCGGCCCGCCCCGGCGCCCATAAGGCCGACCCCTGACGCCCCGCCCGCCGAGCCCCAGCCGGCGACGCAAGCGGACCGATGGGCCGACCGGCCTGCGGCGGCGGCGGTCCGAGACCCGACTCCGGGCCGCCGTCTGCCACAGGTGGTGTCGTCGCGGCCACT
>DATDJX010000334.1:0-2154 GCA_036520275.1 Asanoa sp.
CCTGCATGCGGGCGAACAGCGCGCGCTGCTCGTCGTTCATGATCAGGAGGACCCCGTTGATGCCGCGCCAGTCCGCGCCGGAACGGACCGCGTCGACGGCTCGCCGGAGCTGGGCGAACACCTCGCGCGAATCGACCTGCACGGTCTGCACGTAGCGACCGATCAGCCCCTCCAGGTGGGGACGGAGCCAGGGGGTCGCGCCGAACTGCACCCGGTGGGTCACCTCGTGGATCGAGACCCACAAACGGAAGTCGCGGCGCGGCAGTTCGAACCGACGCTCGACATCGACCAGGTTCGGGCCGACGAAGTAGAGCAGCCCGTCGTCGTCGGGCGGCAGGAACGCGTCGTACTGCCCGAGCACCTTGCGTGAGACGTAGCCCAGGAGCGCGCCGATCTGCGCGCCCAGGGCCTTGCGGCGCAGATCGGATCGAGGCGCCCCTTCGGGGAGGATGCGTTCGGCCAGCGGTTCGAGGAGGCGTTGGAGCCCCCTGGCGTTCGCGTTCACCCACTCGCCGCGGGACATGAGCCATGCTCGGGCCGGGGGCCCGCCCGCGCTCGAGAGTCCCGTGAACTCCTCGATCAGCGTCTGGGAGTACGGCACCACCTCCGCGAGGTCCTCCCGCATCCGGGCGCGTTCGACCGACGGGGTGGGTGGACCGCTCCCCCCGACCCGTCGCCCGGTCTGGCTGACCGTTCCCCAGTCGATGAGCGCGGCGGCGCGAGAACCCATGGACCAGTCGATGGTGGCCTCCATGGCCGGAGAGGGCCTAGCCCTCGGCCTTCTTGCGGGCTGCGATCATCGCCGCGCGCCGAGCTTGGCCCTCGGCGACGCGTCGGTCGGTCCCCTTCTCGAGCAGCTCGGCCAGGACGCGATCGAACGTCTCCTGGTCCAGGCTCACCTCCGCGTGGGCGGCGGCCGGCGCGGCCGCGGGTGCAGCTGCCTGGGCGGCTGGGGCGGCTTCCGCGGCCGGGGCGGCTTCCGCGGCTGGGGCGGCTTCCGCGGCCGGGGCGGCTTCCGCGGCCGGGGCGGCTTCCGCGGCCGGGGCGGGAGCGGCAACGGCGAGTGCGGCGGCGGCCGGTGCAGCAGCTGCAGTGGCCGGAGCCGCCGCGGCGGGCGGGGCGGGTGGCGCCACGGCCGGGGCGGGAGCGGCAACGGCGGGTGCCGCGGCGGCCGCGGGTCCTCCGGCGACGGCCGGAGCGAGCACCGGCGGTTGAACGACGATCGGCGTGCCGATCACCTTGACGGGCCGGCGCACCTCTTGCCCGGGCTGCATCCTCGGTACCCGGACCGACCGGCGGGTCCGCTCGTCGGTCTGGAACCGAGGGGCGAGCCGCATGTACCCGAAGACGATCGCCACCGTCAGCACGATCCCAAGCAGCGCGAGCAGCTCGGCCGCATTGAAGACCCAGCCGCCGTTGTTCAGGACGGGGCTGGTGGTGGGGTCGACGCTCACCTGGCCGAGCACGGCGGCGATTCTAGCAAGAGGGGCTCGTGATCCCGCCAACGTTGCCGGGCGCGACTGGAGCCGGAGAGGGGATTCGAACCCCTGACCTACCACTTACGAGGCGGTTGCTCTGCCTGACTGAGCTACTCCGGCGAACGGCAGGGAGTCTACGAAGCACCTACGGGTGCTGGCACCCGAACGGCGTGGCGGCCGCCACGGTTCCGCGCTCCGAGCCTCGTCTGGGATGATGCGGCGTCATGGCAGGAGGCAACGGGAGCAGTGGAGCACCAGGCGTCGCTCGCGTGATGGTCGGCACCGACCGCTCCGAGACCGCCGAACGCGCGGTGCGGTGGGCGGCCGCGTTCGCGGACGCCTACTCGGCGGAGCTCCACGTCGTGCAGGTGGTGATCCCGCTGCATCCCGCGGACACCCAGCACGGGACGGCCGAGGTCACGCGGGCCCGCGCCGCGGCCGAGGAGCTGCAGTCCTACGCGACGAACATGGCGGGCGATCGCGGCCACGCCCACGTGGTGATCGACGACGATCCCGCCCTGGCGATCGTGCACGCGACCGAGGAGCACGACATCGACGTGCTGGTCGTCGGCAACGCCGGGATGGCCGGCCGCAAGGAATTCCTGCTCGGTAACGTCCCGAACCGGATCAGCCACAACGCGCGCTGCACGGTGATCATCGTGAACACGACGCGCGA
>DATDJX010000335.1:0-2083 GCA_036520275.1 Asanoa sp.
TTCGCCGGGGCCGGCGTCGACCGCTGCCTGCTCCCCCTGCCTCCCGGGGACGCGGCCGGGCTGCTGGCCACCCTGGACGACTGGGCCCGGCTGGCCCGGCCGCAGCCCGGCTGAGCCTGCCCAGGACGCGCCGCCAGAGGGCTGGTCACGCCCTGCCGTGGTCGGCGATGAACCTGCGCACGGGGCCGCCCCGACCCTCGGTCCTTGGTCGCGGTAGGCCAGCATGGTCGTGCCATGGCCCAGGCGTTGACGGCCCCGAACGCCCCGGCCCCGACAGGCTCACCACCCCGGCCACCGGCGGCCGGATCCGGGTCGCGGCCGACAGCACCGCCGTCGCGCCCATCGACGAGCCGATGAGCACGAACCCGGTCGGCGCCGCGGCGGCGGAGCTGCGCGGCCGCCGCGACCACGTCCCCGTCGATCCGCGCGCCCGGCCCGGAACCTGGCTGGGAGTCGCCGAACCCCTCCGAAGTCGAAGGCGAGCGCCGGGTAGCCCTGCTCGGCCAGCTCCTGGGCGCTGAGACCCGCCCGGGTGGCAACCGCGCCATCTGGAAAGTTCCGAGGTTCTTCCCAGACAGGCGGTTCACCGGTCCTGGCGCTCGGCCTCCTCGGTCATCTCGTCGAGGAGGGCTTGCGCGCCCGCGGCGTCCTGACTGTCGATGGCGGCGAGGGCTTCCGCCACGGTCTCGTCCGACTCGGTGGTCTCGACGACGGCGCGGTCGGCCCGGATGGGCGCGCCGACGACCAGGGCGAGCGCGAGGGCGTCGCTTGGGCGGGCGTCCACCTCGGCGGTGCCGTGTGGGCCTTCGACCACGATGACCGCGTAGTAGGTGCCTTGGGTGAGGCGGTCGATGCGGACCTCTCGCAGGCTGCCGCCGAGGGTTTGGACCAGGCGGGCGCTCAGGTCGGAGCCGAGCGGCCGGGCAAGGTCGGGGCCATGGCCCAGGAGGCGCAGGGCCAGTTCGATGGCGTGCTCGCGTCCGATCCAGATTGGCAGGCGACGGCCGCTTTCGGGCTCCCGGAGGAGGACGACGTGGTGGTCCTGGCCGGAGTGGGTGACGCGGCGGACGTCGCTGACCGGCATGTCGAGGAAGTCTCGGTCGGTGGCGGTTGGCATGGCGACCTCCTTCGCGCGCCCGGGGCGAGAGCGACGTGGCTCCTCTCCCGATGCTATCGGTACCAGCGTGGGGGAGCGTGAGCCGGTGCCCGGCTACCCAGCGGGCGACTCGGCGGCTGGGTCCGCTCGGCGTGGGGCGCCGCCGAACCCGACCTCGTTCCCGTCGGGATCGCAGTAGGTGGCCTTGCGCACGCCGTTGGAGTACGACGGCCACTGATCCCGCCGACCCTTACCCGGCGTAGCCGGCCGTAGCCTCGCATCCATCGACATCGACATCGACATCGCCGGCGCCGGTCGCCCGCCTACGTCCTGGTGATGAGTCGTTCGCGGTCGAAGGTCGCTGACATGATCCGCCAGCCGAGCCCGTTACCGAGCAGCAGCGCCGCCGCGAGGCCGAGGGCAAGGCCGAGCGTCGGGCGGATCACGTTGAACGCGATGAGCGCCGCGACCACGGCCGCCGGGAGACTCGCGAGTGTGCCCAGCTGCTGTGCGACCCGGAAGTCGCCTGCTCTGGTGGAGATCGCGATGCCGATCCAGATCGACCAGCCGGCAAGCAGCGGCGTGAAGAGCAGCTGGGCGAGCAGGTCCGGGCCTCGTAGGAGCGCCGATGCCACGGTCGGCTGAGCGAAGAACTCGACGCAGGCGAGGAAGACGGCGTAGACCGCATACGCGATCGCGACCGACGGGATGAGCGCCGCCAGTGCCTTGCTCAGCAGGAACTCCTGGCGGCGAATCGGCGTGGTGAGGACCGGCTCGAGCGTTCCCTGCTGACGCTCGCCGACCACCGCGTAAGCGGCGACCGCTGCCGGCACGATCGCCGGGATACCCAGCATGTACAGCAGAAGATGCTCGTGGCCGAGCTGGGCCGATGCCGACGTGGGCAGGGCGAAGACGACAACCAGCGGTTGGATGAGGAAGATCAGCGGGAAGATCGCCATCGTCCAGATGATGAAGCCGTTGTGCCGG
>DATDJX010000336.1:0-11943 GCA_036520275.1 Asanoa sp.
TCGGGTCGATCGGCGCGACCAGCACGTCGTCGACGGGTGCCGGCGCGCCGGCGGGCCAGGCGTCGAGGGCGGCGACCACCGGGGCGGCGAGCAGGTCGGGGCGGGTGCGGGCCGGTTCGGTCTTCAGCGTTCCCATCACGACCGCGATCCTCGCATCACCGTGCGCGGCGCAGGAACTCCGCCCAGGTGCGCTCGCCGGTCGGGACGGCCTTCGTGGTCAGCCCGCCGGCCCGCATCGCCCGGCCGATCCGGCCCGGGAACCGTACCGGCACGATCCGGTCATGCCGTCCGCCGCTGCCCAGCCATAGCCGCGCGGCGTCGGCCATCCCCATCACCTGCGGGCCGCCGTACTCCTCGATGCCGTCGAGCGGGCCGGCCCGCAGCCGTTCGACGATCCGGTCCGCCACCTCACCGGCATCGACCGGCTGCGCCAGCACCGCGCGGTCGGCGATCAACAGGCCGACCGTGTACGCTCCGCGCATCATGCGGTCGAGCAGGTCGAAGAACTGGGTGGCCCGCAGGATCGTGTACGGCACCCCGCCGGCCGCGACCACGCGCTCGGCGGCGAGCTTCTGCCGGTAGTAGCCGAGCGGCACCCGGTCCACGCCCACGATCGACACGTAGACCAGGTGCCGTACCCCGGCCGCGGCCGCCTCCTCGACGACCCGGCGGGTACCGCCGACGTCCACCCGCCTGCGGCTCTGCCGGAGCCTGGTCGCGGATGCGAGGTGCACGACCGCATCGGCGCCGGCCAGCGCGGCCACCAGACCGGTGCCGCCGCGCACGTCCGCCACCAGCCAGGTGACGCCCGGCTGCGGCGGGTGCGACCGCCGGCTCGACGCGCGCACGTCGTGGCCGGCGGCGACCAGGCGCGGAATGAGCGGCCGGCCGAGCGAGCTGGTGGCACCCGTGACGAGGACTCTCATGCCGTCAGGACGGTAACCGCCGCTCGGGCGTGACGGCAGAAGGCCCCCGCCGTTTCCCGCGGGGGCCTTCGGATGGTGCGCCGGTCAGAAGACCGTGTTGAAGTCGTTCCAGCCAACGCTGATCTGAATGCCGCGGCCGTTGAGCCAGGCGCCGCGCCCGTTGGTGGCGTAGAGCCGCATCTCGCCGGTCGGTCGAATGCCGACCAGATCGATGATGTCGTCGCCGCTCCAGTCGCCGGGCGACATGAAGATGCGGAAGTTGCTCCAGCCGGTGCCGATCAGCGTGCCGCGCGGGTTGGTCCAGCCGCCGCTACCGTCGCTGTTGTACAGCCACAGGTCGCCCGTGGAGGTCCGGCCGATGAGCGACTGGTGGCCGTCGCCGAGCCAGGACCCCGGGGTCAGCACGGTGTCGAACTTGTTCCAGCCGGAGCCGATCAGCGTGCCCCGCGGGTTGCTCCAGCCGCCGCTGCCGTTGCTGTCGTACCGCCACAGTTCGCCGCCAGCGGTGCGGCCCATTAGGTTCGGCATGCCGTTGCCGGTCCAGTTGTTCGTCACCATGATGTCGGTGAACTTGTTCCAGCCGGTGCCGATCAGCCGCCGGTTCCCGCCGTTGGTGAAGTCGCCTCGGCCGTCGGTCGTCCACTCATACAGGTTGCCGGCGGCGTCCCGTCCGAAGATCGACTCGGTCTTGTCGCCGTGCCAGTTGGTGACCCGGAAGAGCTTGGTGAAGCTGCCGAAGCCCCGGCCGACGAACCAGCCGGGGTAGTTGAAGCCGCCCTGCCCGTCACTGGCCAGGCCGCTGCCCGTGAGCGCGACGAGCGCGCCGTTGTCCGTGGTGCCGGGCGCGTTCAGGCGGCCGATGAAGTCGCTGTGGCCGTCCCCGGTGAAGTCAAGGTTGACGAGGCCGGTGCGCACGAGGTCCGCCTTGATGATGTCCGAGTAGTGGTTGAGCGCCTCGTAGACGCCGTAGGTGGAGACGCAGTCTCTGCTACCCCAGTCGGTGATGCCGACCTGCGTCCCACCTGCGAAGATCGGACCGCCGGAGTCGCCGTAGCAGGTGTTCGTGGTCGGCGGGATGCCGGCGCACAGCATCCGGTTGCCGTCGAAGTCGGCGCCGTACTCCGTCGCGCAGGTGGCGTCCGCCTTGATCGGCACGGTCGCCCTGCGCAGGACGCCGGAGTCCTCGGCGACGGACGACGTGACCCCGTACCCGACGATCGTCGCCGGCGTCTCGGCCACCACGTCGTCCGCCCCCTGGGCGGCCAGGGTCACCGGCACGTACGCCGCCGGGAGCGGGTTCTTGAGCGTCAGCACGGCGACGTCGTCGAGCGGGCGCTCGACGCCGAGCATGGCGTAGTTGAAGTTCTGGTGCGTCCACGTGGTGGCCACGAGGCTCACGAAGCCCGCGGTGTCGGTCGCGAGGTTCTGCCGGCCGGCGATCACCTCGGTCGTGCCGTAGTTGAAGCCGACGGTGCAGTGGCCGGCGGTGAGCACCTTGGTCGGGCTCAACACCGTGCCGGTGCAGGTCGCCACCCACACCTCGGACAGGCCGTCGTTGTCGCTGTCGAAGAGGAAGAAGGTCTGGATGCCGACGACACCGGGGAAGTCGGCCGGGTCGGCGATCGTGCCGCCGACGATCTGTGGGCTGACACCGGGCGCCTCGAACACCGCGGCGCGGGCGCCCGGCTTCGCCGGCGCCCGGTCGGTCTTGACGGCACCGGGCGGAAGCTGGTCCTTGCCGCCCTTGAACGGCTTGAGGCTCTCCGCCTGCTTGCCCCAGCCCGGGCTGACCGGGTAGACCTCGGCATCGGCGGCGCTGGCCAGGCTCGGCGGAACGGCGATGGCGGCGCCGGTCACGAGCAACGCGGCGGCAATTCCCAGATACCGGCGCGCCCGCGCCGGGGGGCGGCGGTGCCGGGGGTTGTGAAGCACGCGACGTCTCCTGTCGTACGGATGTCCCCGATTGCACGCGGCTCGGGCGAACCCCGTGACCCGATGCGGCTGGCGACGACACACGGCACGGGGCTGTCGCCGACCCCTTCGTGGCGGTCTGGCGGACGGATCCCCGTGTTCTCCGGTGCCGGCCGGGCTGGCCGGGCGCGCCACGCTAACAGGGAAGATCTGCCGAACGTAAGGCCCGTTCGTAGGTTTGTTAAGGGTTCGTCGGGTCGCGAACCCCTCGATATCTCGGCCGGTGACAGATCGCAATGTCCGGCTTACTGGCGTACGCCGCCTTTGCGCGGAGGGGAGCCGTGCCGGACCGCACGACGACGGGCCTATGTGGATGGCGTGATCGAGGCGCATCGTCACCACGCAGTCGAGCACCTGCCGGCCGCGGACGCAGTGTCGCGGCGTCTCGTACCCGGTCTCCTCGACGGCCTTGATGAACGATTACGACGTCGGCTTCGCCGGTGTCCTACTCCGGCTCGTTGCCGGCCGCGCCGCCGATGGTGTAGGACGTCGACACGCCCTCGTACATGAGGTGTACGACGAGGCCCTCGGCGGCGTGCTTCAGGTTGTGGCAGTGGTCCATCCACACGCCGGGGTTGTCGGCGACGAACGCGACGTCGTACGCGTCGCCGTCGGCGACGTTGAGCGAGTCCGTCCACCATGGACTCCCGCTCGCCGCGACGCCGTCCCGAGAGAGCACGACCATGTGGTGCCCGTGCAGGTGCATGGGATGCACCTGGCCGCTGTGGTTGCTGATCCGCATCCGGACGACGTCGCCGGCCGCGACCATGAACATCGGCAGGTCGGGATAGGTGTGCCCGTTGACCGTCCACCACATGCCCGGCCGGCCGTCGAGGAAGCCGGGCCGGCGGCCGATGTCATACCGGAACACGCGATCGGCGGCCGCCGGGTCGAACGGGAGCGCCGCCGGCGTGCCGTAGGCCAACGGGTCCAGCGCGGACGACGGCCGCGCGATCGGGTCGATCGGACCGGATCCGAGCAGTACCCCGGTGGGGCCGCCGATGTGCACCCGTGCCGCCGAGCCGCCGGCGGGCATCGTCACCGACAGGTCGGCCCGGCCGCCGGCGGTGACGAGCACGTACCGGTTGCTGACGTCGGTCGGTCCGCGCACGTCGGTCCCGTCGATCGCGACCAACCGGTACTGCGCGCCGGCGACCCAGACCGGCACCGGGCCGTTGTCGGTGTTGACGATCCGCACCCGCACCACGTCGCCCGGCGCAGCGGGAACGGCGAAGTCGCCCTCCGTGCCGTTCACGGTGCGAAAGCCGCCGTACGTGTGCGCCAGCGCCACCACCCCGTCCACTGTGGAGGCTGGCGTGATGACCAGGGCGCCCAACAGGCCACCGGCCACCTGATCGTGCGACACCTGGTGCGAGTGGTACCAGTACGTGCCGGCGTCCTCGGCCACGAACCGGTAAACGTACGACCGCCCGACCCGCACCGCATCCTGCGTGACACCGGCCACACCATCCTGCGCGTTGGGCACGTCGACGCCGTGCCAGTGCAGCGTGACGCCGTCCGGAACGGACTCGTTGACCAGCGTCACCTCGACGAGCTGCCCCACGACCGCGCGGATCGTCGGCCCCGGCGACGTCCCGTTGAGCGTATAGCCGTCGAGCAGACGGCCCGACGCGAGCCGGACCGACCCCCGTCGCGCGGTCAGGGTGATCGACACGTCGGCCGGGCGGGACGGGTCGGCGAGGAACGTCGACACGTCCTTGCCCCGCCCGTGTCCGCCGTGGACGAGGCCGCCGCCCGTGTCCGGGTATCCCATGCGGGTCGCGTCGTAGGTGTCGGGCAGCAGGCTGGCCCGCCAGAACCACAGGATCGGGCCGAGGATGACGGCGGTCGCCACGCACGCGACGACGAGTCGGAGCCGGCCCGCGCGCGACGACGCCATCGTCAGACCGCCGTCGACACGGACTGCTCGGCCGCCTCGGGCGTTGCCACGACGGACGATCGCCCGGCCGACGCCCGTACGGCCGTCCACAGCGCCGCCGAGAACAGCAGCAACGCGTTGATCCCGTGCAGCGCGCCCAGCGCCGGCAGGTCACCGGCGGCGAAGCCGAGCTGAGCCTGGACGGCGACCAGCACGAAGACGGCCACGGCCCACTTCGTCCCGCCGCGGACCTTGGCGAAGAACGAGAAGACGAGCAGCAGCACGGCCAGGCCGGGCACGATGGCCGAACCGTTGATCCCGTGCACGATGATGCCGGTGACCTCGGGGAACGGCAGCGGCCCGCCGGTGTCCTCCATGACCGAGGCGTCGAACACCCCGCCGCCATGCACCCAATGCCCCAGGCCGGCGACCGCCCAGGCGATCGCGGCGGCCTGGACGACGACCTCGGCGGCGACGAGGTACGCCAGCACGCGGTAGACCTTTCTCATGGTTCCTCCTTGGTGAAGACGTGCGATGCGAGCAGCAACGGAAAGAATGCGAAGGCGAGCCAGCCGATCCCGCTCACGGCGTACCCGATGTAGGAGAGCGCGGTCCCGACGGGATCGGGGAGGAGGAAGCCGGCGCCGGCGAACACCAGGCCGACGAGGAACACCACCCCCACCAGCAGGCCCGCGCGGGTGACCGGGCGGGGCAGGCTCCGCGCGCGGTGGGCGGCGAGGCTCGCCACGACGAGCCAGGCGTAGACGACGAGGAAGGCGACCACGGCCGGACCGATCTCCGCCTCGAACGTGAGCACGCCCCCGGCCAGCAGGGCCTGCAGGACGGCCACGACGAGGCAGGCGACGAAAGCCGTCACGGTGGCGATCCGTACCCCCCGGGTGTCCGGAAGGTCGCGCCGGACCGCCCGTACCACCGGCGCCAGCGCGGCGAACTGGACGGCGACCGCCGCGTCGCTCGCCGGACCGGGCCAGCCCCAGGCGTCGCCGAACCGGAAGAACAGGATCACCAGCACCGAACCGGCGACCCCGGCGACCGCGGCGACCACCGACCAGGCCTGAGCATGGGTACGGGAGTCGACGTGCGACACAGCGGTCATGCTCAGCAGGGTCGCGGTCGCGGCGTCCCGTTGTCACGGGACGATGTCCCGGCTCGGCCCGGAGGTTTCGCTAGGGGCCGAGGCCCGCCTGCCGGGCCCGGATGATAGCGGCCGTACGATCGACCACCTGCAGCTTCGTGATGATGTTCGAGACGTGGTTGCGCACGGTCTTGCCGCTCACGTCGAGCCGGCGCGCGACGGCCGCGTTGTCCATACCCGCGGAGAGCAGCCCCAGCACCTCGTGTTCCCGCTCGGTCAGCTGCGGGAACGGCGCGGCGGTCGCCGCGCGAGAGAAGTGCTGCAGCATCTTGGCCGCAACGCCGACGCCGAACACGGCCTCGCCGCGTGCCACCGCCCGTACCGCGGCCACGATCTCGTCCGGGCCGGATCCCTTGAGCGTGTAGCCGTTCGCGCCGGCCCGCATGGCGGCGAACACGCTCTCGTCGTCGTCGGACATGGTCAGGATCAGCACGCGAGTCTGCCGCCGGGCGGCGCGCAACTGGGCGCTGGCCCACAGCCCGTCGCCGTCGGGCATGGCGATGTCCAAAACCGCGACCTCCGGAGCGTGTTCGGTCGCGGCCTCGACCGCGCCCCGGCCGGTCGCGGCCAGGGCGACGACCGTCATGTCGGGCTCGGCGTCCAGGACGGCTCGTAGACCGCCAAGGAAGACGGGATGATCGTCGGCCAGGATCAGGCGGATCATCGGGGCGCTCCGACCTCGAGCGGAAGGCGGGCGCGTACCAGCGTGCCCCCGCCGTCCAGCGACCGTACCCGGCATTCGCCGCCGAGCTCGTCGGCCCGCTCGTGCATCGACCGGAGCCCGACTCCGGGCGTCCGATGGGGATCGAGACCGCGGCCGTCGTCGCGGACCTCGAGCACCACGTCCCGCGCGCCGGCTTCGATGCACACCGTGCAGGTGCGACCGCCGCTGTGCCGCACGGCGTTGGTCATCGCCTCGACCGCTATCCGGTACGCGGCCGTCTCCACCGCCGCTGGCAGGGCCGGGCGGTCCGTCGGGCCGGTCACCTCGATCGCGAGCGCTCCGGACAGCGCCGTCGCCCGGGAGCGCACCGCGCCGACGAGGCCGAGCTCGTCGATCGCCGGCGGGCGTAACGCGTCCACGACCCGCCGCACGTCCGCGAGGCTGGCCTTCACCTCGTCGGTGATCTCGCCGAGCAGGTCGGACGCGGCGCCAGCCGGCAGGTCGCGCGCGGCGAGGCCGGCCTTGAGCCCGATCGCCGCCAGCGCCGGACCCAGCCCGTCGTGCAGCTCGCGGCGCAGCCGGCGGCGCTCGTCCTCGCGTAGCGCCACGACCTCGGCCCGCGACCGGACGAGGTCGTGGTGCAGCCGTACGGCCTGCACCGCCGGCCCGACCTGCTGCGCGAGCGAACGGATCACGTCGAGGTCGGCCCGGTCGAGGGGGTCGTCGCGGCCCCGGCCGGAGACGTGTAACCGGCCGACCGGATCGCCGTAGTGCAGCAGCGGCTCGGTGTGCACGTCGCCGGCGACGACGCCGTGCGCGGCGACGGTGTGGAACCGGCCGTCGCCGTCGGCGAGGTCGATCGCGGCGTACGGGACCCGCAGCGAGCGCGCCACCGTCTCCACCACGGTCGGGGACACGTCGTCGGGCAGCATCACGGCGTGCAGCCGTCCGCCCAGTCCCGCCAGCACGCCGGCCGGGTCGTCGCGGTCGCCGTACATCAGGCGGTTGACCACGCCCTGCGCCGCCGTCCGCAGTGGAGCGAGGGTGAGCGCGGCGACTGCCGCGGCAAGGGCCGCCGCCACCGCGTCGGACAGCCGCAGGCCGGCGACCAGCAACGCGACGGTGGCCGCATAGACTGCGACGAGCACGGCGACCACGGCCGCGTACACCAGCGAGCGGTTGGCCAGGCGCTCGATGTCGAAGAGCCGGTGCCGGCGCAGCGCGATCGCGATGCCGGCGACGAAGGGCAGACCGGCCAGGCCGAGCGCACCCGACGGCAACAGATGCTCGCCGGTGATCAGCTCGGGCAGATTCCACCCGACCACGCCCGTGACGGCCGCCGTGATGCCACCGATCGCGACCCAGCGCAGCTTGCGCCGGCCGGCCTGATCGGCGTTGCGGTAGCTCAGCACGCCGATCCCGGCAATCGTCAGACCGGACACCGAGGCCACCACCGTCTGCGCGGCGTTGAGCAGGCCGATCCGCTCGATCGGGTTGTCGACAGCGGTGCCCACCGCGGTCGCCACCACCGCCATGACCAGGACCGGGCCGGCGTACGCGAAGGGGAGCGCGCGGCGCCGCTTGCGGCCGGGCGCGAACAGGGGCGCGGCCGCGATCATGCCGCCCCACGCGACCGAGTAAGCCCCGACGATGTTCGCGTGGAACAGCCACGGCTGCGGTCCGCCGACGGCCAGCGCGAGCGCGGGAAGCCCGGCCACGACGGTCAGCGTGCTGCCGAACAGGCCGGCGGCGGCCACCAACAGCGGCGGCGTTGCGGGCTCGTCGGGACGCCTCAGATAGAGGGCGACGGCCAGGACGAGAAAGGCGGCGACGAAGACCATATCGCCCCAGCCGTCCTTGAGCAGGACGTACGGGTCGGCGCGCGCGATCGTGACCAGCTTGCTGCCGGCGTCCTCGACCTCGTAGGGCACGCTGGCGCCGAGCCGCGGCGCGGGCAGCCCGCCGGTGCCGTCGGCCAGCCGGTGCCCGCCGATCCGGTCACGACATCGCCGGCCCGAAGGGTGGTGCTCGGGCCCGGTACGTCGATGACCACACCATCGACATGCCAGGTGGCGCCGCCGAGCCGGAGCACGCTCGGGTCGGACGCAGCGTCGAGCCGCTGGGCGGTGGCCACCACGCCGAGGGCGATCAGCAGGACCGCCACGACGGCCGGCACCCGGCGCGCCAGCGAGGTCTCGCGCATAGGAGACATCATGACCTGACGGGGTCACGCTGGGAGGTGACCGTTCGGCCGACCACCCGGCAGCCCCGGGCTTCTGCTAGCGGCCGCTGGATCCGCGCGGGCAGCGAGGCAGGTCGGTCAGGTCGGTCGGGTCGGGGACACAGTGGACAAGGAACGTGCGCGGGACTGCTGCCGGCGGCGACCACGTCCGGGTCCGCGACCGCGCCGTCGAAGTCGCCGACGTGGCCCGGGGTAGACATGTCGGTGCGTAGCCTGGCCACCTTCGTGTCGTCGGCGGCCGCCGGTGGCCCTCGACCGCCTTAGGCTCCGACGATGGACGTGCCGTGGTCGAACGAGGCAGCGATCCGCCGGTGGAACAGCGTGCCGCTGGCGGATCTCGAGGCGATGGAGCCGGACGGCGACTTCGCCAAGCGGCACCTGGTCAACCCGGTGCTCGTCCGGCTGGTCGGAGACGTGTCCGGCCGGCGGGTGCTCGACGCCGGATGCGGGACCGGCTACTTCGGCCGCATGCTCGCCGCGCGCGGTGCCACCGTGGTCGGTGTCGAGCCCACGGACGCCATGTACGCGTACGCCGTCTCGCGTGGCGGCGGGGTCGACTACGTCCAGGCCGACCTGGCCGCGCTTCCTGACCTTGGCGTCCCGTTCGACGCGGTGGTGTGCAGCATGGTGCTGTCGGCCGTGCCTGCCTGGCGCTCGGCGATGCGAGCCTGCGTGGCGGCGCTCCGACCAGGCGGGTTGTTCGTGTTCACCATCAACCACCCGGCCTTCGAAGAGCTGTGGACGACGTGGCGCGCGCATGGCGAGTACCGCGTCAGCGAATACCTGTCGGAGTACGAGATCATGGGCCGCCACGCGCCGGATTTCCACCGGCCGCTGTCGGTCTACCTGAACGAGCTGGCCACCTTGGGATGCCGATTGCGCGAGCTCGTCGAGCCGGGCCTCGACGAGGCGGTCGTGCGATCCTCGGCCGTCCCCGGCATCGAAGCGTACGTCCACCTGCCCAACTTCCTCATCGCGGCCGCCGAGGCACCGTCGGGATAGGACGGCGTCGACGCGGCCCGGCGGGTGGAGCCGCTCCGCCACCCGCTTCCTGGCGACCGCTGATCCCCGACCACAGCATCCGCGGCCGTAGCCACTGCAGCACCGGGGGACCTGACCGATGTACCGCGCCCGTGTCGGCCACGGCGAGGTGTGTTTCGGTCAGCTGCCGACGTAGGCCGCGAGGTGCTCGCCGGTGAGGGTGGAGCGGTCGGCCACGAGGTCGGCGGGTGTGCCCTCGAAGACGATCCGGCCGCCGTCGTGGCCGGCGCCGGGGCCGAGGTCGATGATCCAGTCGGCGTGCGCCATGACGGCCTGGTGGTGCGCGATGACGATGACCGACTTGCCGGCATCGACGAGCCGGTTGAGCAGGCCGATCAGCTGGTCGACGTCGGCGAGGTGGAGGCCGGTGGTCGGCTCGTCGAGGACGTAGACGTCGCCCTTCTCGCCCATCTGGGTGGCCAGCTTGAGCCGCTGCCGCTCGCCGCCGGACAGCGTGGTGAGCGGCTGGCCAAGGCTGAGGTAGCCGAGCCCGACGTCCGCGAGCCGGTCGAGGATGGCGTGCGCGGCTGGCGTGCGCGCCTCGCCGGCGCCGAAGAACTCCTCGGCCTCGGTCACAGACATCGCGAGCACCTCGCTGATGTTCCGGCCGCCCAGCGTGTACTCCAGCACGGACGCTTGGAACCGCTTCCCCTCGCACTCCTCGCAGATGGATTCGACGGTGGCCATGACGCCCAGCTCGGTGTAGATGATGCCGGCGCCGTTGCAGGTGGGGCAGGCGCCCTCGGAGTTGGAGCTGAAGAGCGCCGGCTTCACGCCGTTGGCCTTCGCGAACGCCTTGCGGATCGGGTCGAGCAGCCCGGTGTACGTCGCCGGGTTGCTCCGCCGCGACCCGCGGATCGCACCCTGATCGATCACCACCACCCCGTCGCGGCCGTCGATCGAACCGTGGATCAGCGAGCTCTTGCCAGACCCGGCGACGCCCGTGACCACACAGAGCAGGCCGAGAGGGATGTCGACATCGACGTCTTGGAGGTTGTTGGTGCTGGCCCCGCGCACCTCCAGCGCCCCCGACGGCGTCCGCACCGACTCTTTGATGGTCGCCCGGTCGTCGAGATGGCGGCCGGTGATCGTGTCAGTCCCCCGCAGTCCATCCACGGTGCCCTCGAAGCAGACGGTGCCGCCGGCCGTACCAGCGCCGGGCCCGAGGTCGACAACGTGGTCGGCGATCTCTATCACCTCAGGCTTGTGCTCGACGACCAGCACGGTGTTGCCCTTGTCGCGCAACTGCCGCAGCAAGTCGTTCATCCGCTGGATGTCGTGCGGATGCAGCCCGATCGTCGGTTCGTCGAACACGTAGGTCACGTCGGTGAGCGACGAGCCGAGGTGGCGGATCATTTTGGTGCGTTGTGCCTCTCCCCCGGACAGCGTGCCTGCTGGGCGGGCGAGCGAGAGGTAACCCAACCCAATCTCCGCGAACGAGTCGAGGAGGTGTTGCAGCCCGGTGAGCAGCGGGGCCACCGACGGCTCGTCGAGGCTCCGGAGCCAGTCGGCCAGGTCGCTGATCTGCATGGAGCAGACGTCGGCGATGTTCTTGCCCTTGATCTTCGAAGACCGTGCCTCAGGACTGAGCCGGGTGCCGTCGCACTCGGGACACTTCTGGAACGTGATGGCCCGCCCTACGAAGGCACGGATGTGTGGCTGCATGGCGTCGACGTCCTTGGCGAGCATCGACTTCTGGATCTTGGGGATGAGGCCTTCGTACGTGAGATTGATGCCCTCGACCTTGATCTTGGTCGGCTCCCTGTAGAGCAGGTCGTGCAGCTGCTTCTTGGTGAACTTGCTGATCGGCTTGTCCATGTCGAAGAAGCCGGAGCCGCTGAAGATGCGGCCGTACCAGCCGTCCATGCTGTAGCCGGGCACGGTGAGCGCGCCCTCGTTGAGCGACTTGCTGTCGTCGTACAGAGCAGACAGGTCGAAGTCGGTCACCGAGCCCATGCCCTCGCAGCGGGGACACATGCCGCCCTGGTAGACGACGTTGCGCACCACACTCTTCTCGACCCTGCCACTCTTCTCCGTGCTCATCACGCCGCTTGCCGTTCGCGT
>DATDJX010000337.1:0-7675 GCA_036520275.1 Asanoa sp.
CATCTCCTCGATCCATTTCTGAAGCTCGCCCTCGTCTGGCCGGCAGGCGTGGTCGACCGGCCGCGACGTGGCGTGGATCAGCATGTAGCGCATCCGAGCTACCTCCTCACGCCGACGACGAACGGGCGGGATCGGGATGGACGGTGAGCGCCGCGGCGTCGATCAGCCAACGCGAGATGGAGTACGGCGGCGGGAGCTCGGCCGGCAGCGCGTCGAGCGGGAACCAGCGCGCCTGGGCCAGCTCCCGCCCGTCGACGACGGGCTCGGCCGCGGGGTCGGAGCTGGTCGCGTGGAAACCCGCGAGCACCACGCCCGGTCCGGACATCGCCCACGGCTGGCTGCCGTGGTAGGCGAGCCCGTCGATCGCGAGGCCCACCTCCTCACCGACCTCGCGCTGCGCGGCCTCTTCCAGCGACTCGCCGGCCTCGACGAAGCCCGCGACCAGCGCCCACAGCTCGGTCGGCCCGTACGTGTGCCGGACGAGCAGCAGCTCGTCGGCGCCGCCGCCCGGAGCCGTCCGGCGGACCGCCACCAGCACGGCCGGGGAGAGCTGCATCGGCACGTAGAGCGCGCAGGACGGGCAGCGCCGCGCGTGCTCCCCAGGCACGTCGGCCAGCTCGGCGGCACAGCGGCCGCAGTACCGGTGGGTCTGCCGCCAGGTGACGATCTGCAGCGCCCGACCGGTGATCGCCGCGAGCGGCTCGCCGGCCTCCGCGGCGATGGCGGGCCAGCCCCGCCACGCGCCGAGCGCCTCCACCCGCTCCGGCACGCCGCCCGCCCAGACCCGTACGCCGTCCAGCGCGCCGATCGACACCCAGCCGATCCCGCCGAGGTCATGGCCGTCCAGGTCGGCCACCGCGGTCAGCTCGCCGCCGACCGGCGCCAGCACCCGGCGGCCACAGACGAGCACGCAGCGGTCCGCCGGACCGGGCCCGCCGGCCGCGGCGGCGTCGGGTACGAACCGCGTCACGGAGCCCACCGTAACGCCCGATACGCTGCTCCGGGACGCAACGTTGCGGCCGCCGGAGGAGCCGAACGATACGAGGAGCGCAGAACAGTGGCCACCATTGAGGGAATCGTCGCCCGGGAGATCCTCGACTCACGCGGCAACCCGACCGTCGAGGTCGAGGTCGGTCTCGACGACGGCACGATCGCCCGGGCCGCGGTGCCGTCGGGCGCCTCGACGGGCGCCTTCGAGGCACTCGAGCTGCGCGATGGGGACGCCGACCGGTACGCAGGTAAGGGCGTCGAGAAGGCCGTCGACAACATCGAGGAGCGCATCGTCGACCAGCTCCTCGGCTACGAGGCCAGCGAGCAGCGGCTGATCGACCAGAAGATGCTCGACATCGACGGCACCCCCGACAAGTCCGGCCTCGGCGCCAACGCGATCCTCGGCGTCTCGCTCGCCGTCGCCAAGGCCGCCGCGAAGAGCGCCGAGCTGAGCCTGTTCCGCTACGTCGGCGGCCCCAACGCCCACCTGCTGCCGGTGCCGATGATGAACATCATCAATGGGGGTGCGCACGCCGACTCCAATGTGGACGTCCAGGAGTTCATGATCGCGCCGATCGGGGCGCCGACGTTCCGCGAGGCACTGCGTTCCGGCGCCGAGGTCTACCACGCGCTCAAGAAGGTGCTCAACAAGAAGGGCCTGTCGACCGGCCTCGGCGACGAGGGCGGCTTCGCGCCCAACCTGCCCACCAACGCCGCCGCGCTCGATCTGATCAGCCAGGCCGTCGAGGCGGCCGGCTACCGGGTCGGCACCGACATCGTCTTCGCGCTCGACGTCGCCGCAACCGAGTTCTACCAGGACGGCTCGTACCACTTCGAGGGCGCCCAGCACAGCGCCGACGACATGCGCACCTACTACGCCAAGCTCGTCGAGTCCTACCCCATCGTGTCCATCGAGGACCCGCTGGCCGAGGAGGACTGGGCCGGCTGGACCGCGCTCACGGCGGCGCTCGGTGACCGCATCCAGATCGTCGGCGACGACCTGTTCGTCACCAACCCGCAGCGCATCGCCCGCGGCATCGCGGAAGGCGCCGCCAACGCCGTGCTGGTGAAGGTCAACCAGATCGGTTCGCTCACCGAGACGCTCGACGCCGTCGACCTGACACACCGGGCGGGCTACAAGACGATGATGAGCCACCGGTCCGGCGAGACCGAGGACACGACGATCGCCGACCTGGCGGTCGCGGTCGGCTCCGGCCAGATCAAGACCGGCGCGCCGGCGCGCTCGGACCGGGTGGCGAAGTTCAACCAGCTGTTGCGCATCGAGGAGGAGCTCGCCGACGCGGCGCGTTACGCGGGCGCGAACGCGTTCCCGCGGTACCGTACCGCCTGACGTATACCTACTGGGGGTGGTGGCGTTGACGCCGCAGCGCCGGGCGCCGAGCGGTCAAGGCCCGGCCCGGCGCCCGAAGCGCGCCACTGTCCGTACGGCCGTCCGGACCGCCCCGCGCCCGGCCAACCGGCCCGGCCCGCGGCGGATCGGGGTCGCCGGCCCGGGCGCCGGTGGATCGACCGCCGCGCGTCGCGCCGCGGCACCGCAGCCGCAGCGGCTCACCGGCCGCACCATGGTGCTGATCGCGACGCTCGTCGCGCTCGCCCTGGCCTACACCTACCCGATCCGGGTCTACCTGTCGCAGCAGTCCGACATCGCGCGGATCGAGGCCGCGCAGAAGGCGCAGCGTGTGAAGATCGACGAGCTGACCGTCAAGGCCGGGCTGTGGCAGGACCCGGCCTACATCCGGGCGCAGGCGAAGAGCAGGTTCTTCATGGTCCAGCCGGGGGAGGAGCTGCTCATGGTGCTCTCCGACCCCGAGGGGGCGGCCCGCGACGCCGGGCGCCCGCCGGTAACCCGGCCGGCCGTTCCCGACCCCTGGTACGGCAGCCTGTGGGGAAGCGTACGGGCCGCCGATGCCGAGAGCGCCCGGTGATCGCACGGGAGTCCATTCCGCCGCCCGTGCGCGAACCGGCCACGGCGCCTGACCGGGCCGTGGTTCAGGCGCAGCTCGGGCGGCCGCCCCGGGGCACCCGCGCGGTGGCCCACCGGTGCCCGTGTGGGCTGCCCGACGTGGTGGAGACGACGCCGCGGCTGGCCGACGGCAGCCCGTTCCCGACGCTGTTCTACCTGACCTGCCCGCGGGCGACGGTGGCGTGCAGCCGGCTGGAGTCGGCCGGGCTGATGAAGGAGATGGCCGCCCGGTTGGCACAGGATCCGGAGCTGGCGGCGCGCTACCGCGCGGCGCACGAGGATTACCTCGCCCGGCGCGAGGCCGTCGCGCACGTCGAGGAGATCGCCGGCATCTCGGCCGGCGGCATGCCCGCCCGGGTGAAGTGCCTGCACGTGCTGGTGGCACACGCACTGGCCGCCGGCCCTGGCGTCAACCCGCTCGGCGATGAGGCGCTCGAACGAATGGAGCCCTGGTGGAGCGACGGCCCGTGCGTGGACCCGGTATTGACGCAGAGGTAGCAGGACCGGCCCAGATTCGTGACGTCGACCACAGTGGCGCCGGCCGGCGGGCGCTGTACCGGTCCGTGCTGCGGGCGCTGATCCGGAGGCGGAACGGAGCGGGGAGATACCGTCACCGGCGTGGGAGTCGTCGAGCTGGTCGAGGCGCGGGGCGCGCCGGCCCAGCTCTGCGTGATCCGGGACGGCACGGTCGTTGTCGACCACGCCTTCCGCTGCGACCCGTCCTCCCTGTTCTGGATCTTCTCCGCCAGCAAGCCGCTCGTCGCGCTGCTCGTGCACCAACTCGCCGAGCACAGCGCGCTCGGCCTCGACGAGCCGGTCGCGGCGCGCTGGCCGGCGTTCGGCCGGTACGGCAAGGCCGGGATCACCGTGCGGCACGTGTTGCAGCACCGCGCCGGCATCCCGTACGCGCGCGGGCCGCTCGGCGACGCGCTCGCGATGGCGGACCGGGAGCGGTCGGTGCGCAACGTGGAGGACGCCCGGCCACGGTGGGCGCCGGGCGCCTTCCCCGCCTACCACTACCTGACGTACGGAACGGTGCTCGGCGAGCTGGTCCGGCGGGTCACCGGAGAGCCGGTCGCCCGACGCCTGCGCGGCGCGGTGCTCGAGCCGCTCGGCCTGCGCGACGTCCACCTCGGCCTGACCGACAGGCAACGCCGCCGCGGCGTGCCGATCCGCGGGGCCGGACCGGTCGGCCCGGCCACGGCGCTGTTCCTCAACCTGCCGGCCACCCGCCGCGCGGTCGTGCCCGCCGGCGGCGTGTCGGCGACGGCCCGCGACCTCGCCAGGCTCTACCAGGCGTTGCTCGACGGGCGGGTGCTGCAGCCGGCGACGCTGGCCGAGGCCGTACGGCCGTCGAGCGACGATGAGATCGACCGGGTGCTGCACCTGCCGATCCGCTGGTCGCAGGGGTTCCAGCTGGGCGGACCGTTCGCGTCGGATCAGCAGGCCTACCGGCCGATGGGCCGGCGCAGCCGGCGGGAGACGTTCGGCCACAACGGCAGCAACTGCTGTGTCGCGTGGGCCGATCCGAGCCGGCGGCTGGTGTTCGTGTACCTGTCCGCGCTGCTACCCAGCGGCCTGGACCGGGCCAGGCACGTGAGCGACGTCAGCGACGCCGTGCTCGGGGCCTTTGGTTAGGCTCGATGGTTGTGTCCGACGTCGTCATCCGCCGCGCCCGCACCCCAGACGTGCGGTCCATCCGGCGGTTGATCGACACCTACAGCCCTGGCGGGCGGCTGCTCGGCAAGGCCACCGTCACGCTCTACGAGGACGTCCAGGAGTTCTGGGTGGCCGTCCGTCCGGACACCGACGAGGTCGTCGGCTGTGGCGCGCTGCACGTGATGTGGGAGGACCTGGCCGAGATCCGAACGATCGCGGTCGACCCGGCCTCCCGCGGTCAGAAGATCGGCTATCGGCTCGTGTCCGCCCTGCTCGACGTGGCCCGCGAGGTCGGCGTGGCGCGGGTCTTCGTGCTCACGTTCGAGACCGCGTTCTTCGGCGCATTCGGATTCGTCGAGATCGACGGGGCGGCGGTCCCGCCCCCGGTGTACGAGCAGCTGCTGCGCTCGTACGACGAGGGCGTCGCCGAGTTCCTGGACCTCGATCGGGTCAAGCCCAACACGCTCGGCAACGCCCGGATGCTCCTGCACCTCTCGTAGGTTGGTGGCATGACGCGCGTTGCCGCCATCGACTGCGGGACCAACTCCATCCGGTTGCTGGTCGCCGACCTGCCCGAGCCGGCGAAGGAGCCCGACGCGCCGCTGACCGACGTCGTACGCCGGATGGAGATCGTCCGGCTCGGGCAAGGCGTCGACCGCACCGGCCGGCTGGCGCCGGAGGCGATCGCGCGCACCCGGGTCGCGCTCGCCGACTACGCGCGGCAGATCCACGACCTCGGCGCCACGAAGGTGCGGATGTGCGCCACGTCGGCCTCCCGCGACGCGTCCAACGCCGCCGACTTCCGCGCGATGGTGCTGGCCACTCTCGGTCAGGAGCCGGAGGTGGTAAGCGGCAACGAGGAGGCGCGGTTGTCGTACACCGGGGCCGTGAAGGGCTTAGACGCGGAGCCGCCGTACCTGGTCGTCGACATCGGCGGCGGATCGACCGAGTTCGTTACCGGCCCGGACCAGGCGATCAGCGTCGACATCGGCTGTGTGCGGATGACCGAGCGCCACCTGCGCGCCGACCCGCCCACGGCGGAGCAGATCGCCGCCGCGGAGGCGGACATCGCCGCGGCCGCCGACCGGGCGCTGACCGCGGTGCCGGGCCGCGACGCGCGGACCCTGGTCGGCCTCGCGGGCTCGGTCACGACCGTCGCGGCCATGGCGTTGGACCTGCCGGCGTACGACCCGGAGCGGATCCACCACGCACGGGTCTCCTACGAGGACGTGGCCAAGGTGACCGCCGACCTTCTCGCGATGCCGGTGGCACGCCGCCTCGAGGTGCCGGTGATGCACCCCGGCCGGGCCGACGTCATCGGCGCGGGTGCCCTCGTGCTCAGGGTGATCATGGAGCGGGCCGGCATGCCGTCGGTGGTGGCGAGCGAACACGACGTCCTCGACGGGATCGCGTGGTCGCTGGCCTGACCGGCGGCGCACCCCCGAAGGAGGCGGAGCGGTAGGCCGCCATTGACACTACTCCGCATAGCGATATAGCGTTTCCGGGGTGGACACCACCCAGCTGCTCAAGGGCGTGCTCGACCTCGCCGTGCTGGCCGTCCTGACGGACGAGGACGGGTACGGCTACGACATCCTCCGAAGGCTGCGCGCCGCCGGTCTCGACGACGTCGCCGACGCATCGGTCTACGGCACGCTGCGCCGGCTGTTCCAAGCCGGCCTGGTGAGCGCATACGTCGTGCCCAGCGATGAGGGCCCGCACCGCAAGTACTACGCGCTCACCACGAACGGGCGCGACCAGCTGCACCGCTCCGGCAAGGTCTGGCGCGCGTTCGCGTCCACAATGGATGCCCTGCTCGACGAACGGGGGGTGGCCGCATGACGACGCCGGTCACGGAGCAGGAGATCCGGGCCTATGCCGACGCGGTGCGCCGGGCACTCGCCGACCTACCCGCGAAGACCCGCGACGAGCTGCTGGACGACCTGCCCGACCACCTCGCCGAGGTCGCCGCCGAAGGCGAGGGCACGCTTGTCGACCGGCTGGGCTCGCCGGCGGCGTACGCGGCCGAGGTGCGCGCGGCCGCCGGCCTCCGCGGGCCCGGGCCCACCGGCCGCAGCATCGACGACCGGCTGATCGCGGCCTGGGGCGACGCCCGCGACCGGCTGCGCGTCGCCGACCGCAAGCTCGGCCCGGCGATCGGCTACCGCTCGCTGAGCGACTACCTGCGGCTGCTGCGGCCGGCGTGGTGGGTGGTGCGCGGCTATCTCGCCGCGATGGTCGTCGCGGTCATCACGACCGGCTCCGCCGTCGGGCTCCTGCCCCGGCTCGGCGGCAGCACATTGGCGGCGATCCTGATACTGGGCATGTTCGTCCCGGCGTCGATCTGGTTCGGCCGGCGTGAGCACCGGCTGGCCCGCGGCCCGCGGTTCGTCGTGGGGCTCGCGACCGCGTTCCTCGTGCTGTTCGGCGTGGTCGGGCTGCTCAACGTGCGGTCCTCGGGCTACGGCGGAGGCGGCGAGGTCTACCAGCCCACGTACGGCAACCCGCTGGACAGCGTGCAGGACGTCTTCGTGTACGACGAGCAGGGCAACCCGCTGACCAACGTGCGACTGTTCGACCAGGACGGTCAGCCGATCCGGATCGGCTACCCGGGTTGGTGCCAGACCGCCGAGGTCGGCGTGGACCCGCGTCCGGTCGAGGCGCAGCCCGCATACCCGTACTGCCCGGACCGCGCGCCGTACCGGATCGGGCCCCGCGCCGGCGTCGCGGCCGATCCGACGCCGACCCCGTCGGCGGCCGCGTCCGTGACCGCCACACCCGCACCGCGCCCTTCACGGACCGGCTGATAGCGCCATCGAGACCGCCGGCGGCATGGTCTCACTGCACGGCAATTCTGGCACCCGGCACGCGTTCTTCGACGACGACCGGCCCGCGGTCTAGCGCCGGTCCTCCGCGCGACGGCCCGGTGCGCACGATCGAGCTGTTTCGCCATACCCTCACCGGGTGAGGGAGCTTGCGACCGAGCCGTCGGGTGCAGCAGCTTGCTCACGCGTCGCCGAGCGCAGGGGGGCGATGGCGTGAGGG
>DATDJX010000338.1:0-25768 GCA_036520275.1 Asanoa sp.
ACATGGACGACAACACCCGACAGGGCGTCAAGCTCCTGACCACGGCCGCGGTCCAGCGCCGCGACACGTCGGCCCTCGATGCCATCGACGCGTTCGTGAACGACCAGCGCCAGCGGTTGCGGCAGCTGGCCACGGGCCGCGACGGCACCGAGGGGTCCCGGGTCGCAGCGTCCGACGGGCTGCTCGACACCGTGGGGCGGCGCTCGGCCGACCTGCGGGACAGCCTCGCGTGCGCGCCCGACGCGCAGCCGCAGACCGACCAGTTCGGTCCGGTGCCGAACGCCTGCGCCATGGGACGGCCCGGCTAGCGGCGCTACCGGACCCCGCAAGGTTCGATGAGCGGCGGCTCACAGGGCAACCGCGTGAAAGAAGGGCATTCCGCCGGCTCCGGGCCGCGACGGAGGCGGCCGCCGATGGTGCCGCCACACCGGTGACCACCTCGCGAAACGACCCGTCCCCGGCTCGCGAACGCCCACGACGGCGGCCGGGTCGACGACATCGGGCCGCGGCTAGGCGGCCTGCTCGGCTGACCTCTTCCCGGATACCCTTCGCTGGGGGCAGACAACCGGAAGGAGGTCGTGCGTGGCCCGCAACCGCAAGGTGACGATCAGCGCGGACTCGCGCGGTCACACCTCCGGCTGGGCCGCGGCCGAGCTGGAGGGCGCGCTGACCGTCGACATCGACCCGACAGCGGCCGCGTTCTTCGACGTCGACAACACGATGATGCAGGGCGCCTCGATCTACTGGTTCGCGCGCGGGTTGGCCGCCCGCAAGTACTTCACCGCCGGCGACCTGGCCCGCTTCGCGTGGCAACAGCTGCGGTTCCGGGTGATGGCCGCCGAGAACGCGGGCGACATGTCGCAGGCGAAGGAGGCCGCCCTCGCGTTCATCGACGGCTGGCGCGTCGACGACATCGAACGGCTGACCGCCGAAATCTTCGACGAGCTGATGGCGCCGCGGATCTGGCCCGGCACCCGCGCCCTCGCCGGCCTGCACATCGCCGCCGGCGAGCGGGTGTGGCTGGTCAGTGCCGCCCCCGTCGAGATCGGCCGGATCATCGCGGAGCGGCTCGGGCTGACCGGCGCGATCGGCACCGTCGCGGAGGTCCTCGACGGTGCCTACACCGGCCGTCTGGTCGGCGACCTGATGCACGGTCAGGCCAAGGCCGACGCGATCGCGCAGCTCGCCGCCGTCGAGGGCCTCGACCTGTCCCGGTGCACGGCCTACAGCGACTCGGTCAACGACGTGCCGATGCTCTCGGTGGTCGGCAACGCGGTGGCCGTGAACCCCGACGCGTCGCTGCGCCGGCAGGCCCGCCAGCAGGGCTGGGAGGTACGCGACTTCCGCACCGGCCGCAAGGTGACCAAGGTGGCCGTGCCGTCCGCCCTCGCGGCGGGTGCGGTCGCCGGCGCCGTCAGCGCCGCCCTGGCCGCCCGACGCCGCCGACGCCCCTGAACACGCGGTCCATGAGGCTTCCGAAATCGGCGGGGTTGGTCGCGCTGGCCTTCGCGCTCGCGGCAGCGGCGGCGCTGATCTTCCTCACGCCCCGGCACGACCGGGGCGGGCCGCCGCCCGGGCCACGGGCCCTGCAAGAGGCCTGGCCGGGGCGGAAGCCCGTCGACATCCCGGCGCCGCTCGCCGACGGGCCGTTGTACAGCCCGGTGCTGTTCCTCGACGACGGGGCGTCGCTCGGCACCGCGCCGAGCCCGGACGGCACCCACCTGCGGCTGCTGCGCCGCGCGGCCAACGGCGACGTACGGCAGCTGCGCCGGCTGCCGATCGCAAGCTCGCCGCAGTTCGCCGGGTTCGCCGTGGACGGCAGCCGGGTCGCGTGGGCGGAGCAGTCGGTAGGACGCAGCGAGATGTGGTCGGTCGACCTCGCCACCGGTACGCCGGCGCGGCGGCTGACCGCCGACGCCGGCGACGTGGTGTTCGTCGCGTCCGACTACGACCTGGTCATCGCGGACGGCCGGCTGCGCTGGGCGAGCGTTGCGCCCGGCGCCGAGGCCGCCACGGAACTGCGGTCGGTACCGCTCACCGGCGGGACGATGACCGTGCAGCGGGAGGCCGGACAGTGGGCGATGTCCCGCCGGCCCTGGCTGGTCAGCGCGGGCGGTGGCGAGACCGGCCCCGTCGCGTTGCGCGACCCGGTGGCGAAGCGCACGCTCACAGTGGACACCGGCGGCGGCGAGCTCGCGACCTGCAGCCCCACCTGGTGCCGGGTGCTCGTCCTGGGCGCCGACGGCCCGACCCGGATCGACCTGATGCGCCCCGACGGCGCCGACCGGCGGCGGGTGGCCGGGGGCGCGGCGACCCCGTCGCTGATCGACGTCGCCGTCCTCGAGCGGTTCGAGGTGCTCGACGACAATCAGCAGCTGTTCCTCTACGACCTCGTCAGCCGCAAGACCGTACAGGTGGGCGAAGGGATCGGCCTGGTGAGCTACCGCGCCGGCACGCTCTGGTGGTCCACCGGCACCGACGAGACCACCGTCTGGCACGCCCTCGACCTGCGTACCCTCGCCTAGCCGCCACCGGGATGCCCCCGCCGGCGATGGCTAGCGGCCGAACGGGTCGGGGCGGCGTTCCAGCAGGGTGTGCAGGGTCTCCTGGATGGTCTCGCGGACCTGGTCGGCCAGGTTGAAGACGACCAGCGGGTCGTCGGCCTGGTCGGTGAGGTGCGCGGTCGGGATCGGCTCGCAGAACTCGATCAGCCACTTGCTCGGAAGAGGGATCATGCCGAGCGGTCCCAGCCACGGGAAGGTGGGCGTCAGCGGGAAGTACGGCAGCTTGAGAAGGCGGGCGAGCGGCTTGATGTCGGCGAGCATCGGGTAGATCTCCTCGGCGCCGACGATCGCAGCCGGCACGATCGGCGTACCGGTGCGCAGCGCGGCCGACACGAAGCCGCCTCGGCCGAAGCGCTGCAGCTTGTAGCGCTGCGCGTAGTGCTTCCCGACGCCCTTGAAGCCCTCCGGGAACACGCCGACCAGCTGGCCGGTACGCATCAGCCGTTCCGCGTCGGGGTTGCACGCGACGGTGCTGCCCGACTTGCGCGCCAACTCCGACACGATGGGCATCCGGAACACCAGGTCGGCACCGAGCAGTCGTAGGTGGCGCTGCCGCGGGGTCTCCTCGTGCACGGCGGTGCCCAACATCAGCGCGTCGAGCGCGATCGTGCCGGAGTGGTTGCCGACGACGAGCGCGGGACCCTCCTCGGGCAGGTTGGCGACGCCGGACACCTCGGTGCGGAACCAGTCGCGGTAGAGCAGCCGCAGCACCGGATGGAAGACCGAGTCGGTGAGGTCGGCGTCGAAGCCGAACTCGTCGACCTCGTAGTCTCCGACGAGCCGTCGACGCAGGAACGCCAGCCCCTTCGCCACCCGGTCGTCCCACGGGTCGCCGGGTCGGTCCGCGACGAGCGGCGCGCGGTGGCCGTTGCTCGCCGCGGCGCTCGCCAGCTCCTCCGTCCACGCCTCCGCGGGAACGGCGACAGCCGGCGCGCTCCCATCGCGTTGATCATGAAGTTGGGCCCGGCTGACGTCCGGTTTGTCGGGCTTAACTTCATGATCAACGCGACCGGGGCGCCGCGCGGCCTTCCTCGCCCGCGCGGGCCGCTTGCGGGGTGTCTCGTCTGTCATGACGTCTCCCGGACGGTGGCGCGCACCTGCCGGATTCCGTCGAGGATCGCCCGCTCGGCGGCCGCGATGCGGTCGCGCCGGACGACCGTGCCGCCGGTGTGCCCGGCGATGAAGTCGTCGAACGCCTCCGCGGTCGTGCGCGGCGTGAAGCCGTATTCCTCGATCAGCCGGGTGGTGTCGACGACCCGGCCGTGCACGAAGAGGTCGACCTGGTCGCGGCCGTAACCGCTGCGGCCCAGGTTACGCAGGACGCCCGCGGCGGCCGACAGGCCCGGTTCGAGCACGGGCACCGCGACCCGGCCGGCGCGGCGGATGGCCTGGGACAGCGACAGGACGCCGGCGCCGGCGACGTTGAAGGTGCCCGGGTGGTCCTCGACGACCGAGCGGTGCACGACCTCGAGCGCGTCGTCGAAGTGGACGAACTGCAGGCGCGCGTCGCGGCCGAGCACGGTGGGCACGACCGGACGGGCGAAGTAACGGGTGAGCGTGGTGTCGGCCGCGGCGCCGACGAACGGCGCGAACCGGAGGACCGTGGCGGTCACGTCGGACCGGCGGCGGCGGAACCCGCGCACGTACCCCTCGATGTCGAGGATGTCGCGGGCGAATCCGCCGCGCGGCACCTCGCGCGGCTCGGTCTCCTCCGTGAAGACGGCCGGGTCGCGGAAGGACGCGCCGTACGCGGCCGTGGAGGAGCGCATCACCAGCTTGCGCAGCCGCGGCGCCTGCTGGCACGCGGCGAGCAGCTGCAGTGTGCCGATGACGTTGGTCTCCTTCATGGCCGCACGCCCGCCGTGCTGCGGGTCGGGCGCGGTCACCAGAGCCATGTGGACGACGGCGTCGGCGTCCAGGTCGGCGATGACGCTGGTGACCGAACCGGCGTCGGCACGCACCTGCTCGACGCCGTCGAGGAGCGCGGCGATCTCGGCCGAGGGCTCGCGGACGTCGAGCCCGATGACGCGCCCGACGCGGCGGTCGGCCGCCAGCCGGGCGGCGACGTGCGCGCCGAGGTAGCGGCTGACCCCGGTGACCACCACGGTGGTCGGGTCAGTCGCGCCAAGCTCGGAACGGGCCTCGGCGTTCACCACGATGGGTATCCGCGAAAACGGATCGCTCGGCCGGACCGCCAATGGCCCGGCAGGCAATCACTTGCCGAGACGGCGACGCTGGACGCGGGTCTTGCGCAGCAGCTTGCGGTGCTTCTTCTTGGCCATACGCTTGCGGCGCTTCTTGACCACCGAGCCCATGCGAGGACCTTCCCTGTGCGGTTCACGGAACTGGACAGCGGGCGCCGGCTGGCTCGTGGGCACGCGTGCGCACCCCGGCTCGGTCCGGGCCGCCGTTCAGCGTAACCGCCCGCATCGGAGAGGACCAAAACGCCTCGGCGCGACGCTTCCGCTAGGCGGACTCCTGGAACGCCCCCCGCAGGTAGTCGTGGACCGCGTGCTCCGGCACGCGGAACGACCGGCCGACCCGTACGGCCGTCAGGTCACCGGAGTGCACCAGCCGGTAGACCGTCATCTTCGAGACGCGCATCAAGGTCGCCACCTCGGCGACCGTCAAGAACTTGACTTCTGCCAGCCTGCCCTCGGCCTGTGGTGATCCTGCCATGGCTCACCAACCCATCCCATCCCCGGCGCGCGCCGTGGCGGCAACGCGCGTGTAACTAGTACGGTACCGGGGCCTCTGTTACCGGCGCGATGCCTTCGGTGACTTGATCATGATCAGTCAAGTCGCCACACCGGAACGATCGGGTCATTCTGCGCGTAAAGCGACCACCGGATCGAGCCGCCCGGCGCGCTGCGCCGGCACGACGCCGAAGATGATCCCCACCGCCGCCGACACGCCGAACGCCACCGCGATCGACCAGCCCGTGACGGCGGCCGGCACCGGGGACAGCGCGCTGACCAGCAGCGCCGCGGCGATGCCGAGCGCCATCCCGACCACCCCGCCCAGGCTGGTGAGCAGCACGGCCTCCAGCAGGAACTGCAGGCCGATGTCGCGCGGCCGGGCGCCGACCGCCTTGCGTAGGCCGATCTCGCTGGTCCGCTCGCGCACCGACACCAGCATGATGTTGGACACGCCGACGCCCCCGACCAGCAGCGAGATGCCGGCGATGGCGGCCAGGACGGCGGTGAGCACGCTCAGGATGTCGCCGAGCACCCCGAGGATCTGCTCCTGGGTGACCGCGCTGAACTCGGTGTCCGGGTGCCGGTCCTGCAGCACCTTGACGATCCGGTCGCCGAGTGCGCCGATCGTCTCCCGGTCTGGCGCCTTGACCGCGATCCCGTCGATCCGGTTGGTGCCGAAGAGTCGGTGTGCCGTGGTGACCGGGATGTGTACCTCGTCGTCGCGGTCCACGCCGAGGCTCTGGCCGAGCGGCGCGAACACGCCGATCACCCGGAACCGGACGCCGGCGATCGTGATCTGCTGGCCGACCGGGTCGCGCTCGCCGAACAGCGCGCGGGCCACCCCGGCTCCGAGCACGGCCACCCGGCGCGAGGTGTCCACATCGGACGACGAGAGGTACGCCCCGCGGGACACCCTGCGGATGAACACCCGCGGGGTGGTCTCGAGCACCCCGAGCACACTGGTGAACCGCGACCGGGTGCCGGCGCGCACGGTCTCGCCGGAGGTGACCGTCACCGCGACCTGACCGGGATCGCCGACCACCCGGGTCACCGCCTCGACGTCGTCGAGCGTCAGCCGCGACAGCGCGGGCGCCGAGCCGATGTCCAGCCGCCCGGGCACGACGATGAGCAGGTTGGAGCCGAGCCCCTCGACCTGCGCCTCGACCTGGCGTCGCACGCCGGTGCCCAGAGCCACGAGCACGACGACAGCCGCCACGCCGATCACGACGCCGAGCATGGTCAGGCCGCTGCGCAGGCGGTTGGCGCGCAGCGCGCCGAGCGCGACCCGCCACGCCTCGGCCAGTCTCACGCGGCAGCCTCCTCGACGATGAGGCCGTCGCGCATCCGGATCTGCCGGCGGCCCCGCGCCGCGACGTCGCGGTCGTGGGTGACCAACACGACGGCCACGCCGGCGTTGGCGTTCAGGTCGTCCAGCAGCGTCAGCACCGACGCACCGGTGGCGGTGTCGAGGTTGCCGGTGGGCTCGTCGGCCAACAGCACGGCCGGGTCGGTGACGAGCGCCCGCGCGATCGCCACCCGCTGCTGCTCGCCGCCGGAGAGCTGGTTGGGCCGGTGGTTCAGCCGGTGACCGAGCCCGACCCGACCGAGCATCGCGGCCGCCTTCTCTCGGCGGGCACGGGCGCCGAGGCCGCGATAGACCAGCGGCAGCCCCACGTTGTCCAGCGCCGACGTGCGCGCAAGCAGGTGGAACGCCTGGAACACGAAGCCGATCGTCCGGTTGCGCAGTTCGGCCATCTCCGCCGGCGAGAGCGTCGACACGTCCCGGCCGCCGATGAACAACTGCCCGCCGGAGGGCCGGTCGAGCCCGCCGAGCAGGTGCATCAGCGTCGACTTGCCCGACCCGGACGGCCCGACCAGGGCCACGTAGTCGCCGGCCGCGACCGTCAGCGAGACCCCGCGCAACGCCGGCACCGAGACCCCGCCCAGGTCGTACGTCCGCTCGACGCCGACCGCGTCGACCATGATGTCATCGACCGAGAGCGGGCTCCCCGGCCACCGTGCACCCATGATCAACGCGCCTCGGACAGATCTTGGCCGCTGTGGACGCGATCCGCGCCGTTGACCACGACGCGCTGCCCTGCCTCCACGCCGCTGACGATCTGCACCTCGTCGGCGCCCTGGACGCCGACCGTCACCGACACCCGGGCGGCCTTGCCGTCGCGGACGACCCACACCGCGTCCCGGCCGTCGGCCGAGAACACCGCTGCCGCCGGCACGGTCACCGCGTCGTCGGCCTGGCGTACCTGCAGGCGGACGACCGCGCTCATGCCCGGCCGGGGCACGGGCGCGACATGACCGTCGGCGTATCGGCCCGCGGACAGCGACAGCCGCACCCGGTAGGCCACGCCGCCGCGTGCCGACGGCGTGGGGAGGACGTCGACCGCCCGTACGGACGTCGGGTAGGTCGCGCCGGTGGCCGCGTCGAGCTCCGCCGTGCCGGCGAGGCCGGTACGGACGAGGAGCACGTCGGTCTCGTCGACCTCGGCGACGAGGCCGAGCGCGGACACGTCGACGATGGTCAGGACGGGGGTGCCCGCTGTGACCCGACCGCCCACCGGAACGGCCGAGTCGACACCGGCGGCGAGGCCCGAGGACGGCGGCGGGGCCGACGGCAGGGTCTGACCGGACGAGGCGAGCAGCGCGGCCAGGTCGCCCGGTGCCGCGCTCGCGGGCGCACTGCCGCCGAGCTGCACGACACCCGGTATCGGCGCCCGCAACGTCAGCGCGTCCACCGTGGACTTGGCGAGGTCGTACGCCTGCTTGGCCTGGAGCCGCTGCGCCGCGGACAGCGCATTCATCGCGGAGCTCAGCCCGGCCACGCCCCGCTGCACCGACCGTACGGCCTGGTCGGCCGCTGCCGCGGTGGCGGCGTAGTGCTTCTCCGCGGCATCGACCTGGGCGAGCAGCGCGGCGCGCAGCTTGGCGTCGCCGATCTGGCCGGCCGCGCCGCGCGCGGCAGCGAAGGCGTCCGCGGCGGCCGAGTCCGTCGCGCGGCGAACCGACCTCAGGCCCGACGCGCCGCCGCCGAACCCGCCGCCTGCCGCCGAGGCCGCGGACAGCGCGGCGCGGGCGTCCCGCAGCCGCTTACGCGCCGCGGGTGAGTCGATGACCGCGAGGACCTGCCCGGCACGGACGGTGTCGCCCGGCGAGACGGTCATCCGCAGCAGCGTCCCGTCGGCGGGCGCGGTCAGCGTGGCCGCGGCCCTGGCGGTAACGGTGGCGGGCGCGTCGACGACCTCGGTGACGGACCCGCGGCCGGCGTCGGCCAGCGCGATCGACGACCCGTTGTCCCCGCAGGAGGCCGCCGCGAGCGCGAGCAGCGTCGCGGTCGCGAGCAGGATGGCAAGGGGACGCGGGGGGACGCGCACGACGCCAACTGTAGCCAGGTCGAGGTGTCGGTCGCCGTGCGCGTGCTGGTCAGGTGGCCGCGGCGCGGACGGCCGCCACGCACTCGTCCTGCAGCGTCGCCCACGGCGTCCCGAACGCCCGCCGGCTCGCCTTGTCGACCGGTTCGCGGTCGACGACCACGGCCGCGTAGAAGGCGAGCAGGTCGCGCTCGCCGAACCGTTCCGCGAGGTGCCGCACCGCGAGGAACCCCACGCCGTACGCGGCGGACACCTCGGCCTGCGACGCGTCCCTGGCCACGTGGACGGCCGAGAGCGGGCCGTTCCAGCCCGTGCGGCGCACGGCGTTCGCCACCTCCGGCAGGCCCTCGTACCGGGCGACCGGTGTGCCGCCGTTGGCCGCGAGCTCGGCGAGGCCCTCGATGAGCCACCACACGTCGTCGCCGTGCTCGGGGTTGCCGGCCATGGAGGCGGCGTGGGTCAGCTCGTGCCGCAACAGGTCGTCGAGCAGCGTCCGGCCCGGCGCGGCCGCGTTGACGACCACGCCGAGCCGCGGGAAGCCCGCAGGCGTGGCGTAGCCGCCGGTCCACGGCGGGCGCCCGCCGCCGTACCACCGCTTCCACTGGGTTCCGCCGGCATAGAACACGACGTACCGCGCGGGCGTGCCGCCGATCGCGTACCGGTCGGCGACGGCGGCCGCCGCGTCCGCCTCGGCGACCACCGACGGCAGCGAGCCGCCGAGGTCGGCAGAGGCGGACACGAGCACCCGCGAGCCGGCCGCGGTGATGAGCGCGTCGCTCTCCCACGGCCGGGGGCCGCCGTCGACCGCGGCCGAGGTCTCCAGGTCGACCAGCTCGACGCCGCCCGGGCGGTCGGCCCAGGACGTCGCGAACCGGATCGGCAAGGTCGGGCAGTCCGCGGCGCCGAAGCAGTGTTCGACCCGTACGGTCGCGCGCCAGGTGCCGTCGGCCCGCCGGGTCGGCCCGTCGAAGACACCCGGCTCCCAGCGGCCGATTCCCAGCGCGCGCAGGTTGGCGTACTCGCGCCTGGCGACCGCCGTCGCCGCGCCGTCGACCCGCCGCAGGTAGCCCGCCTCGTCACCGCGGAGCAGGGCGACGGCCTGGGCCGCGAGCACCTCGTCGATGCGGGTGCGCAGCCACGCCACGGTCGCCGCGGGCTGTTCGCCGGCCCGCGGGCTCGGCACGGCGGTCGGTGGGCCGGCGGCCACCTCGTTGTAGGCGATCGCGCCGACCACCAACGGGGTCGCGCAGAGCAGCAGGCAGGCGACGCAGGCGAGCGCGAGCCACAGCGGCCAGCGCCGCTGCTCCGCACCGCCGACCATCCGAGGCAGGGTACGACCGTGCGCGCGGTCGCGGGATCCGCCGTTCAGCGGACAGCAGCCGAGATCACGTGCGCGAGCCGAGGGCCCGGGCGAAGAACGCCAGGTTGGCCGGCCGCTCGGCGAGCCGGCGCATCATGTAGCCGTACCAGTCGTCGCCGTACGGCAGGTAGACCCGCACCGTGTAGTCCTCGCCCGCGAGCCGCCGCTGCTCCTCCGGCCGCACGCCGTAGAGCAGCTGGAACTCGAACGCGTCGGGTGAGCGGTCGAACCAGCGGGCCCGGTCCTCGCCGATCGCGATCAGCCGCGGGTCGTGGGTGGCGAGCATGGGATAGCCCTCGCCGGACATCAGGATGTTCATGCATCGGACGTACGACTTGTCCACCTCGACGGCCGACTGGTAGGCCACCGACTCCGGCTCCTTGTAGGCGCCCTTGCACAGCCGCACGCGCGACCCGCTGGTCGCGAGCTCGCGGCAATCGGACTCGGTGCGGCGCAGGTAGGCCTGCAGGACGGCACCGGTGGTCGGGAAGTCCTTGCGCAGCTTGGCCAGGATCTCCAGCGTCGAGTCGGTGGTGGTGTGGTCCTCCATGTCGAGGGTTACCGTGGTGCCGGCCTCGGTCGCGCCGGCGCAGATCGTGCGCGCGTGGTCGTACGCGGTCTGCTCGTCGGTCTTCTGTCCGAGTGCGGACAGCTTCACGCTGACCTCGGCGGCCGGGGTGAGGCCGGCATTGGCGAGCGCATCCAGCAACGCCAGGTATTCGTCGCGCACCCCCTCGGCCTGCTCAGCCGTCAGCGTGTCTTCGCCGAGGTGGTCGATGGTCACGGCGAGGCCGGCGCCGACCAGCTCGCGGGTGGCGCGCAGGGCGTCGTCGGCGGTGGTGCCGGCGACGAACCGCCGGACGACGTCGCGGGTGAACGGAGCCGTCTCGACGAGCCGTTCCACCCGGGATGACCGGGAGGCGGCGAGGATGACCGAACGGAGCATGACGTGAGCGTAATACCGAGCAGGTGGCACGGCCGGACGAGCCACCAGGGCGGTACGTCGACTACGTTTGTCCCGTGAACTTCGATGCGTACGCGCGTACGGCCGTCGACCTGGTCAACGAGCCGCTGGACAGCCTCGACGACCTCCGCGCGATGTTCACCAGCGACAACGCCTGGATGCACGACAACGTGTCCGAGCGCGACGTAGCCGTGTTCAAGCGCGCCCGCAAGCGCCTGCGCGAGGTGTTCGAGGCGGGCAGCTCCGGCCGCGACAGCGAGGCGGTGACCGAGCTCAACGCGCTCCTCGAGACGCATCCGGTGCAGCCCCGCATCTCCGGGCACGACGCCAGCGACTGGCACATGCACGTGACGTCGCGGGGCGCCTCCGCGGCGTCCGAATACCTCGCCGGCGCCGTCTGGGGCCTGGCCGTGTGGCTGTGCGAGTACGGCAGCGAGCGCTTCGGCGTGTGCGCCGACGAGCGCTGCCGCAACGTCTACCTCGACACGTCCTCCAACAACTGCCGCCGGTTCTGTTCGGAGCGCTGCGCGACCCGCTCCCACGTGGCGGCCCACCGGGCGCGCAAGCGCGCCCTCGCCCCGATCAGCTGACCCCCTCCTCAGGCGGCCACCGTGATGGCCACCTTGGCCCGGGCGTGCTCCGCCTCGACGTACCGGATGGCCGCGGAGGTGTCCTTCAGCGGGTAGGTCCGGTCGATGACGGGCCGGACCGATCCGACCTCGACGAGGTCCCGGAGCGTCGCCAGGTTGGCGGCGTCGGGTGCCTCGGCGAGCTGCACCAGCCGCTGCCGGACGAAGCGGGCCGTGAGCTGGCCCCGGATGGACAATCCCATCGGGCCGACCAGGCTGCCGCCCTGCGACGTGCCGCCGCCGGACAGCACGAGCGTGCCGTCGGGCTCGAGCGCCCGGCGCAGGTCGGCCAGCGAGCGGTTGGCCACGAGGTCGAACACCACGTCGTACCGCCGGCCCTCCCGGGCGAAGTCGGCGCGCCGGTAGTCGACGACCCGGTCGGCGCCGAGCGACCCGACCAGTTCGACGTTGCGGGTGCTGCACACCGCGGTCACGTCGGCGCCGAACGCCTTGGCGAGCTGGACGGCGAACGTGCCCACCCCGCCGGACGCGCCGTTGACGAGGATCCGCTGCCCCGCCCGCACCCGGGCCACGTCGCGCACGCCGAGCAGCGCGGTGTTGCCGGCCAGCGGGATCGCGGCGGCCTCCTCGAACGTGAGGCCGGCGGGCTTCGGCGCGACCAGGCCGGCCGGGACGCACACGTACTCCGCGAACGTCCCGTTGGCGTTGCCGGTGTCGCCGTAGACCTCGTCGCCCGGTTCCCATCGGGACACCCCCGCGCCGACCGCCTCCACGGTGCCGGCGAAGTCGCGGCCGCGGATGCCGCGGCGCGGCCCGGTTCGGCCGAACACCTTGGGCGCCGCCAGCCGAGCCAGGTACGGATCGCCGCGCATGACGTGCCAGTCGTAGGCGTTGACGGAGGCGGCGTGGACCCGCACCCGCACCTCGCCCGGGCCGGGCACCGGGTCGTCGACGTCGCGCAGCTGGAGGACGTCGGGCGGACCGTACCGGTCCTGGACGATGGCCTTCATCGCGCACCCGCCCCGGCCAGAGCCGGCGTCCCGGCCGGGCTCGGTCGCCGCCGGCCGCGCCGGATGATCGCCTCGGCGACGGCCAGGTTGATCACCCAGCCGGCGCCCATCAGCAGCGCCCGGCCAAGCAGGGTCGGCGACCCGAATACGATGAACCCCGACGCGAAGGTCAGTGCCTGAGTCCCGGCGCCCAGGCCGATCGCGTACCCGCGCATCATCCAGGCGCGGTGCCGGGTGAAGTCCCGCCGCAGCGCCGCCAGGAGACCGAGCACGAGGAACGCGACCATCCCGCTCCCGAAGATCAGCCGGAGCACGGTCAGCACCACGCCGTCGTGGTCGGGCAGCGGGTAGAACAGCGTCATCCACAGACCGGACAGCGCGGCCGCGATGCCGGCCACGACCAGCACGCGACCGGCGGCGCGGTGCCAGCCGGGCCGGTGGCGGCGCAGGCCCGGGACGAACTGGAAGGCACCGAGCGCACAGAACAGGCTCGCGCCGACGATGTGCACCACGACGGGTGCCGGCTGCGCGAAGAAGCGGGCGTTGTCCGCGGTCACCGGGGCGCCGCCGGCCAGCTGCGCGAGCCGGAACGCGCCGGCCAGCTCGGGAATGAACCCGAGCGCCAGAAGTCCGGCGGGGATGAACCATCGACGTCTCGTCATGGATTCGATCGTCTCTGTTCGAACGGCGGGGTTCATCGGAACATGGGCCGGAACCCGACCCGACCATGGTCGGGTGCCGCGACGTACTTAAGTACTACGCGGCCGCACGCGGTCGGTCTCGTACGCCCACATGGCGATCTCCACCCGGTTCCGCGCGCGTAGCTTGATCATCAGGCTGGTGATGTGTGACTTCACGGTGCTGAGCGTGATGTGCAGCTCGTCGGCGATCTCGTTGTTGGTGCGGCCGCGGGCCACGGCCGCGACGACCTGCTCTTCACGCTCGGTCAGCGGGTCGACCGGCTGCCACGGCGGAAGCGCCGGCGCGGTGCCCGCGAACGTCTTCAACAGCCGGGTGGTGATGCTCGGGGCGATCAGCGCGTCCCCGCTTGCGGCGGCGTGGACCGCCTGGGTCAGCAGCGCCGGGCCGGCGTCCTTGAGCAGGAAGCCGCGGGCGCCGGCCCGCAGCGCCGCATAGACGTACTCATCGAGGTCGAAGGTTGTGATGACGACAACCGGGAGCGGGTCCTCGACGGCCGGACCGGCCAGCATCCGGGTGGCTTCGATGCCGTCGATGCCGGGCATGCGGATGTCGAACAGGCAGACATCGGGGCGCAGGCGCCGGGCGAGCTCGACGGCTCGCCGCCCGTTAGCCGCCTCCCCGACGACCTCGATGTCCGCCTGGGCGTTGAGGATCATCGTGAGCCCGGTTCGGACGATCTCCTGGTCGTCGGCGACGACCACCCTGACGGTCACGCCGGGGCGCCGGTGCGCGGCAGCACGGCGGTCACCGTCCAGCCGCGGTCGGTGTTCGGCCCGGCTTCGCAGGTGCCGCCGAGCAGGTCGGCGCGCTCGATCATGCCGATCAGCCCGTAACCGGAAGACGCGGCGGGACGGGCCTCGCCGTCGTCGGTCACGCGCAGCCGCACCGAGTGGACGTCCGCGACCACGCGAACCTGGATGCGGGTCGCGTGCCGAGCGTGGCGGCGGGCGTTGGTGATGGCCTCCTGGGCGAGGTAGAAGATCGCAGTGCCCACCGCCGGCGGGAGGTCGTCGAGGCCCGCGTCCACCTCGACGTCTACCGGCGGCCCGGCGCCGTCGCGGCCGGCGAGGCGGACCAGGTCGCAGACCGTCGGGCTGGGTGTCGTATCGGCCGGTTCCCGGGCGCGCAGGACGCGGACCATCGCGCGCATCTCGGCGAGGGCGCGCGCCGCCTCGGCCTCGATCACATGCAGCGCCTCGGTCGCGGCCTCGGGACGCGCCGGAGCGGTCGCCAGCCCGGCCTGTGCCCGCACCGCCATCGCCGAGACGTGGTGGGCGACCGTGTCGTGCAGGTCGCGCGCCAGCCGTTCGCGCTCGCGCAGCTTGACCTGGTCGATCTCGCGCATCCGGGCCCGGGACCGGTAGCGGAACGCGGCGCCCAGCGCGCAGACCCCGAACAGGATCGCGAGGCCGCCGACCGCATCGCCCGTGCGGACGTCGAAGAAGACCATCCAGAAGGCCAACCGGGCGAGCATGATCACCGAACCGATCACGATCTCGCGCCCGGATCCCCACCGGAACAGCGCGTACGCCAGCAGAAGCACGAAGACCAGCACGTTCGTGCTGGGCACGTCCGCGCCCGTCGCCAGTGACGCGAGCGCCGTCACGCCGAACGCGATCGCGACCATCAGCAACGGTCGGGTCCGGCGCCACAGCAGCGTCGGGATCAGGCCGACCGTGATGGCGACCGAGAGCGGCCGCCAGGGGATGTCGGCCCGCAGCACCCCTTCGAGCACGGCGGCGGGCACGAGCACGCCGACGAGCGCCCAGTCGCGCCAGACCCGCCGCGGCGGCTGCGCGGGCCGAGGCTCGTCCCACACGGAACGCAGGAGGCCGGGCACACCGTCATCGTACGGAGCGGGCGCTCCTCCCGGCCCTCGCGAGCTAGCCCGCCTTGACCGGCGTGGGCGCGGCGAGGTGCTGGCGGGCGAACTCAAGCGCTTCCCGCAGGTCGGCCTCGCGGACCGCGCGGCTCTTCGCCCCGCGGGTGGCGACCTCGACGGCTACCGCACCGGTGAAGCCGCGGCGACCGAGCGATTCGAGCAGCTCCGCACACGGCTGGGTGCCCCGGCCGGGCACGAGGTGCTCGTCGCGGCCCTCGCCGGTGCCGTCGCCGAGGTGCACGTGCGCCAGGCCGGCGCCCATGTCGTCGGCCATCGCGAGCGCGTCGTTGCGGGCGGCCGCGCAATGCGACAGGTCGAGCGTGTAGGAGTCGTAGCCGGCCACGGTCGGGTTCCAGCCGGGCTGGTAGGGCACGAACTCGCGGCCGGCCATCCGCACCGGGTACATGTTCTCCACGGCGATGCGGATGCCGCCGTGCTCGGCGGCGATCTGCTTGAGGCCGGGGCCGAAGGCGCGGGCGTAGTCGCGCTGCCAGGTGAACGGCGGGTGCACCACCACGGTGGGTGCTTCGAGGGTCTCGGCGAGCCCGGCCGCGCGGCGCAGCCGCTCCCACGGGTCGGAGCTCCACACCCGCTGGGTGACAAGCAGGCACGGGGCGTGCACCGACCGCACCGGCACACCGTAGTGGGTCGCCAGCCCGAGCAGGGCACCGGCGTCCTGGCTGACGGCGTCGGTCCAGACCATGACCTCGATGCCGTCGTAGCCGAGGGTGGCGGCCATTTCAAAGGCCGCGGCGGTCGGTTCGGGGAAGACCGACGAGCTGGACAGGAGCACGGGGACGCGGGAGGTCACGGCTCTCAGGGTAGCGCCAGGATGATGGTGCCACTCGGACGAGCCTGCCCAAAACGCCTGTTGTTGGGCTTCCGGCAATCAGGCGGACTCCAGTTGGTCCAGCCGACGTAGGATCACGCCCTCGCGCAGCGCCCACGGGCAGATGTCGACCGACTCGACGCCGACCCGGCGCATCGTCGCCTCGGCAACGATCGCGCCGGCGAGAAGCTGGTGCGCCCGGGCCCCACTCACACCCTCCATTTCGGACAGTTTGAGGGGAGCGATGTGGCGGATGAAGCCGATGACCTGACGCAGTCCGGTGCGGGTCAGGGTGCGCGGGATGTAGAACCCGGCACCGGAGGGTGCGGCGCCGGCCAAGCGGGCCAGCGTGCGGAACGTCTTCGACGTCGCGACCGGACGGTCCCAGTCGCATTCGGCGGTCTTGCGCACCGCCGGCTCGAGCGCCTTGTCCACGTACTCCTGCAGGTCGTCGACGGCGCTCGCGCGCGGCGGCGACTTCCCGTCGCGGTCGATGCCCAGCCGGTCGCGGGTCAACCGGCCGGCGCCCAGCGGCAGCGACATCGCGATGTCCGGCGTCTCGTCGATGCCGGCCGCGATCTCCAGCGAGCCGCCGCCGATGTCGAACACCAGCAGGCGCCCGGCCGACCAGCCGAACCACCGGCGTACGGCCAGGAAGGTCGCCTTCGCCTCGTCCGCACCGGAGAGCACCTGCAGCCGTACGCCCGCCTCGTCGCGGACCCGCTGCAGCACCTCCTGGGAGTTGGTGGCGTCGCGGACCGCGGACGTGGCGAAGGCCAACAGGTCGTCGGCCTTGAGCCTGGCCGCGCTGGCCCGCGCGTCCTTGGCGGCGGCGACGAGGGCGTCCGCACCGCTCTTGGTGAGCGCGCCGTTGGGCCGGATCTGTTCGGCGAGGCGAAGGGCCGCCTTCTCCGAGTGTGCCGGCCACGGGTGGGCGCCGTGGTGGGCGTCGACCAGCAGCAGGTGGACGGTGTTGGAGCCGACGTCGAGCACGCCCAGTCGCATGACTCGAACCCTATGGCAGCTCGGTTACGGTGCGGTGCGGCCGATGGCCGGTCATATCGGGCGTACGCTGGCCGAATGGCACGCCGTACGGAGGTCCAGGTCCTGGTGGAGACCGCAGCGCCGGATCCGCGCGACCTCGAGGTCGACCTCGACTTCCCCCGCGAGTGGGTGGAGTTCTTCGACCCCGACGACCCGAAGCACCTGATCCGCGCCGACCTCACCTGGCTGCTGTCCCGGTGGACCTGCGTGTTCGGCAAGGCCTGCCACGGGATCATCGCCGGCCGCGCGTCGGACGGGTGCTGCTCGCACGGCGCGTTCTTCACGGACGCCGACGACGAGAAGCGGGTGCGGCAGGCGGCGAGGAAGCTGACGCCGCAGACGTGGCAGCACTACACGCGCCACTTCAAGAACTACACCGAGATGGACACCATCGACGGCAAGAACCCGGCCCGGCGTACGGCCACGCGCGGCCCGGACGCGCCGTGCATCTTCCTGAACGACGCCGACTTCCCCGGCGGCGGGGGTTGCGCCCTGCATGCGCAGGCCCTCCGCGACGGCGTGCACCCGTTGGAGTACAAGCCCGACGTGTGCTGGCAGCTCCCGATCCGGCGCGACCAGGACTGGACCAAGCGTCCCGACAACACCAAGATCCTGGTCACCACGCTGACCGAGTTCGACCGCCGCGGCTGGGGTTCGGGCGGCCACGACCTCGACTGGTGGTGCACCTCGTCGCCGGAGGCACACGTCGGGCGGGAACCGCTGTACCAGTCGTACGAGCCGGAGCTGACCGCCCTCGTCGGCAAGGCCGCCTACGCCAAGTTGGCCGAGCTGTGTGCGGCTCGCGCCAAGGGGGGCCAGGTCGCCCCCCACCCGGCGACACCCAAGCGCCGGCTGCCGGTCGCCCGCGTGTCCGGCGGTCACCACCCGGGGACCGAGCCCGACTCCCTGGAAGGCGGCGGCGAGCCCGCCACCCCGACCTGGCAGCCCTAGCGCCTACGGCTCGAACTTGTAGCCCAGGCCGCGGACCGTGACGATGAAGCGCGGGGTCGACGGCTCGGGCTCGACCTTGCTGCGTAGGCGTTTGACGTGCACGTCGAGGGTTTTGGTGTCGCCCACGTAGTCGGCGCCCCACACGCGGTCGATCAGCTGGCCGCGGGTCAGCACCCGACCGGCATTGCGCAGCAACAGCTCCAGCAGCTCGAACTCCTTGAGCGGCAGCTGCACCGCGGCGCCGTCGACGGTCACCACGTGGCGCTCGACGTCCATCCGGACCGGGCCCGCGGCGAGCGTCGGCGCGTCGGGCTCGGCCGACTCGGTGCCGCGGCGGCGCAGCACCGCGCGGACCCGGGCGACCAGCTCGCGCGGCGAGTACGGCTTGGTGACGTAGTCGTCGGCGCCGATCTCCAGCCCGACCACCTTGTCGATCTCGCTGTCCCGGGCGGTGACCATGATGATCGGGACCCCGGTCCGTTGCCGCAGCTGTCGGCAGACCTCCGTACCGGACATCTCGGGCAGCATCAGGTCGAGCAGCACGATGTCGGCGCCGGACCGGTCGAACTCGGTCAGCGCCGTGGTGCCGGTCGGCGCGACCGAGACCTCGAATCCCTCCTTGCGGAGCATGTAGGAGAGGGCGTCGGAGAACGACTCCTCGTCCTCGACTACCAGCACGCGGGCCAACGGATGTCCTTTCGTCACCTGAGATCTGCGATCTCAATCGATAGCGGTAGCGGGAGCGCGGCGTCCGGCGGGCTGGCCGGCAGCCGGAGGGTGAACGTCGACCCCTCACCGAGCGTGCTGGCGACGTCGATCCGGCCGCCGTGGTTGGTCGCGATGTGCTTGACGATCGCGAGGCCGAGCCCGGTGCCTCCGGTAGCGCGCGACCGGGCCTGGTCGGCGCGGTAGAAGCGTTCGAAGATGCGGTCCACCTCGTCGGCCGCGATGCCGATGCCCTCGTCGGCGACGGAGATGGCGACCTCGTCACCGTGGAGCCGGGTCGTGATCGTCACCCGGGTCTCCTCCCGGGAGTACGCGATCGCGTTCTCCATCAGGTTGGCGACCGCGGTCGCGACCTGGCTGTCGCTGCCGTACACGGTCAGGCCGCGCTCGCCTTCGACCACGACCTCGATGTTGCGGGCGTTGGCGGCCGTACGCGTGCGGTCGATGACCTCGGCGACGACCCAGTCCACCGCGACCGGCTCGGGATCGGGCAGCGGTTCGGCGCCCTGCAGCCGGGTCAGCTCCAGCAGCTCGCTGACCAGGCGCCCGAGGCGGGTCGACTCGTGCTGGATCCGCTCGGCGAACCGCCGCGCCGCGGCGACGTCTTCTGCCAAGGCCTGTTTGTCCGCGGTGCCGGCGGAGCCCACGTCGACCGTCGCGGCCTCCGCCGCCCCCGTCGCGTCGAGCAGCGCCTCGGCCAGCAGCTGCAGCGCGCCGATCGGCGTCTTCAGCTCGTGGCTCACGTTCGCGACGAAGTCGCGGCGGACCCGGGCCACCCGGTGCGACTCGGTGACGTCGGCGGCCTCGACCGCGACGAAGCTGCGGCCCAGGCTCACCGCCCGCAGGTGCACCCCGAGCGGGTCGGCGCCGCCACTCCCGCCCCGGGGCAGGTCGAGCTCCACCTCCCGCCGTACGCCGGTGCGGCGCACCTGGGCGGCCAGGGAGCGGATGATCGGGTGGGCCACCATCGAGCCGAGCGTGCCGCCCGAGCGCAGCAGGCCCATCGCCCGGGCGCTGGGGTTGACGAGGATCGGAGTGTCGTCCTCGCCGAGCACCACGACGCCGACGCGCAGCGAGTCGAGGCTCTTACGCCCGATGCCCGGGTGTGGGTCGACCGCTTCGATGTCGCGCCTCCCCTCGCCGGACGCCGGCTGGTCAGCCCGGTGGCGCGGCCCCCGGAGGGCGCGCGCGGCCGACGGCCCGGCGGCAGCTCCCACCACCAGACCGGCCGCCGCCACGATGGCTACGACAGCCCAGTCCACTGGTCGATCGTACGAACATCGTTAACCTGCGCACCCTCCAGAACGGGGCAAACTTCCCGCCGGACGAACAATATTCACCGCCAGGCCGGGCCACGTTCACCCCCGTTGATGCCCGGGCGGCCCGTGCCGGCCTTAGCGTGGGTGCATGCGTGACGAGTTCCGGGCGGATCTGCATATCGTGACCCAGCTCCTGGTCGACATGGCCGAGGCCGTCCAGGCGGCGATGGGACTGGCCACCCGCGCCCTGCTGCGCGCCGACCGCGGGGCCGCGGAGACCGTGATCGCCCAGGACTTCGAGATCGACACGCTCTACAAGCAGGTCGAGGAACGGGTCGCCGACCTGATGGCGCGGCAGGCGCCGGTCGCCTCCGACCTTCGAACGTTGATCACCGCCCTGCACGTGTCCGCCGACATCGAGCGGATGGGTGACCTCGCCGACCACGTCGCGAAGACCGCGCTGCGCCGACACCCGTCGCCGGCCGTGCCGGCCGAGCTGCGCGGCGTCTTCGCCGGGATGGCCGACGTCGCCGACCGGATGGCGGCCAAGATCGCCGACGTGCTGGCCAAGCTCGACGCCGTCGGCGCGGCCCAGCTCGACGCCGACGACGATGCGATGGACGAGCTGCACCGCGAACTGTTCTCGCTGATGCTCTCCGACGAGTGGCCGTACGGCGCGGAGACGGCGATCGACGGCGCGCTGCTCGGACGCTTCTACGAGCGGTACGCCGACCACGCCGTCAACGCCGGCCACCGGGTCGTCTACATGGTGACCGGCGAGCAGTCGAAGGCGACGGGCGCCGAGGCGCGCTAGCGGCCCTGGTTGGCGACCGCCGCCGCGGCCTCCATGGCCGCCTCGGGGTCGAGATACGCGCCGCCCACCGTCACCGGACGCAGCGCCCCGTCGAGGTCGTAGCGCAGCGGGATTCCGGTGGGGATGTTCAGCGCGACGATCTCCGCGTCGGAGATCCCGTCGAGGTGCTTCACCAGCGCGCGCAGCGAGTTGCCGTGGGCGCCGACGAGCACGGTGCGGCCGGCCAGCAGGTCGGGCACGATCTCGTCGTACCAGTACGGCAGGACGCGCTGCAGCACGTCCCTGAGGCATTCCGTGCGCGGCATCAGCTCGGGCGGCAGCGTCGCGTAGCGCGGGTCGTCGGCCTGGGAGAACTCGTCGGACGGGTCGATCGGTGGGGGCGGGGTGTCGTACGACCGCCGCCAGGTCATGAACTGCTCCTCGCCGTACTCCTCGAGGGTCTGCTTCTTGTTCTTGCCCTGCAGGGCGCCGTAGTGGCGCTCGTTGAGCCGCCACGACCGGCGTACGGCGATCCAGTGGCGGTCGCAGACGTTGAGCGCGAGCTCGTTGGTGCGGATGGCCCTGCGCAGCAGGCTGGTGTGCGCGACGTCGGGCAGCAGGCCGTGCTCCCGCAGCAGGTCGCCCCCGCGCCGGGCCTCCGCCTCGCCCTTGGCGTTGAGGTCCACGTCGACCCAGCCGGTGAAGAGGTTCTTGGCGTTCCACTCGCTCTCACCGTGGCGCAGCAGCACCAGCGTCCCCACAGTCATGGAGCCATCCTCGCATCCACATGGGTGGCGGGTGTCACTCGGTAAACGAGCTGACGTGTGTCGTACCACGAAGCTAGGTTCGGTCCTTACCTGGACAGAGCCGGGAGGCCGCGTGCGCAGCTGGATTCGGGATACGACGGGTGGCCTGCCGGCGGCGTTCTGGTACCTGTGGGCCGGCACGCTCATCAACCGGCTCGGCTCGTTCGTCCTGATCTTCCTCGCCATCTACCTGACCAAGGGCCGCGGGTTCAGCGACGCGCAGGCCGGTCTGGTGCTGGGCCTGGCCGGCGCCGGCGGCGCGGTCGGCACGCTGAGCGGTGGCGTCTTCGCCGACCGGTGGGGGCGACGGCCAACGCTGGTCACCGCGCAGGTCGGCGCCGCGACGGCGATGCTGTGCCTGGGCTTCGCCCGCCCGTTCTGGCCGATCGCCGCGTGCACGCTGGTCCTGGGCGTGTTCACCGAAGCGATCCGGCCGGCGTTCTCCGCGATGATGATCGATATCGTGCCCGAGCGTGACCGGCTGCGCGCCTTCTCGCTGAACTACTGGGCGATCAACCTGGGCTTCGCGTCGGCGGCGATCCTGGCCGGCTTCGCGGCGCGGGTCGACTACCTGCTGTTGTTCCTCGTCGACGCGGGCACCACGCTGGCGACCGCGGCGATCACCTTCCGCAAGGTGCGGGAGAGCCGGCCCGCCGTGCCGGCTCGGCGCGCCGGGACCGCGCTGCGCCGCGGCGGGTTGGTGATCGCGCTGCGCGACCGGGTCTACCTGGTGTTCGTCGCGATCAACCTGCTCATGGCGCTGGCGTTCCTGCAGCACATCTCGATGTTGCCGATCGCGATGGGCGACGACGGCCTGCCCCCGTCGACCTTCGGCCTGGTCATCTCCCTCAACGGAATCCTGATCGTGCTGGGGCAGCTGTTCGTGCCGCGGCTGATCCGCGGCCGGTCCAAGCCCCGCATTCTGGCGCTGTCGATGGTGATCATGGGCGTGGGGTTCGGGCTGGTCGCGTTCGCCCACAGGGCCTGGCTCTACGCCGTGACCGTGTTGGTGTGGACGGTCGGCGAGATGATCCAATCCCCGTCGACGTCGACCACGATCGCCGAGCTTTCGCCGGCGGAGCTGCGCGGGCGCTACCAGGGCGTGCAGTCGCTGTCCTGGTCGGTGGCGGCTTTCGTGGCGCCGGTGCTCGGCGGTCTCGTGCGCCAGCACCTGGGTAACACGACGCTGTGGGTGGGTGTCGCGGGTGTGGCGTTCCTCGGTGCGCTCGGCCACCTGGTCTCGGGGCCGGCCCGCGAACGCCGAACGGCGGCCCTGCGCGAGGCTGCCGTCCACGTGCCGGCCGCGCGCCCCGCGGCGGCTCCGGCCGTGCCCGCCTCCTGACGTGCCCGCAAGACCTCGCGCCGCCTGTTGGTCCGGCGAAATGGATCGGGGCCTGAGCCACCTGCAAAAGGCGGCGGCGAATGCGCCGAGTGGTCAGATAACTGGTCCGGCGGCGGCGGGCGACGCTCACCCCCGTAAGCGTCGCCCGCACTCGCCGCCGGTCAGGTGGCGACCGTCCCCCAACGGCGCGTGCCACCATCCCCCAGCGCGGCTCGGGTGCACGAACCGGCACGGTCCGCGGCTCCCACGTACCCATCCGAGCTTGGCGCGTGAGATCAATTTAGTTCGGTGCCCGAGACCGCGACAAGCGAGTTTCCCTGTCTTGCCGGTCACACGGTGGAACGGTTCCGGAAGTCAGGCGTCCTCCCGCTCCCGTTCTCCGGCCCGCCCTCGGACGACGACGCGGAGGTGCTCTTCTTCGCCGACGAGCCCGAGGCGCGGGCCGAGCCCGACGAGCCCGACGGGCGCGACGAGCCGGACTTGCGCTGCTCGCTGCGCAAGGTCTTGACCAGTTTCTTGACGAGCTCTTCCTTGCGCAGCGACGACGTGCCCGTCACGCCGTGCGAGCGCAGCTGCGACCGCAGCTCGTCCACCTTCATCCGGGCGATCTCGCTCTCGCGGACCTGTGTCGTGTTGGGCGTCCGGTTACCCCTGCCTTCGGCCATCTCCGCATCACGCTCCCCTCTTCCGGGACCGTGGACCGGGTACCCGTCAGGCCGGCGTCGTACCGTCCGATGACGGCGTGAACAGGTGGGCGAACGCCTGCAGGTTGGCCAGCGACTCGCCGCGCTTGACCCGCCACTCCCACTCGCGCCGGATGGACGACCCGAAACCGATCTCCAGCATCGTGTCGAACGACTCGTCGGCGTACGTGAGCACCGAACCCAGCAACCGGTCGAGCTCGTCCTCGTCTACGCCGGCCGGCGCGACCCGACCGGTCAGGTAGACGTCCCCGACCCGGTCGATGGAGAACGCGACCCCGTACATCCGGGCATTGCGCTGCAGCAGCCACGCCCAGAGCTCCTCGCGGTTCTCGTCGGGCTGGCGCATCACGAACGCCTCGATCCGCAGCGAGTGCTCGCCGACGACGAGGTTGACGTTGGTCTTGAGCTTGTGGGTGCCGGGCAGCGTCAGGACGTACGACGAAGGCCCGGTCGAGTCGATCTCCAGTGCCCGATCGGCGGCGAACCGCGTGATCAGGGCGCCCAGCGAACGTGCGGAGCTCACCAGGCACCCGCGCCCAGGGCAGCCGCGTCGCCGGCCAGCTGCGCCGCGAGCCGGCTGCGGTGTTCGGCCATCGCCTCACCGTAGACGGTCAGCAGGCCGGCGGCGGTACGCGTCCAGGAGAACTGCTGCGCGTGCTCGACCGCACCACGGCTCAGGGCCGCGCGCCGGGCCGGCGCCGCCAGCACCGACCGCAGCGCGTGTGCCCACTCGACCGGGTCGTGCCCGTCTACGAGCAGCCCGCTCAGGCCGTCGCGTACGGCGGTCACCAGGCCGCCGACCGCGGCCGCCACGACGGGCGTGCCGCAGGCCTGCGCCTCGAGGGCGACCAGGCCGAAGGACTCGTTGTACGACGGCACGGCGACGACGTCGGCCGCCCGGTAGAGGTCGGGCAGGTCGGTGCCGGTCAGCGGCTGCAGGAAACGGACGGAACCGGAGATGCCCAGCGAGGCGGCCAGGTCGATGAGCGCGGTCGGCCGATCGAGCCCGGAACCGCTCGGGCCGCCCACGATGACAACGGTAAGGTTCGCGGCCAGCCACGGGTCGAGCCCGCGCATCGCGGCGGCCGCCGCGAGCAGCACGTCGGGCGCCTTCAGCGGCTGGATCCGCCCGACGAACGCCACGATGGCGCCCCGCTCGGGCAGGCCGAGGCGGCGCCGCGCCGCCGTCATGGCCGCCTTCTGGCAGCTGGCCGCGGCGGGCTGGAAGCGGTCGAGATCGACCCCGGGCTCCACGACCGACACCCGCCCCGGGTCGGCGCCGTAGCGGGCGATGAGGTCGCGGGCCTCGACGGTCGTGTTCGCCACCAGCCGGTCGGCCTCGTCGACGAGTTGCTCCTCGCCGACCTCGCGCGCCAGCGGCTCCGGCCGGTCGCCGGCCGCGAGCTGGGCGTTCTTGACCCGGGCCAAGGTGTGCGCGGTGTGCACCAGCGGCACGCCCCAACGCTCCCGGGCGAGCCACCCCACCTGCCCGGACAGCCAGTAGTGCGAGTGGATCAGGTCGTACCAGCCGGGTGCGTGCGCGGCCTCGGCCCGCAGCACGCCATTGGTGAACGCGCACATCTGGGCCGGCAGGTCCTCCTTGGCCAGGCCTTCGAACGGGCCGGCGCTGATGTGCCGCACGGTCACGCCGGGCGCCGTCTCGACCACCGGCGGCAGCTCGCTCGACGTCGCCCGGGTGAAGATCTCCATTTCGACGCCCAAGGACGCGAGCTCGCGGGCGACCTCCAGGACATAGACATTCATGCCCCCCGCGTCGCCCGTGCCGGGCTGGTCGAGCGGGGAGGTGTGCACCGAGAGGGTGGCGATGCGCCGGGGGATGGGCAGCGTTTGGGGGCCGCGCTGCCGGAAGACGCCTGCGTGCACGCGCGCCACGATCACTCCATTCCGGGCAGTTCGCCCGGGGGTCCGGGCGCTCATACATCAACCTCGACGCGGGCCGTCATCTTCCCGATACCCCACTCGTCCCGTGCCTACCCACGCCGGCGCACGTGACGGAGTTCATCGGTGCGGCAGGATGAAGGGCATGTCTTCGCCCATCGCCGTCGTGACCGGCGCCTCCAGCGGCATCGGCGCGGCCACCGCCAGGCGGCTTGCCGCCGAGGGTTTCGCCGTCGTGGCGGCGGCGCGCCGCAAGGA
>DATDJX010000339.1:0-3102 GCA_036520275.1 Asanoa sp.
GGCGTCACCGTCGGCGGCGTCGTCCGCTCCTTCGGCACGGAGCAGTTGTCTGCGGACCAGCATGGCGAGGCGTGGTCCCACCCCTGGCCGGGCGGGCTCTGGCGACAGCGCGACGACCGCCTGCCGGTCGAACACCTGGCCGACGACGCTCGCCCGCTCCAGGACCGCCCGCTCCTCGACGTCGAGCCGATCCAGGCGGGCTGCCAGCAGCGCGGACACGCCGGCCGGGATGGGGACGTGGGCCAGGTCGGCGGTGGCCTCCCATCGGTCGCCGGAGCGGACGAGCAGCCTCCGGTCGATCAGTTCCGCGACGAGCTCTTCGATGAACAGCGGGTTGCCGCCGGCGGCTTCGGCGATGCTGCCTGCCGTCTGGGTCGGGAGGCCGGCACCACCGAGGAGGTTGCGGATCAGCCGGCCACACTCGTCCTCGCCGAGCGGCTCGAGCATCACGACTGCGACCTCGGGGCTGCGGACCCCCCAGTCCGGGCGGTCGTCGAGCAGCTCGGGTCGGGCGATACCGACAATCAGGACGGGGGCATCCCTGGCGAAGCGGGCTACGTGCTCAAGGAGGTCGAGCAGCGCTGGCTCGGCCCAGTGGAGGTCGTCGACGACGACGATCAGCGGCCGGCCACGAGCCAGCGCCTCGAACAGCCGCCGGACCGCCCACGGGACCTCCTCGCGAGACGCGGTCTGTCCAGCCGTCCCCGCCATGCCCGCCAGCCCCTCGGCCACGAAGGCGGCGTGCTCCTCGCCCTTCAGCAGGTCGCGCAGCCCCGCCTGTCCGCTCGCCGTCGCGGCCTGGCGGATCACCTCGGCGATCGGCCAGTAGGTCAGGCCCTCCCCGTACTCCACGCAGCGGCCGCGCAGGACCGTCCCCTGTCCCTCCACGGTGGCGAGAAACTCCTGGACCAGGCGGGACTTCCCCACGCCGGCCGGGCCCAGTACGAGTGCCAGGTGACAGGCGCGTTCGGCCACGGCGGTCCCCAGGGCGGTGCTCAACAGCTCAAGCTCCACGCTCCGGCCCACCATCGGCGCTTCCAGGTGGCGAGCGTGCCCCACCATGTCCGGCCGGACCCCGAGCAGCCGGAAAGCCCCCACCGGATCGCCCTTGCCCTTCACCGCGAGCGGCGCCACCGGTTCGACCGTCGCCGCGTCGCGGACGAGCCGCCAGGTCTGCTCGCCGATGAGCACTTCGCCGGGGCCGGCGGCCTGCTCGAGTCGAGCAGCCACGTTCACCGCGTCGCCGACGACGATCTCCTGCCCATGGACCGCGTCACCGACCACCACCTCCCCGGTGTTCACGCCGGTCCGCAGGGCAAGGCGCACGCCCCACGCCGCCTCGAGCTCGCCGTTCAACTCGGCGAGGGCATCGCCCAGCTCCGCGGCGCCTCGCACCGCCCGCAGCGCGTCGTCCTCGTGCAGCCGGGGAATGCCGTACACCGCCATGACGGCGTCCCCGATGAACTTGGCGACGGTGCCGCCATGACGCGCCAGCACCTCGGCGGCGCGGTCGTAGTACCGGGTGATCACCTCCCGGAGCGACTCAGGGTCGAGCCGCTCACCGAGCGGAGTGGACCCCACGAGGTCGCTGAAGACCACCGTGACCGTCTTGCGGACCTCCCGGCCCGCGCCGGAGGCGGCGAGAGGCGACCCGCAGGCAAGGCAGAACCGGGCCCGCGCCGGATTGTCCTCGCCGCACTGGGCGCAGATCGGCATGCGGAGAGCGTAGACAATCCCTCACGAGCTGCATACTGAACGGAGCAGCTGACCAAGCCCCGACTCTTGGAGGCGGCCATGAGTGAGGTCGACGACTTCCTCGCCGAGATCCATCCCCGTCTGGTCGGGGAGCTACAGGCCCTCCACAACGGCGACCCACAACCGCGACTGGCGATGTGGTCCACCAAGGACCCGGTGACCCTGTTCGGGGCCGGAATGAGCGGGCGGGGATGGGACAAGGTGAGCGGGATCTTCCGTTTGATCGCGTCCCGGTGGTCTGACTGCACCGACCAGCGCGTCGAGATCCTGGCCGCCGGGGTCAGCGGCGACCTGGCCTACACGGTCGAGCTCGAACACACCTCGGTGTCGATCGACGGCGTCCCGGTCGAGCCGTACACCCTGCGGGTCACCCAGGTCTACCGCCGCGAGGACGGCCGGTGGAATATCGTCCACCGCCACGGCGACCAGATCTCGATCGACCAGGGCCAGCGCCTCCCCGGCGAAGCCTCGACCGCGTGAGCGGCCGCCGGGCCTCAGGGCTGACGGAACAGTAGCCGCCGCAGCGCCTCCTCCCCCGCCGCGGGGGGATCGCCCGCGTCGGTGGGAGCCCGCCAGGCGACGACGGCGTCCGGCCGGACGAGCACCGCGCCGTCGGGGCCGAGGCCGTAGGCCTGGGCGAACCGCTCGCCCTTGTCGACCAGGTCGCCGTTCGGGGCCACGCGGTAGCCGCCCACCGGGCAGCCGAGCGCGACGCCGGCCTGCGAGGCGGCGTCCAGCCACCGCTGGCCGCCCGGGGCGGCCAGCAGGGCGAAGCCGCGGCCGAGGACGTCGTGCACCGAGCCGGGCGCGCCGTCGATCTCCACCGGCAGGTGCGGGGCCCGCACCCCCACCCGCCCGGTCGGTGTGCGGGGGTCCTCCAGCGCGGCCCCGTCGTCCCCGCCCTCCGGGAGCAGCCCGGCCGACCGGTACACCGGGCCGAGCTCGATCGAGGCGTCGTCCATCGGGTCGGCGAGGTGCTCCCGGGACAGCGTGGGGTCGACCCGCAGCACATAGCGCGTGTACGCCTGCTCGACGACCAGGTCGCACACCGGACGGCGCTCGGCGTCGTAGGTGTCCAGCAGCCCGGCGCCCGCGGTCCCGGCGACCACCGCGGCCAGCTTCCAGGCCAGGTTGTGGGCGTCGCCGATCCCGGTGTTGCCACCAAAGCCCCCGGTGGGCGGCATCACGTGGGCGGCGTCCCCGGCCAGGAACACCCTCCGGTCGCGGAACCGCGACGCGTGCGCCGCCGCGGCCGTCCAGCGCTGCACGTTGTCGATCTCGACCGGGAGGTCGGCGCGGCCGAGCGCCTTGCCGACGAGCTCGGTCGCCCAGGCCGTGTCCATGGTC
>DATDJX010000340.1:0-11232 GCA_036520275.1 Asanoa sp.
GGCGGCGGGGTCGGCCGTCCTTGACGTCGTGGAGCAGGAGGGCCTGACCGACCGGGCGCGGGACCTGGGCGCGCGCGCCACCAGTAGGTTCCGCGAGTTGGCCGGGCGGTTCGACGCGATCGGCGACGTCCGCGGGCCCGGGCTGTTCGTCGGCGTCGACTTCGTCCTGGGTCGGGCGACCAAGGAGCCGGCCACCACGGTCTGCGCCGAGGCGTGGCGCTTCGCCGTCGACCACGGCCTGCTCTGCCAGTTCGGCGGGATCGGTGGCAACGTCCTCAAGTTCAAGCCGCCCCTCACGACGCCAGACGAGGACTTCGAACGGATGCTCGACCTGGTGGGGGACGTCGCCAGGTTCATCGAGGAACGGGTCAAGGGGCGTGTCGCCACCCACACGTGACGAGCGGAGAGGGAACTCATGGCCAAACGCGTGATCAGGGCAGCAGATGGCGCACCACCGCTCGGCGCCTACTCGCATGGCTGGCGAGCCGGGGACTTCATCTTTGTCACCGGCACCGGGCCGATCGGGCCCGACGGGAAGGTCACGGGCGACTCCATCGAGGAGCAGACGAACGTCACGATCGACAACATCGAGGCGGTCCTGCGCGCCGAGGGCGCGTCGCTCGCCGACGTCGTCAAGGTGAACGTCCATCTGGTCGACACGAACCTCTTCCCCCGCTACAACGCGGCCTACAGGCAGCGCTTTTCCGAGCCATATCCCGCCAGGACCACGGTGGGCAGCGACCTGCATCAGGTCCCCGGGATGCTGATCGAGATCGAAGCCGTCGCCTACGTCGGCGACTGAGGGAGCGCTCGTGGGCGGGCGCTTGGAGGGCAGGCGGGCGATCGTCACCGGTGCCGGCAACGGGATCGGGCGGGCCGCGGCGCTCAAGCTCGCCGCCGAGGGCGCGTGCGTCGGCTGCCTCGACGTGAACCAGGTGGCCGCGGCCGAGACCGCCGCCGCGATCGCGGACGCGGCCGGAACCGCGGTCGCGTTGGCCGCCGACGTGGCCGACGAGGCGCAGGTCGAACGGGCCGTCACGAAGGCGGAGGAGACGTTCGGCGGGCTGGACACGGTGGTGGCGAACGCCGGCATCCTGCTCGCCGGCCAGGACGACCGTGCCGATCGCCTGGACGTCGGCGTCTGGCGCCGCGTGCTCGATGTCAACCTGACGGGGATGTTCCTCACCTGCAAGCACGGCATCCGGGCACTGCTGCGCAGGGGCGCCGGTGCGGTGGTGTGCACGGCGTCCCCGACCGGCCTGTATGGGCTGGCGCCTGGCCTGGATGCCTACAGCTCCAGCAAGGCGGGCGTGTACGGGCTCATCCGCGTCCTCGCCAACGACTACGCGGCCGAGGGGATCCGGGTGAACGGCGTCATCCCCAGCTACACCGACACCCCAATGAACGACTATGTCGAACGCCCGGCGGCCCACGAGCGGCTCATCGCCACCATCCCGCTGCGCCGGCAGGGCTCTGCCGGCGAGGTCGCGAACGTGATCGCGTTCCTGGCTTCGGACGAAGCCTCCTACGTCACCGGTGCCGTCTGGGCGGCCGACGGCGGCATGACGGCCATCTGATCGGAGGAGCGGATGCTCGCCGCGCGGCTGCATGGGAATCGGGACCTGCGGGTGGAGGACATGCCCGAGCCGGGCCTGCCGCCGCCCGGGCAGGTGCGCGTGACGCCGGTGTGGTGCGGCATCTGCGGAACCGACCTGCACGAATACGCCCACGGCCCGCTGTACACGCCGGCCGAGAACCTGCCGCAGGTGATCGGGCACGAGTTCTCCGCGCAGGTCGCCGAGGTCGGGGACGGCGTGACCCGCCTGCGGCCGGGCGACCGGGTGGCGGTGCTGCCGCACGTGTTCTGCGGCGGGTGCTACTACTGCGTCCGTGGGCGCCAGGGTCTCTGCAGGGACCTGAGGCTCACAGGCGTGACCTGGCCGTGGGGCGGGCTGGCCGAGCAGGCCATGGTCCCCGCCTATCAGGCGGTGAAGCTGCCCGACGAGGTGTCGTTCGAGCAGGGCGCAATCCTGGAGCCGCTGGCGACGGTGGTGCACGGCGTGGAGCGCTCCGGCCTGCGGCCGGGCGCCTCGGTCCTGATCACCGGCGGCGGGCCGATCGGGCAGCTGGCCGAGCTGGTCTGCGCCGCCGCCGGGGCCGGGTCGATCTTCGTGTCCGAGCCGCAGCCGTCCAGGCGCGGGCTGGCCGGGCGCCTCGGGGTGACGGCGGCCTTCGACCCCACCGACGACGACGTGGCCGGCGAGGTGATGGAGCGCACCGACGGCCTCGGCGCGGACTGCGCCATCGAATGCTCGGGCAGCCAGCCGGGCCTGGACGCGTGCGTCGCTTCTGTGCGGCGCGCCGGGACGGTCGCGGTGATCGCGATCCACCTCGGTCCCAGGACGGTCCAGCCGGAGGGATGGGTCTGGCGGGACCTGACGCTCGCCGGGGTCTGGTCGTTCAAGTTCTACGACACGCCGCGGATCCTCGCCCAGATCGCGGCGGGGACGCTGCCGGTGGAGCGGATCGTGACCAGCAAGATCGACATCCACGACCTGGTCCCCTCGGGGATCGAGCGGCTCGCCGATCCCGCCGGCGACCAGGTCAAGATCCTGGTCTCACCAGGGAACGGAGCGCCCAGATGAGCCGCTTCGACGGCCGCACCATCCTGATCGTCGGCGGCGCCCAGGGCATGGGCCGGGCCTGCGCCGAGCGCTTCGGCGCGGAGGGCGCGAACCTGGCGCTGTTCGACATCGAAGCCGACACCCTCACCGGCACGTCGACCGAGCTGGAGGCGCGCGGCTTCCCGGTCGAGGCCATCACCGGGGACGTCTCGCGGGCGTCCGACGTCGAGGTCGCGGTGGCGCGAACGGTCGAACGGTTCGGTGGGATCGATGTGCTGGTGCACACCGCGGCGATCGTCGAGCTGCGGCCCCTGCTGGAGTTCCCCGAGGATCTCTGGCGCCGGATCGTGGATGTGAACCTCACCGGCGTCTTCCTGACCACCCGCCGGGCCGGCCAGGAGATGGCCAGGCGCGGCGGCGGCGCGATCGTGGTGTTCGCATCGACCAACGCGTTCTTCGCCGAGGAGCTGAACGTCCCCTACAGCGCGACCAAGGGCGGCATCGTGATGTTCGTCCGCAATGCCGCGCTGGACCTCGCCAGGCACCGCATCCGGATCAACGCGGTCGACCCCGGGATCATCCACACGCGCCTGTCGGCCGCGCTGATCGAGGATCCCGTCGCCGGGTCCGAGTACCTGAAGCGGATCCCCGCCGGCCGCTACGGGACGCCGGAGGACATCGCGAAGGTCGTGCTGTTCCTCGCCTCCGACGACGCCGCCTACATGACCGGCGAGGACGTGATCGTCGACGGGGGAGCCACCCTCGGGGTGTCGCTCGGCATCGAGGACCTCGGACTGAAGGACGCCGCGGACTGAAAGGAGGACAGAGGACGGAATGACCTCGCAAGGCAGGCTCGCGAGCAAGGCCGCCATCGTCACCGGCGGGGGCTCCGGCATCGGCCGCGCAGTCGCCAGGCGGTTCGCCGCGGAGGGCGCCGCGGTCGCGGTCGCGGACATCGCCGCCGAGCGCGCGAAGGCGGTCGCCGCCGAGATCCAGGCGGAGGGCGGGCGCGCCTTCGCCATGGGCGTGGACGTGACCGACCAGCGGCAGGTACAGGCGCTGGTGGATCGCGCCGTGCGCGAGTTCGGCGGGCTCGACGTGCTGATGACCGCCGCCGGCGTCCTCGGCTTCGGTTCCGTGGTCGAGACCGAGCCCGAGGAATGGAGCCGGGTGATCGGGGTCAACCTGACCGGCACCTACCTGTGCGCGCGCAGCGCGATCCCGCGGATGATCGAGCGGGGTGGCGGCTCGATCGTCACGGTCTCCTCCTCCACCGGCGCCCACGATGCGGCGCCGGGGACGGCCGCCTACGTCGCGTCCAAGGGCGGGGTGGCGATGCTCACCAAGGCGATCAGCGTCGACCACGCCAAGCAGGGGGTGAGGGCCAACGCGATCGCACCGGGGCCGACCGACACGCCGATGCTCGGCGGCGTGATGACGCCTCAGGAGCTGCGGGCGTTCGGGGAGGCGATGCCCATCGGCCGCCTGGCGCAGCCGGAGGAACTCGCCGCCGCCGCGTTGTTCCTGGCCTCGGACGAGGCCTCGTACGTGACCGGCGCGGTGTTCGCGGTCGACGGAGGGCAGACGGCGAAGGTCGGGATGACCCTGGACGATCTCGGCACGATCGCCAGGCAAGGGTGAATCCGGAAGGAAACAGAAGGGAGCGGATGGTGGCAACCGACACTGGTCCGTCTGGCGAGACGGGCATCAGGACCGAACTCCGCGAGGGCGCGGTCGGCCTGCCTGGCGTGTTGATGCAGGGCATCGCGACGATCGCTCCGGCGTTCGCGATCCTCGCCTCGTTCGTCTTCATCGTTGGCTTCGCTGGTATTGTCACCCCATGGGCGTACCTGTTCGGTGGGTCGCTGCTGGCGTTGCAGGCGTTGTCGGCTGCGCAGCTGGCCAAGGTGTTCCCGTCGGCCGGCGGCTGGTACACGTGGATCGCCCGCGCGTTGCATCCACGGGCCGGCTTCTTCGCTGGGGTGTTCTTCTCGGTGTGGCTGCCGCCGGTCGGCGCGCTGACCCTGTCGCTGCTCGGCAAGACGGTGCTGGAGCCGGCGATCAAGGAGGAGTACGACGTCACGATCGCCTGGTGGATCTGGGTCGTCCTCGGGCTGGCGCTGGTGATCTGGTGGGCGTACGCCGGCATCGTGGTCTCCGAGCGGCTGCTCATCATCACCGGGACGATCGAGATCGTGCTGATGGTCGCCCTGGCCCTCACCGCCCTGGTCAACCCGGGACCCGGCGGTTTCAGCTTCGCGCCGCTCAACCCGGGGAACTTCGGCCTGGCCTCCAACCTGTTCCTGGGCATCGTCTTCTCGATCTTCGCCTTCAGCGGATGGGAGTCCACCGGACCGCTGGCCGAGGAGAGCAGGAACCCGCGCCGCAACGTCCCGATCGGTCTGGTGGGCTCGGTGCTGATCCTGATGGCCTACTTCATCTTCGTTACCTGGGGCTACCTGGTCGGGTTCGGCGTCGACAAGGTCGGAGAGATCAGCTTCGACATCCCCTTCCCGGTGACCACCGTGGCGGTGCGCGTGTGGGGCGGCGCCTGGGTGCTGCTGCTGTTCGCGCTGCTGAACTCCGCGATCGCGGTCTCCATTGCCTGCTTCAACGGCGGCACCCGCACCTGGTACGCCATGGGCCGCTCCGGCGTGCTCCCCTCGGCGCTTGGCAAGGTGACGCCGAGCAGGCAGACCCCGGACAACGCGATCCACCTCCAGGTGGCCGTGAACGTGGTGGCCTTCGTGCTGGTGCTGATCTTCGGGGCCGAGGACACGTTCTTCACCTGGGCCAACATGATCACCCTCGGGCTGATCTCGATGTACCTGCTGGCGAACATCGGGGTGGCGAGGTACTACCTGACCGAGGCCAGGAGCCAGTTCAATCCGCTGCTGCACATCGTCGTCCCGGCGATTGCCTCGGCGGCCGGGCTGGTGGTCGTGTGGAAGTCCTACTTCTCCCCGTTCCAGAGCACTGGCCCGGTCTACTGGGGTCTGATGTGCTACATCGTCCTGGTCGTCATCACCGTGCTGGCGCTGGTCTTCCTGCGTGTGCGCGGGCGGGAGGACTGGCTGCGCAAGGCCCAGCTGGTGTTCGAGGAGTCCGGAGGTGGTCACTAGCATGGGAGCGGTGGCGACCGAGCCGACGCCGGTCTCCGCGCAGGAGTTCGCCGACCTCCACGAGGCCTGCAAGCACTGGGGACGCTGGGGTCCGGACGACCAGCGCGGGGCGATCAACTTCATCACCCCCGATCACGTGCGCGCCGCGGCGGCGTCGGTCCGCTCGGGCCGGACGGTCACCTGCTCGTGGCCGCTGGACACCAGGGCCGGCCCCGACAACCCCAAGCCGGTCGTGCACCACATGACGATGCTCCAGGACGTCCCCATCGGCGACGCCGGCGACCTGCGGTTCGCCTGCGACTTCGTGGGGATCGAGTTCCACGGCGACGCGCACTCCCACCTCGACGCGCTCTGCCACGTCGCCTACAAGGGGCTGCTGTACAACGGCGTCCCGGTCGAGCGGGCTGTCTCCTCGGTCGGCGCTTCGATGCAGACGATGGACGTCGCCAAGGACGGGATCGTCGGGCGTGGGGTGCTGCTGGACATCCCCCGGCTGCGCGGGACGGCCTGGGTCGAGCCGGGCGAGGCCATCTACCGGGCCGAGATCGAGGCGGCCGAGCAGGCGCAGGGTGTTCGCCTGCAGCAGGGCGACATCCTGTACTTCCGCACCGGCCACGCCCGCAAGCGACTGGTCGACGGGCCGTGGGACGCGGCAAGCTCGAAGGCGGGGTTCCACGCGACCGCGATGCCGCTGTTCCACGAACGCGGGATCGCGGCGATCGGCTTCGACGGCGACGGCGAGACGGTGCCGAGCAACTGCGAGGGGGTGATGTATCCCATCCATGCGATCGGGGTGAACGCGATGGGGCTGTACTTCCTTGACAGCCTCTTCTTCGAGGACCTAGCCGTCGCCTGCGAGGAGGAGGGCCGCTGGGAGTTCCTGTGCCTCATCGCGCCGCTGCGCCTCGCGGCGGGCACGGGCTCGCCGGTGAACCCGATCGCGGTGTTCTGAATGGGAGCGGTGCTGCCATGACGTTGCGGGTGGCGATCCTCGGATCCGGGAACATCGGCACCGACCTGCTGTACAAGGTGGCCCGGAACCCGGCGCTGGCGCTGGTGGGGATGGCCGGGATCGACCCGACCTCCGAGGGACTGGCGCGGGCTCGGATCGGTGGGTTCGCCGCCGGCGCCGACGGCGTCCAACGGTTCCTGGACGACCATCCCGACCTCGACGCGGTCTTCGACGCCACCTCGGCGCATGCCCACGCCGAGCACGCACCGCTCCTGGCCTCCCGCGGGGTGCGTTGCATCGACCTGACGCCCGCGGCGTTGGGGCCGGCCGTGGTGCCCGACGTCAACCTTGACGAGCACCTCGACGCGCCGGAGGTGAACCTGGTGACCTGCGGCGCGCAGGCGACCGTGCCGATCGTCGCGGCGCTCTCGGCCGCGGGGCGGGTCGCCTACGCGGAGGTCGTCTCCACGGTCGCGTCGCGGTCCGCCGGCCCCGGCACCCGCTCGAACATCGACGAGTTCACGGTGGCGACGGCGCGGTCGCTCGAGACGCTCGGCGGTAGCGCCGCCGGCAAGGCGATCATCATCCTTAACCCGGCGGAGCCGCCGATCATCATGCGCAACACGATCTACGCCGAGTTCGCTGCGCTCGAGGAGGCGGTGGCCTCCTCGAGCGTGGCCGAAGCGGTCGCGCGCGTGGCCGCGTATGTCCCCGGCTACCGCCTCGCGGCCGAGCCGCTGGTGGCGGACGGCATGGTGACCGTGTTCGTGGAGGTGGAGGGTGCCGGGGACTACCTGCCGACCTACGCCGGCAACCTCGACATCATGACGTCGGCGGCCGTCCGGGTGGCCGAGCGATACGCGGAGAGGTTGGCGACGAGATGAACGAGACCACCACGGCGCCACGGGTCCGGCTGCTGGACTCGACGCTGCGCGACGGATCGCACGCGATCCGTCACCGCTACACGCCCGAGCAGGTCGAGCTGGTTGCCGGCAGGCTGGACGAGGCGGGCATGCACGCCATCGGCGTGGGGCATGGCGACGGGCTGGGCGCGTCGTCGATCCAGTATATGCGCTCGGCCCACACCGATGACGAGCTGCTGTCGGCCGCGCGCCGCGCGATCAGGAGCGCGCGGCTGGCGGTGACATTCCAACCCGGCATCGGCACCATACGGCAGCTGGAACGCGCGGCCGAGCTGGGCGCCGACCTGGTGCGGATCGCCACCCACTGCACCGAGGCCGACATCGCCACCCAGCACATCGGCCTGTCCCGCGACCTCGGGATGGACGTACACGGGGACCTGATGATGCCGCACATGACCTCACCCGAGAAGATCGCCGAACAGGCCCGGATCATGGTCGACGCGGGCGCCACCGGCGTCCACATCATGGACTCGGCAGGGGCGCTCACGATGGACGAGGTGAAGGCTCGGCTGGCCGCGATGCTGCGGGAGTTCGGCGACGAGGCCGAGGCGGGCATCCACGCGCACCAGAACCTGTCGCTGGCGGTCGCCAACACGGTGGTGGCGATCCAGGAGGGCGCGACGCTTGCGGATGCCTGCCTAGCCGGCGCCGGCGCGGGCGCCGGCAACTGCCAGATGGAGGCGCTGGTCGCGGTGCTCGAGCGGATCGGCATCCGCACCGGCATTGACCTGTGGAAGCTCGAGGACGTCGCGGACGCGATCGTGCGGCCGATCATGAGGACCCCGCCGACGGTCGACCGTACGACGCTCACGCAGGGGTTCGCCGGCGTGCCGGGCAGCTTCCTGCACCACGCCACCCGCGCGGCCGAACGGTTCGGCGTGGACGCCCGTGACGTCCTGGTCGAGGTTGGCCGGCGCAAGTCGGTCGCCGGGCAGGAGGACCTGCTCATCGAGGTTGCCGCCGGTCTGGCCGCGAAGCAGCGGCCCGCGGCCGGCTGAGGGCGGCCTCGGCGACGGGTTGGCGTGCCTCCGATGGAGATGCAGCGCCCCGATCAACCCGGCGAGACCGGGTCCGCAACCGCGTCCGAGCTCTCGACGGAGGTCGTCCACGACCGCCTGCGGGAGGCGATCCTGCGCGGCGAGTTCGATCCCCGGATGCCGATCTCGCAGGTCCAGCTCGCCGCCAGGCTGGGGGTGAGCCGGACGCCGCTGCGCGAGGCGTTGCGGATGCTGCAGCGCGAGGGGCTGATCGATTCGCCACCCAACCGGCGTGTCAGGGTTGCCGAGCTGTCGATCACCGATCTCGAGCAGGTCTACGCCAGCCGCGTGCTGGTCGAGGCGCTGGCGGTGCGACTGACCGTGCCGCGCTACACGCGCGAGGACCTGGCGGAGCTGCGGGCGGCGCTGTCGGCGATGAACCGGCCGTTGGAGGGGCGCGACATCGACGCGTGGGAGGCCGAGCATCGGCGCTATCACGAGCTGCTGCGGAGGTACGCGGGCGAGCGGATCGAGCGGCTCGCCCGGGAGCTCTCGGACCACAGCGAGCGCTACCGCCGTGTCTACCTGGCCGCCCCGCGGGTCTGGCCGGCGGCCGCCCAGGAGCACGCCGCCATCGTCGAGGCGTGCGAGTCGAGGGACGGGCCGGCAGTGAGCGTGCTGCTGGTCCGCCACCTCGCCCGGACGGCCCTGACGCTGATCGCGCTCGCCGATCCCGAGCACGAGCCGACCCCGGTGCGCGAAGCGCTCCGGCTGGTCACCGCCGGGGACCGGAGCGAGGAGTAGGCCGCAGATAGGAGCGTTCGAGCGCCTGGAGCGTCGCCATCCGCCGACGCCGGCGTTGGTTGGGCTCGAAGTCGGCGATCAGCCACGCCTCGACCACCTTCTTTGCCAGCTCGCTCCCGATCACGCGAGAGCCGAGCACGATGATCTGCGCGTCGTCGCTGTTGCGAGCGTGCTCGGCGGTGTAGACGTCGTGGCACTGGGCGGCGCGGATCCCGGGCACCTTGTTCGCCGCGATCGCCATCCCGACCCCGGATCCACACACCAGGATTCCCCGGTCCGCCTCGCCGCGCCGGATCGACTCGGCGACCAGCTGCGCAACCTCCGGCACATCGATGTCCTGCTCGCCCACCTGGGTCACGTCGAGGCATCGCACGGGACGGCCCGGCAGCCCGCGCAGATGCGCCGCGATCGCCTCCTTCAGCTCCAGGCCGACGTCGTCGGACCCGATGGCGATCCGGGCCGGCGCCTCGCGGGCATTCATGCCGGGCCCACCGATCGAAGGCGATCGGCGGCCACCCGCAGCATGATGGCCACCGAGACGGCCCCCGGATCGGGGTGCCCGAGCGAGCGCTCGCCGAGCCGCGAGGCCCGCCCGGCTCTGCCGACCATGTCACCGGTGGCGCCGGCGCCCCGCTCGGCGGCGTCGGCCGCCGCGGCGGCCGCGTCGCCGACCGAGCCGCCCGAGCCGGCGACGCGGCCCGCCGCCTCGGCGGCGGGAGCCAGCGCGTCGAGCATGGTCTTGTCACCGGGCGCGACATGACCGCGCGACGCGATCGCTCGCTGCGCCGCGTCGAGCATGTCGGCGACGCGCGCCGCGTCGACCGGCTGCCCGTCGCCGACCGCCTGCCCGGCCGCGACGAACGCCGAACCGAGCAGGGCACCGCTCGCTCCTCCGGCGCCGGCGACCACCGCCGTCCCGACGGCCACGAGCGTCTCCGCCACCGAGGCGTCCGGGAGCAGGTCCAGCCGCGCACGGATCGCGCGGCAGCAGCGCGTGATCGTGAGCCCGTGGTCACCGTCGCCGAGCGCGGCGTCCAGCTCGTTCAGCCGCCGCTCGTGCCTTGGGAGCTCCTCGGCGATCGCGCGCAGGACCTCCAGCAGCGCGCCCGTGTCGGTCCTCATCGGCCGTCGAGCACGAAGTGGGGCGCGCGCGCCGGAGCGTCGATCAGCCGGGCCAGGTGGTCGTCGACCTGCAGCAAGGTGATCGAGAAGCCGGCCGTCTCGAACGCGGTGTAGAACTGCCCGACGAAGCTCCGGTACACGGCGATCCCCTCCCACTCCAGCTCTGCCCGCAGGCGCCGCTGGACGATGTAGAGCTCCAGCAGCGGTACGGCCCCCAGCCCGTTCACCATGGTGACGGCGCGGGCTCCAGGATCGCGCAGGAATCCCTCGGCCAGCAGCCGCTCCAACATCGCGTCGACCACCTGGTCGGCGGGGGCCATCGGCTGGCTCCTGATGCCGGGCTCGCCGTGGCCGACGCCGAACTGGTACTCGCCCTCGGCGACGGCGAACGCAGGATGGTCGGAGCCTGGGATCGTGCCCGGCCCGTGCGCGACGGCCACCGTGCGGACGCGCTCGATCGCCGCTGCCGCGGCGCGGCCAACCTCATCGAGCGAGCCGCCCGACGCCGCCGCGGCCCCGGCGACCTTCCACACCAGCACACCGCCGGCCAGCCCGCGACGCGACCGGACGTCGGCCAGGTCCTCCCCGGCCGCGTCGTCGGTGACCACCGCGACCGCCACCTCGTGGCCCTCGTCGCGGGCCCACTCCGCGGCCATCTCGAAGTTGATGACGTCGCCCGAGTAGTTGCCGATCAGCAGCAGGACGCCC
>DATDJX010000341.1:0-4682 GCA_036520275.1 Asanoa sp.
GCGACGCCGGTCGCCTCCTGCACCGTCGGGTGATCCATGACCTTACGGGCCTGCGTGACGATCTCTTCGTACTTCTCCCGGCCCGCGCGGGCGCCCAGGACGAAGCCCGCGGCGAGCCCGCCGAGGAACCAGATCTTTCCGCGCATGGCTGCTCCTTCCTCGTGCCTGACGCGGTGATGTGTCGCGCCCTGCGTGGTCTGTCCTGCGGTACCTACCCATCCTTGCCTGGCGGTATGCGCAGCGTAAGCAGTCAAGCGATTTGCCCTGAATTGTCGTCCTCGCGTTACGAGGTGACCCCGTCCCCGAGAGCCCTCGGAAGTCCTGTACCCTTGTCCCGGTCGAACGGTCCCCCGTAGCTCAATTGGCAGAGCAGCCGGCTGTTAACCGGCAGGTTTTTGGTTCGAGTCCAAACGGGGGAGCAGTCCACTTCCCTCGCCGGTAGCACCGGCCCGGTGCGTGATGTGTGCCGCCACCCGGGCCGCGTCACGGCCGGCCCCGCCGATCAGCATCGAGTAGAAGCCCGACTGGAACAGCAGCCCCACGAAGTACAGCCCGGGCACCTCCGGCACGACGCCGCGGTCGTCGATCGGCCAGCCGTCGGGGCCCACGACCGGCGCGTCGATGAACGAGAAGTCCCGGCGGAACCCGGTGCACCAGATCACGTTGCGTACGTCCAGGACGGTCCCGTCGGCCAGCGTCGGCCACCCGTCCCTGGCGCCGATCGCGCGGGCCGCTACGCGGTGCACGCCGGCCGCGTCGAGGTGGGCCAGCTTGACCCGCACCAGCGGCGCGCCCGTGCTGCGGACCTTGGGTTGCATCCGCCGGCCGACCGGGGTGCGCAGGGTGAGCACGTGGTTGGCCAGGAACCACAACACCGGCAGTGCAAGCCGGAACCGCCGGCTGCCGAACTCGACCGGGATCTCGCCGGGCTCCTTGCCCGCTAGCCAGGTGTCGTGGCCGGCGCGGGCGACCTCCAGGGAGAGGTCGGCGCCCGACTGCCCGGCGCCGACGACCAGCACGGGCCCGGGCAGCAGCTGGTGCGGGCCGCGGTAGGCGGCGGAGTGCAGCTGCCGGATGCCGGGGTCCAGGTCGTCGGCGAACGCCGGGACGCGCGGCAGGTGCTCGGACCCGGTCGCCACCACCACGTTGGCGGCGGTGAAGGCCTGGTCCCCCGCCTCCACCCGGAACGCGCCGTCGCCCAGCCGGGTCACCGCCCGTACGGGCGTGCTTGTGCGTACCGCGATGCCCATGCGCTCGACGTACGCCTCGAAGTAGTCGGCCATTTCGGTGCCGGTCGGGTACGACATCGGCGGCGCCGGGAACGGCATCCCCGGCAGCCCGTCGTACTTCGCCGGGCTGTTGAGCCGCAGCGAGGCGTACCGGGCCCGCCACTGGTCGCCGACCCGGGCGTGGGCGTCGACCACGAGCGCTGGACGCCCGCGCCGGCCGAGCTCGTACGCCGTCGCCAGACCTGTCTGCCCGGCCCCCACGATGATTGTCTCGATCTCCATGCCGCGACCGTAGGTTTCGCGCGGACGGCGGCGCATCGGGCGAACTCCGCCACCCCTTGGCCGGCCACATGGGCATTTCTATGTAGGCGCCACCAGGCGGTGATCGTAGGCGTACGCCGTAGCCGCCGCCCGCGAGGTCACGTCGAGCTTGGCGAAGATGTTGGAGACGTGTCGGGCGACGGTCTTCTCGCTGAGGAACAGCTCGCCGGCGATCGCCCGGTTGGTGCGGCCGGAGGCGACGAGGCGGAGCACCTCGAGCTCGCGGTCGGTGAGACCGCCCGCGTCTCGCGGCACGCCGACGGCGAGCGTGGCGACCCGGGCGAGGTCGGGCGCGGCACCCAGCTGCTCGAACCACCACCGCGCCGCGTCGAACTCGAGCTGAGCGGCGTCCTCGTCGCCGCCTGCCCGCAGGGCCTGCCCGATCGCCACTCGCGCGCTGGCCGCCTCGTACGGCATGTCGAGCTCCTGCCACAGCCGCCAGGCCCGCCGCAGCGCACCGCCGGCCTCGGCGGATCCGTCGGCGAGGAGCACCAGCCCGGCGCCGTGCGCCGCGCGCGCCCGCAGCAGGAGGCTGCCGTCGGCCGTCGCCAGCTCGTCCAGCGCCGCGGCGGCGGATCCCGCCAGCACCGGGTCGCCGGCCCGAAGCCCGATCTCGACGCAGGCGGCGAGGACGTCCACGCGCGTCGCCGGATCGGCGGTCTCGGCGTAGAGCCGGCGGGCCGCGATCAGCGCGGCGTCCACGCGGTCCTGAGCGGCCCGTAGCCGCGCGAGGCCCGGCTCCGGCTCGCGGCCCCAGGCGTTGGCCCGACGGAAGGCGTCTTCGGCGTCGGCGAAGTCGCCGCGCAGCCGGTGCAGCTCGCCGAGGCGGTAGAAGGCCTCGCCGGCCGCGGGTCGACCGGCCTGCGCGCAGGCGCGGGCGGCCTCCGCGAGCGCGTCGGCCCAGTTACCCGACAGCGTCATGAGCTCCGTGCGGTGCACGAGGCAGACGCCGCGGTAGGGGACGAGCCCGGACTGCGCGTCGCACCAGCCGCTCAGCGCGGCGGTCCACTCCCGGGCCCGGCCGAGGTCATGGCATTCGAAGCAGGCCATGATCACCGAGCAGTAGGCGACGCCGGCGACGGGCGGGAGCAGCTCGTCGCGCGAGACGGCGAGCATCACCTCGTCCATCTGGGCCGTGGCCTCCTTGGTCCGGCCGAGCTGCAGCCCGGCGTGGACGAGCGTGAGCAGCGCCAATGTCAGCACCTCCGGGTCGCCGCTCTCCCGCCCGACCAGCGCGGCCCGCTCGGCGAGCCGGTACGCGCCCGCGGCGTCGCCCCCCATCAGGAGCCCGTGGGCCTCGTTGGCCACGAGCAGGGCCGCCTCGGCCCCGCCGAGCGCGTACCGCTCGACGAGATCGCGGGACCGCGCCAGCCAGCCGCCCCCGCGCGCGGGCTCAGCGCCGTTGGTGAGCTGAAAGGAGAGGTAGAACGCCACCCGCGCGGCGGTGCGATGGTCGCCGACCGCGACCAGGGCGCCGTACGCCCGGGTCATGGCGTCGGCGCTCGCGGCGTCGTCGCCGACGAGGTAGGCGCTGACGGCGAGCAGCTTGAGGTCGTCGGTGGCCAACGGGCCGTCCCGGTCGGCAGCCGACAGCGCCGCGAAGGCACCGGACCAGTCCCGTCGTGCGTATGCGGACCGCCCTTGCGTCAGCCGCTCCGCGTCCATGCCCTTCATCGTCGCACCCCCGGGATCGGGCGGATCCGAGGCGCTGCGGGCATCCCGCTCGCATCGATCGTGTCGTGGTGGTCCGGCGAAAAGGGTGAACACGGCATTCGAGCCGGCCACAACGACAAGATCGCCGGGAAAGCGTGGGGCGCGGCCTGCGGGTCAGCTGATCTCAGCCGTGCCGTACTCGGGCCGCCCGGCCGTCTCGTACACCTGGATCGTCGTGCCGGAACCGGTGGTCCGCGCCTCCTTGAGCCGCAGAGCGTGCGCGCCGCCCTGGTCGGGGAACAGCCGCATGCCGGCGCCGACGACGACCGGGAACACCAGCAGGTTGAGCTCGTCGAGCAGGTCGTTCTCGAGGAGCCAGCGCACGAGCGTGAGGCTGCCGTGCACCTGCAGCTCCCGACCAGGCTGGCCCTTGAGCGCCCGTACGGCATCGGCGATGTCGCCCTCGACCACGGTGCTGTTGGCCCACTCCGGGTCCTTGAGCGTCGTCGAGACCACGTGCTTGGGCAGGGTGTTGAGCGCGTCGGCGATCGGGTCGTCCGGGTCGGTGGACTTGGGCCACGAGCCCGCGAAGATCTCGTACGTGCGGCGGCCCAGCAGGAACGCGTCGACGCGGCGGAAGACCTCGTCCATGAACCGGCCGGTGTCCTCGTCGAAGTGCGGCACGAGCCAGCCGCCGCGCTCGAACCCGTTGCTGCGGTCCTCCTCGGGCCCGCCGGGCCCCTGCCCGACGCCGTCGACCGATACGAACGTGGTGGCGGTGAGCTTCATCTGCATCCCATCCTCTGCATGTCTCGTTCCCGGTTGGACCGGTCGAGGGTACGAAACTCATCGGCCGCCGGCCGTACTGTTTCGCACATGACCGACGCCGAGCTCGCCGAGTTCGTCCGGACGTTCCAGGTCCTCGTGCGGCGCGCGCTCGAGACGGCGCCGGAAGGGGTGCGCTCCGACCTCGTGGTGCGGCTCGAGGAGCACCTCGGGGTCGATCCGGTCGGGCTGCCGGTGGTGACCGACTGGCACCAGCCGTTCGAGCAGGCGAACCTGCACCTCGCGCTGTCCGCGTACGTCTCGTCGGGCGGGCGGTCGAACGAGCTCGTCGGCATCGGCGGCCAGGGCCGGGAACACCATGCGCTGAGCGAGATCCTGTCGGCCGCCGCCCAGCACGGCGCGTTCCCGCTGGGTGCGGTCGACTACGCCGCCGTCGCGGTGGGCCCGGGCGTGGAGCGCACCGTGGTCAACTTCGGGCTCTATCTCGTCGCCGACGGCGACCACCGGCTGGCCGTCCTGCTGCGCGGCAGCTCCGAGCGGCACGGCCGGCCGATGGCCGGCCTCGAGGTGCTCGCCGCCGACCCGGCGGCCGCGGAACGGCTGCTCGCCGCGGTGCGCGCACTCGCCGTCGAGCACAACATCTTCCGCGGCCAGGTCGTCTCCTTCGAGCCGTACGAGTTCGGGCACGGCGCC
>DATDJX010000342.1:0-7565 GCA_036520275.1 Asanoa sp.
GTCGCGGGCTTCCTGCGGGGCACGAACCCGACCCGCTATCGCAGCTATCGCAGGGCGGCGTGGCGCCAGCTGCGAACCGAGACGCGGGAAGCGGGACCGGCCGAGCTGTGGCGATACACCGCGGACATGCTGTACCTCATCGATAACCCGGTGGCGCGCGAGGCCTTCTTCCCCAGTGGCAGCCAGCCGCTTGCCGTCGAGCCGGCACGGGGCGACGATGCCTACGCGGTCGCCACCGTCGCGCGGCGTCACGAGGGTCGCGATGCCGCTGCGCTGTTGGAGCGCTGGTGGCTGGACGCTCCGGAGACGTTCTCCGTAATGCGCGACCGGGACGGCACCGTGGCGGGATTCTTCACGCTCTTCGAGGGCCGGATGCTTCGTCGGTCGCTCGTCGCCGGTGACCCCGTGCTCGAGGCCTGGGCGCGCGACCTGCACGAGCATCCACTTCCGAAGGGGCAGCTGGCGCTCGGGCTTCGCCGCTGGCTCGACGCGCAGCGGGGCGAGCTGCCGTGCGCGTCGCAGGCCGCCTGCTTCCTTGACGTCAAGCGCACCTACATGGCGCTGCGGCCGGCACTGCGGCGGATGTACGTCGTCGTCCAAGACCTGCCGACGTACTGGCCCGTCCTCGCGAAGCTCGGCTTTCGGCCCTTGGCCGAGGGCGCGGCCATCCTGGATGGACGGGAGTATGCGAGCGTCGTCCTCGACTTCGGGCCCGGTTCGGTCGACGGCTGGCTGGCGTCGCTCGTGGCGCGCGAGCTTGGCGTGGGCGACGAGCCGCAGCTCGACGAGAGTGCACGCGAGCTCGCGGTGCAGGGCAGGCTCGTGTCACTCACGCCGCTCGAGCTCGGGCTGTTCCGACACCTCCGCGAACGCGAAGGGCGCATCGTCACGCGCAGCGAGCTGCTGCGCGAGGTCTGGGGCACCGAGTTCACCGGCGGCAGCAACGTCGTCGACGCCGTCGTGCGAACGCTGCGCCGCAAGCTGGGCACCGCAGGGCCCGTCGTGGAGACCGTGCGCGGCAGCGGCTACCGCCTGCGCGCCGACTGGCGCGCTCACATGAGCTAGTTCCAGATCCTCATCGAGGTCTCATCGCCGCGTCATCGAACGGGACCGCCGCAGGCATACCTTTGCGGAGCAGTTCGATACCCGACGATCCGGGCGCGCCGCCGTGTGAGGGCGCGCACTCCTCCCCACACGGCCCTCGCCGAGAGCCACAACCCACAAGGAACCTCATATGTGCGGCCCCCCGCCCCCCACCACGTCGACCGCAACCGCGCCGCCCGAGCAGCCCTCGATGACGCTGAACCTGGGCGATCTTGCGCCCGACTTCACCGCCGAGACCGCCGACGGCGAGATTCGCTTCCATGAATGGCTGGGCGAGAGCTGGGGCGTGCTGTTCTCGCACCCCGCCGATTTCACGCCGGTGTGCACCACCGAGCTGGGCGCCGTCGCGCGGCTGCACGACCAGTTCGCGGCGCGCGACACGAAGGTCGCCGCCGTCTCAGTCGATCCGGCCGAGTCGCACCGCGCCTGGGCGACCGACATCGCCGAGACGCAGGGCGCCGAGGTCAACTTCCCGCTGATCGCCGACCCCGACCGCCGCGTGGCGACGCTGTACGGAATGATCCACCCCCGTCACGACGACACCGCCACCGTGCGCTCGGTGTTCATCATCGGCCCCGACAAGAAGGTCAAGCTCACGCTGACCTATCCGGCCAGTACCGGCCGGCACTTCGGCGAGATCCTGCGCGTGCTCGACTCGCTACAGCTGACCGCAGCCCACCAGCTCGCCACGCCCGCCGACTGGGAGCCCGGGGAGAACGTGATCATCACGCCCGCAGTGTCACAGGAGGAGGCGGCACGCCGCTTCCCCGACCACCGCGTGATCAAGCCCTATCTGCGCCTGACCGCGCAGCCGGACTGGGCCTGATCCGTGCGCGAGGAGATCACCAGCATGGAACTCAGCGACCGCGACCGGATGCTGCTCGCCTTCGCCCACCTGGCCAGCCACGGCATCGCCGCTCGGCCGGCGATGGCCAGCGACGCGGCCGGACTGGCCGCCGAGTTAGGCGCGCGCCATCCCGGCGGCCTCGGCTCGTACGTCTTCTGGCACCGCGACGACGATGCGTCCTTTGACCCCACCGGCACGCTCACCGCTGCGCTGACCTTGCACTGCAGCGGCGAGGAGGCGCTCACGGCCGCGCGCGCGGCGTGCCGCCAGGTCGGCGTCGACGTCGTCCGCACCGGACGGCCCCACACGCTCACGATCACCTCACACACGGCCCGGCGCCCACCGGCCGGCGCACTCACCCGACGCCGGCCGGGCGCCCACCGCGCGCTCTGACCGCCGTCGCGCTGCCGCCGCTCGGGCGCCCACCGCCACCACCGACGGACCTCGAAACCAGCCCCTGCACCCCGATCCCGGAGTACGGCGGGCTGGGCGCCGGCTGTGTCCACGCGTGATCGTGGCCTCGGGCCGGCTCGCGCGCGGCAACCCGTCGGTGGCGATCGGCGTTGACATGCACCCGACCGCCCTGCTCAACGTCGTCCGCCGCTGGCGGATGGCGGTGGCGGGCGGCCAGGAGCGACGGGCAGAGGCCTTCGCCGCCTCCATGCGCCAGGTCGCCCACGACGGGGTCGTGATGGCGGCGCCATCAGCGAGCCCGGCCAGGACCTGACGCGCCCGGCGACGACCCGCCGTGCGCACGCAGACGGGGTGGCGAATTTACGCGCCGAGCGGCGCCTGGTCCTCGTGCCCGATCGCGTCGAGCGGGTCCGCGGCCGGCTTTCCGCTCTTCAGTCGCACCGGCGTGCTCGTGGCGAGCGCCGGAGCGTGCCGGTTCCGGGGCAGAACGACCCGAACTAGTCCGCGCACGCGCGCGGGGAGCTTGAACGTCGTCCGTCCGTGGGCGTCGAAGCGGCTGCGCGCGTGCGTCCGCCAGCGGTAGTGCCAGCGGTCATAGCGTTGCAGGACGGCGCGGGCGTGTGGCGCCGGTGGTTCGGTGCGCACGCGTACGCGGCGGTGGCGGACGGTCAGCCGCACGGCGGCCTGCGCGGTGACCGGGACCGCGACCGGCGGGCTGGCGCCGGCGGCGGTCAGTGCCCTGTAGGTGGCGGATGTGTCGGCGGTCACGACGAACGCAAACGCCCCGTCGGCGTCGGGCGCGGTGGTGGCGGCTGCCTGCCAGGTGCGGTCGGCGGCCTGGCGCTGGAGCGTGACCGCGCTCGTGCCGGTGGCGGCGCGGCCGTCGAGCCGGACCGGCGCTCCGGCGAGCACGGGGCCGGAGGGGCCGTGCAGTAGGGCGGCGACGACGTCGACCTCGCCGTGCATGAAGGGGTGGATCGTGCACAGGTACGGCACGGCGCCGACGGCGCCGACGCGGCGGCTGAACGCGCCGAACCGCTCTAGCCGCCCGGAGTCGAACGAGCCGTCGGCGGCGCGGACGTCGTGCGCGGTGAAGTCCGAGTTGCTCCAGGTCACGGTGTCGCCGCCAACGACGGTCAGCCGGTTTGGGACGAACGCCTGCCCGGCGATCGACACGGCCGCGGCGACCATCGCGGCGGCGATCATCGCCGCACCCGGTAGAGGCCGATCATGCCGTTGGCCATGTGCGACTCGACGTGGCAGTGGTAGAGCCACGTGCCGGGCGCGTCCTCGCGCCAGCGCACGCGGAAGCTCTCGGCCGGGCCGAGCGTGCGCGTGTCGGCCGGCACGCCGTCCGCACCGCGCCAGCGGTGGCCGTGAACGTGGAACGTGTGGTGGGCGTCGCCCATCGCGAGCACGTCCCACTGGACGAGGTCGCCGACCCGCGACTGGAACACGGGCGTGTTGCCGACGAACGCACGGCCGTCGATCGCCTGAAAGCCGCCGAACGGGGCGAACACGACGACGAACTCCCGGTCGGGCGGACGCTCGTGGCGGCCGAGAATCGACAGCGCGCCGTACATGCCGCCGGCGATCGACTCGTCCATCGCGGTCGCATGGTCGTGGTAGGGCCAGACGCCGGCTGAGTCGCGCCCGGCACGCAGGCGGTACGTGAACGTGCCGCCGACCGGCACGTCGGCGCCACGGCCGGAGAAGCCCGGCAGGTAGGCGCCGTCCGAGCTCGGCCGGTACTCGACGCCGTGGAAGTGCATGGAATGGCCGTGGCGCGTGCGCGTATCGAGGTTCTTGAAGTGCACGAGCAGGCGGTCGCCGACGCGGGCGCGCACCAGCGGGCCCGGGATCCGGCCCCGACCCAGCGGCCGCCGCCAGTCGCGGCTGTAGCGCCGGTAGACGGTGGCCGGGAAGACGGTCTGCGACCGGTCGAAGCGCATGCCGTGGATCGCGTCGAGCTCGTTCGGCACGGCGTTCCATTGCACGGGCTCGGCGGTCACCCAGTACCCGCGCGTCGCGGCGGGGGCGAGCCCCGCCGCGCAGAGTGCGGCGAGCGCCGGCAGCAGCGCTGCCGGCACTCGCACGAGCCGCTTCATCGGACCTTGATCCGTCCCTGCATCCAGGGGTGGATCGCGCATATGAAGTGCAGCGCGGTGCCGGCCGGCGCGGTGACCTTGAAGCTCACCTTGCCGTGCGGAGCGATGAACGTCGAGTCGCCGGGCTGGTCGTAGCCGGGGGCGCCGACGTCCACGACCGGGTTCGCGATTTTCCCGCTGGTCTCGTCGACGCCGTGGCTGCCGAAGATCTCGCCGCAGACCTCGCAGTCGAACGAGCTCGGCAGCTGCGACTTCTTCACCAGCGAGATCGTGTGCGGGTCCTCGGTCTTGGCCTTGTTGCGCACCGTAACCGTCCCGCCCGACCTGATCACGAACGTGCCCATCGAGAAACGCTGACTGTCGAACGCCAGCTTGTTGACCTTGAACTCGCTGTGGCCGACGATCGCCAGCTTCTGCGTCGTTGGGGCCTTCGAGTCAGCTGTCGCGCTGCCGATCGTCAGAGCCATCGCGCTGAGCGCCACCGCCGCGCCAAGCAGGACGCTGACTTGCCGTGACATGACAGGACCTCCTATCCCGTTCGCCGATATGGATCGACGCAAGTTCAACCCGAGCACACCGCGGCCGCAATCCCAACAACCTGGGATTCACGGTGCCGGCAGCCGACGCGACGCCCAGCCTGCGCGCGCGCAGAACCCCGCAGAGCGTGATGGCCTGCATTCGCGGCAGCACAGGCGCCGGCGTGCTCATCGGCCACGTCGCGATCTCCCGGCGCGTCGCCTTGCGCATCAGGTCCTCGTACGCGGACAGGCGCTCGCCACGGAACCGCGGCAGGACGATCGTCCCGGTCAGGATCGGTCACCCGCGACGGACCGTCCCCCTGTACGTGCGGCTGATGAGGTCGAGGTTGTCGTCGGCGATGCCGATGACTCGCCCTCGCCCCTGCAGCGTTTCGTAGGCCCCTGTTCCGTCGATGATCGCCCAGGTCCCGTGGTCGGTAAGGACGTTGGGATCCTCGGTCGCGGTCTCGGTGATCGCGGCGCGGAGCGTGAAGGTTCCCAGCGCACCGTCGAACCGCTGCGTGACGTGGACAGTGACGAAGTCGGACGCGTCCACGTCCTCGAAGATCACGCTCGAGTTCAGAAACGTTCCCGACTCCGGGATCGCACCGCTCGATGAGAAGGTCCCGGGCGCAGGTCCGAACGGCTTCCGGGTCTCGATCGTCACCGCTGCGGCCTTCCGCATAGCGTGCGGGCGGACTCCGCGGGCGTCGGACGACCGTTCAGCTGACCGGCTTGATCGACTCGATGAACAGGTCGAGGTTGTTCGGGATGGCGGTGGTCTGCGCCCAGACGATCTGCCAGCGTCCGTGCCGACGCTCGTAGAGCGCCGTGGTCCATGCCTGGTGGGTCAGATGGGTACCGCCGACGACGACGTCGAACGCCGTCTGGTAGCGCAGGGTGGCGGAATCGCCGGACAACCGCACCGCGATCGGCGAACTGGGCTCGAGTGCGAGGAAGTCGATGACGCCGGCGTCGACGCCACCCAGGAAGTCGTCGCGCGAAAGCGGGGCGCCGGCCGGGTTGATCAGCTGGAAGTCGGGCGCGGTCAGCTTGCGCGCGGTCACCGTGTCCGCGTCGACCAGCGCCTGCAGGCGGGTCGTCTCGATCGCGCGCAGGTGGTCGGCCTGCGACGAGCTCGCCGGTGACGCCGATGACGCCGTCACGACTCCGGCGACCACCACGACCGCGAGGGCGATCGCGGCCAGCGTGCGCCGCATCGCCACTGGTTGCGTTGAAAGTCTGCGCGCCATCGTTGCCTCTCTCCTTCGCTTGGGCGGACTCAGGGGAGTGGAGCGCGGCGGCGTGCATGCGCGCAATCCCACAGAATTGGGATTTCCGCGGCATCCGGGCGGCTGTAGGGTGGCGCCATGGCCACTGCGCGCGAGCGAGGTCGGTGCCGGGAGCGGCTCGAGCGGCTGAGCGAGTCGCGTCTTGACTGCGACTCGCTGCGTCGCGAGGCGGTCGCCGATCTGCAGCGGGTGATCGGTTTTGATCGCTGGTGCTGGCCGCTGGCCGATCCCGAGACGCTGCTGCCGGCCAGCGGGATCGCGCTGCACGACTACGTCGCCGCCGTCTCCCGATCACTGGAGCTCGAGTACTCGACGGACGGGTTCGCCGCGAAGCACGTGCTCGCCCGCCGCCCGAATGCCGCGGCGAGTATGAGCGCCGAGACCCGCGGCGACCTCTCGCGCTCGGCGCGCTGGGATGAGGCGATGCGGCCCGTCGGGATCGGCGACGTGGCGGCGGTTGCCTGCCGCGACGCGCTCGGCTGCTGGGGTTGGATCGAGGCGTACCGGGACCGCTCGGACCGCAGCTTCGAGGACGAGGATCTCGAGCTGCTCGCGAGTATCGCGCCCTCGCTCGGCTCGGCGCTGCGACGGACCATGTACGACGACGCCCCATCCGCGACGGCGGAGCCGCAGGGGCCGGGCGTCATCGTGCTTGATCACGCGCTCACGCCGGTCAGCTCGACCGCCGCGGCCCGCTCCTGGATCGACTCGTTCCCCGAGGCGCCGGTTCTCGCTGCGTTCGACATGCTGCCGGCCGTCATCTATCCGGCGGCGGCGATCGCGCGCACGGGGACCTCCGGCGCCGGAGCCCACGCGATCGTCCAAGCCGTCGACCGGCGCTGGGTGATGATCGAGGCGGCCAAGCTCGAAGGCCACGACGGCGGTCAGATCGCGGTCACGCTGCGCGCGGCGACAGCGTCCGAGACGTTCAAGCTGCTCTGCCGCGCCTACGCGCTTTCCGACCGCGAGCGCCAGGTCGTCGCTGCACTGGTCGCGGGGCTCGACACCCGCGCGATCACGCAGCGGCTCTTCATCTCCCGCTACACGGTCCAGGACCACCTCAAGTCCGTCTTCACCAAGACCGGGGTCCGAAGCCGCCGCGAACTGCTCGCACGATTCAGCGGCGCAAACGAGAGGACATCGACAACACAAAGCTGACGCGCCCCCATTTGCGGCACCCGCAACACACCGGCTCACATCGCCTTCCTCGGGGAACGCGGGACCGGCCACTCCGGGTCCAGTGCGTCCGCTCTCGCACGACGAGCGGCCGTCTCGGACGACC
>DATDJX010000343.1:0-3908 GCA_036520275.1 Asanoa sp.
GGACGAAGTCCAAGCGTCTCTTGCGCAAGACGCCCGGCTCTCGCTTCGCCTCGCGGGAGCGAGCGTGAGCCGCTCGCCTGGCCGACACGCTCGGAACCCAGGGCAGTGGCGACATCACCTGCGGGGCGCCGAACGCGGGCATCGTGCCGCTGCGCGCCCTGGACGCGTCCGGCAGCGGCCGGGCGTGGGACATCGCCGCCGCCTTCGCGTGGGCGGCCGACCACGGCGCCCGCGTGGTCGACGCGTCGCTCAGCGGCATCGGTCCCTCCCGGGTGATGGCCGATGGCGCCACGCCTACGACGCCGAGGCGGGCGAGCGCGCGCCGTTTCGTTCGGGCTGCGTCAACGTGCCCTGCGACTGACGGACCCGCCCGGCCGGCGTCAGCGCACGGCCGTCACGTCGCGATGCAGATCGCGATGACCATCAGGCGCCGGTCCATCGGATGGGGTGCGTCGGTGCCATACACCTCCCAGCCGTTCTGGCTGTCCGTCCCCGCCGTGAGCGGCGTCGGGCGACTGCCGGCCACGACGCCGAAGCCGACCGCGTCGACCGAGCTCCCGCTGACCCAGCCGCCGCCTCCGCCGACGACTCGCTGGCCGGGCGGGCACGTGGCGCCGATCAGACGAAACCCGGGCTCGTTGGCGGGCAGCACTGGGGAGAACGCTTGGACGGACGCAATCGGGAGGCTGAGCTGAGCGGCCGTCACGGAATCCGGCGCGAGCTTGGCTGTGGTCACCGCCCCGTTCGCCAGCGCCGCGGTCCGCACCGACCCGCCGCCGAGGTCGGAGGCGCGCACGCTGCCCGACGCGATCTTGCGCCCGCTGACCGCGCCGTCGCGGAGCGCTCGCACGGTCACGGCGCCAGTGCCAAGCTTCGTCGAGGTCACCGCGCGCGCCCGCAGCTGCCTCGGTCCGACACTGTCGCGCGGCAAAGTGAGCGCGTACGACACGCCTCCCAGCGCCACGAACAGCGCACACACGGCCACGGCCATCGCAGGCGAGGGCAGCGGGACACTTCTCCCAGACATCGGGCACTCCTTTCGAGAACGGGATGCCCGAGCAACCCTAGGGCCGGTCGTTCTCGTGGTCGAGAGGCGACTGCCGTTCGGGTCGGCGCCGCGGCTACCAGCCGCACCGCTCCAGCAGCGACATCCGCACCGCGGACATGGCAGCCGTCAACGGCGGCCCCGTCATGTCTCTGGCGTGTCCTCCAGATGTTCACTCACGCTCTCGCGTCAGCGCGCGACTAGCGAGCATCTCCGCTCGGGTGCCTGAGACGCCTGCCTCGGACGACCTGCGAGCGCGTTGTCCGGCCTGGCGCGGACGACTGCAATCGCTGGACGAAGCGGGCACGAGTCGCCCGGCGGCTCCGGCTCCTCCTGGTCCTCCCATGGAGGCGTATCGGCCGGCGGAATGCAGACGCTCGCGTGGCGCGAACGCACGCCCGCGGCGATGCCGGTCGCGGCGACGAGGATTGGTACGCGCGTGAACGACGGCCTCGACAGCGTTCGGAAGCCCGCAGCGCGTCTCGAACAGTCACGGTGCCCCAGAAGACAGGTGTGTACGCATGGCGCTTCGATCACCCAGGGGCCTACCGACCTTGCCCGACGCAACGCGCCGCGCCGCGGCCGTCCAGGCGATGACGTTCGACGGCGCCGACTCTTGTCCTAGCCGCTCAGCCGCTGCGGGGGCGCTCGTGCCGGCCGAGCAGCAGTGCGACGAGACGCTTCGCGGCGGCAGGACGCAGCTCGACGTGGACGGCGCTGTGTCCGGCGACCGCTTCTGACGACGCGGCACGGTCCGGGGCGGCCATGGCGCTGGCGTCGATTACTTCGAGCACGACGTTCGGGCCGCGCGAAACGACGAACTCCCCGGTCTCGTCGACGTCGAGCCCGCCGTTGTAGACGAACACCTGACGGCCGTCCTCGGCGCGCACCGAGCCGCGGAATTCGGGGTTGGCAGCAGAGCTGCCGCGGATGGTCTGGCGATCCGCCATGGGAGCTGGTCGCTCCCTGCCGATCGAGGGCCGTCGAGGGGATCCCGGGCGGTCCTCGCCGTTGCGCAGGGGGCGACGCTACGCCCGCGCGAGGGGCCGCGTCAAGGCAGCCGCCCGACTGTCAGACCTTGCACTGTCGGACCTTGCACAGGATCCGCCGCCGAACCTGCATCAACGGCATGAGAAAGGACGCGCGTAGGCGGTGCACGCATGGCCGACGCGATCTCGCGCTCGGCGTGGGTCGGCTCGAGGCAGGGCAGGGTGAGCATCATCGTCGGCGAGGCTCTCCAGCGGGCTGGTCGCGACGATCTGGCGGGCCCCGTTCTAGCCAAGTCCCTGGGAGTGGTGTAAGAGGCGGCGCTCATCGTCGTCGGTGAGGGTGGCTGCTCAGGCCGGTTGGAACTCGAGGACCTCCTGGTCGGTGTTGCCGGCCGACGAGCCACTCGTCTCTTTGAAGGCGTGGGGTGTTGTCAAGCCGCGCGGTCGTGGTGGGCCTGTGTGGGTGTCCGGCAGTGGGTGCTGAGATCTCTTTTGGCGCTTGGGTCGGCGCACGTTGTCGTGTTGCAGCTGTCCCGGCTTCTCAGATCGTTTGTGGGCCTCGGTGGGCCAGACGAATCGAGGAGCTTGCCGAGGCAGGATCGGTGCCGCTCACGCCGCCGAGGCGACGGCGGGCTGCGGCGGTGCTGAGCTTGAACGGCTCGCGGCGGGCGAGGACGTGTCAGCTGGCGATGAGGATCTTCCGCGCGACGGCGGCCTTGGCCGGGTTGCTCTTGCCGTGGCGCTTCTTGGTGTCGGTGTAGAGGCGGTGCCAGCGGTTGTTGGGTCGCCACGCGTGTTGGGCGGCCTCGACGGCGGCCCAGCGCAGTGTGACGGGCCGGCCTTGGAGAGCCGGCCGGTGCGCGAGCTTTGCCCGGACTGCTTGATCGTCGGGGTCAGGCCGGAGTAGCCCACCAGCTTGCGGGCCGATGGGAAGCGGGCGATGTCGCCGATCTCCGAGGCGATCGTCAGGCCCAGCAGCTCAGCGACGCCGGGGCAGCCGCCCGGCACCGATGTGCTGACGTTCTCGTTTGGCACGATCGATCCGTAGCACCGTCCGTCGGTATCGAGGTACCACGAGAGAGCCGCGAGAGCGGCTCTCTCTTCGTGGGACGCTCCGCGCTCTCGCCGATTCAACGCGCCCACAAAGGAGCGCCGTCAATACGAGCGAGGCCGACCTACGCGCCAAGCTCGATGCCATCTCCGGGAGCGGCGAGAGCTACGCGGTTCCGGCGGCCGCCCCCGACTGGGCCGGTGCCCGGCACTCTCTACGATTTATGCAGGGAGCTGGCATGACGCCTTCCCGATGCGCGCAAGGGACAGCGCGCCCGCGGGGCCCGGTGTGCCCCCTACTGCCGGGCCCCGCCCCTCTCACGCGCCCGCAGTTCTACCCGATCAGGGGCCGGGATTGAGCCCGCCGATCCTCGAGCGCCGCGAGCTGCGCCCGAGAAACACTCCAGCCCAGGAGGCGACGAGCGCGGGGTCAACGCCCGCCGCCCCTGGTCACCCCCGGACGTACCCCGCTGAATAGACCGACGCGCCAGGGGTCCCGAGGTTGGCTGGTCGTGGCTGCGCTTGGGACCGCGAAGATCAGCCGTCGGCGAGCACGTGGCGCAGCAGCGCGTGCAGCGCGACGAGAGGTAGGCGGTGTCTCGGCCCGGGCCTGTCCGTCGTGCCCGATCGGCGCGGAGACCGACGCCGGCACCCGGCGCGTCGACAGGTGCCCACGCCGCTTCACCGGAACCGCGATCGGCACGGCTGGGCCCGCGCGACTGTTGGCGGCGGGTCGCGCCGTTCGTGGCGCAGTTGCTACCCGCATGGAGGTGGGGTTGAGGCCAACCCCGCCGGTGCCCTCGCGTCGAAGCGGTAGCGCCTCA
>DATDJX010000344.1:0-5635 GCA_036520275.1 Asanoa sp.
GGGTCTCAAGGGCTGGCTGACCAAGATGTTCTTTGTCGGCACCGGCACCATCCCGGTCGACCGGGCCGGCGGGCGGGCCGCCCAGGCGGCGCTCGAAACCCAGCTGCGCGTGCTGCGCGCGGGCAACCTGGCCGGCATCTACCCCGAGGGCACCCGGTCGCCCGACGGCCGGCTCTACCGCGGCAAGACCGGCGTGGCCCGGTTGGCGCTGGAGAGCGGCGCGCCGGTGATCCCGGTGGTCATGCTCAACGCCGACGAGATCCAGCCGCCCGGAAAGGTGCTGCCCAAGATCAAGCGCGTGCGGATCCGCTTCGGAGCGCCGCTCGACTTCTCCCGATACGCGGCCATGTCCGGCGACCGGTTCGTGGAACGGGCGGTGACCGACGAGATCATGTACGAGCTGATGGAGCTCTCCGGCCGCGAGTACGTCGACATCTACGCCCAGAAGGCGAAGAACCAGGCGGCGAAGGCCGCGACGCCCCGGCCGCCCGAAGACGCCCCGACGCCCATCGCCGCCTGAGCCGACCCGCCGAAGGCCGTACGGGCTCTCCGGGTTCGGGACGGGTTCAGCGGTCGGGCATGCCGGCCCGGCGACGCAACGCCGAGACATCGGTCACCACGATGCGCCGGCCTTCGGTGCGCAGCCAGCCCCGGTTGGCGAAGGAGCCGATCGCCTGGTTGACACTCTGCCGTGAGCCACCCGCCATCTCGGCGAGCTGGCTCTGGTTGAGCTCGATCGTGATCATCGGCGCCTGGCTCTCGCCGGCGAGCCGGACCAGTGTCTTGGCGACCCGGCCGGGCAGGTCGAGGAACACGTGGTCGGCGTTCTGCTCGGTGAGCCGGCGGATCAATGCGCCCAGCGACCGCATCACCGCGTCGAGGATGCGCGGGTTGGCGTGGACGAGTTCCATGAACGCGGCGCGCGACAGCGCGAGCGCCGTGCAGTCTTCGATCGCCTCCGCGGACGCGGACCGGGTCGACGCGTCGAGCAGGGACACCTCACCGATCACGTCGGGTGGGCGGACGACCGACAGCACCGCGCGCTCGCCCGTGGGCGCGGTGCGGAACACCGCGACCGCGCCGCGCTTGAGCACGATGAGGGACTCACCCGGGTCGTTCTCGACGAACAGCAGCTGACCCTTGCGATAGGTGCGTGGCACCGCCGCGGCGATGACCCGCTGGCGCACGTCGGACTCGAGACCCGCGAACATCTCGACTCCCGTGAGTGCGTCTCCGGGCTCCGGCAGACGATGCTCCACGGTCCAACCCCTCCCCGGTCAGGACCCCATGCCGCTCCGGGCGGCCGGAGCGGTGACAACATCAGATCATGTCCTTCCTGTCGCCTGCTGTACACCCCTGGCATCACTTCCGTGACAGTCCCGTGCCGCTCGTCGGGGCAGGCTGAGCAACAGACCCGCTGCCGGTGGGGGCCGTACGGGGGATCGGCGGCCGGCATCGGGGTCGGGGCGGACCGGCCGGAGGCTTCCACTGGGGGGTGCGATCCTCCGGCCGTCTGCCCGTTCCGCCCGCCGCCCGGCCCCCTCCCGTCGATCTTGCAGTGTGCCCCCTGCGGTGGCCCCGTTCGCCCGTTTCGCGGGGGGCACAACTGCAAGATCACGGGCGTCGGGCGGGGGCGCCACGGAGGTGGGCGAGGACAAGCGGGTCGATCCGCAGCGGCACGAGCCGCTCCTCGAGGTTCTCCACGCCGGCCCAGGAGGCGAGCGCGGTGTCCAGCGCGCGCGGGTCGTCACCGGCCGGCGGGTGCCCGGCTTCGACCAGCCGCCCGCGGACCTCGTCCGCGAGCGCCCCGCTCAGGTCGAGCAGGGCCGCGGGGTCGGGCCGGCCGAAGTACAGGTCGTGCAGGTCGAGCAGCCGGGCCAGCTCGGACACCGGGTCCGGATGGTCGTCCACGCGCAGGTCGACCAGCACGTCGCTCGTGCCGCCGTACCCCTCGCCCTTCGCCACCACCAGCAGCGCGGCGCTCTGCCGGCCGCGTCGGTCGCCGCCGGCCGCGTCGCCGGCCCGCAACGCGGCGACCAGCCGGCGGACGAACGGGGTGCCCGCGCGGGCCAGCCAGGCCGCCTCCATCGCGCCGACCACCTCGGGCCCGGCGAGGATGTTGCCCTGGACGGCGTACCCGTCGCCGGCCGCGCCGCCCGCCCACCCGTGGCATGCGGCTCCGGTGAAGGTGCCGCCGGCGCCGGTCCGGCCGACCACGCCGAGCTGCCGCTGGTCGCGGCCGGCGTCGGCTGCGGTGAGGCCCGCGACCACGAGGTCGGCGGGCACGCCGGTGCGCAGCATGGTCAGCCCTTGCGGCCCGAACGCGAGGTTGGCGTACGACTGCGTCGCCAGCGCGCCGACCTCGGCCTCGGCGGCGGGCACCGCCGCGCCGACCGCGAGGAACTTGCTGGCGACCGCGACGCCGTGGGCCCGGCCGTTCTCCGAGCGTGCCACGATCGAGAAGGTCATGTCCGGACGGTAACGGCCCGAGTGTTCGATGGGCCAGGATGATCGGTGATGGCGCACCGCTACTTCTACGACTGCGAGTTCATCGAGGACGGCCGGACGGTCGACCTCGTGTCGATCGGCGTCGTCGACGAGTACGGCCGGGAGTTCTACGCGGTGTCGACGCAGTTCGACGACTCCCGCGCCGTGCCGTGGGTGCGCCGGCACGTGCTCGACAAGCTCCCGTCGCCGGCCGACCCGGCGTGGCGCTCGCGTGAGCGGATCCGCGACGACCTGTACCAGTTCCTGGTCGAGCCGCTGCGCGACCGGCCGGGCGAGCAGATCGAGCTGTGGGCCTGGTACGCGGCGTACGACCACGTCGTGCTCGCCCAGCTGTGGGGTGCGATGCCGGCGCTGCCCCGGGAGATCCCGCGGTTCACCAAGGAGCTGCGGCAGCTGTGGGACGACAGGGGCCGGCCGCCGCTGCCGGTTGCGGGCGCCGACCAGCACGACGCGCTCGCCGACGCGCGCCACAACCTGGCCCGCTGGCAGGCAATGCGTACGGTGGCGGCCCCCTCGTAGCGGATCCGGCCGGCGACGAGCCGCTCGGCGGGAACCCGGGCCCTGTCGTACCCGGCCGGGGGATGCGACTACAGTGCGCACGTGACGGCCCGCGCCCAGATGCCGGCAACGACGCCGCTGATGCTTGCGTTCGGGGCCACGATCTTCTAGCTCCTGGAGGACGAGCAGATCATGCGAATCGGCGTGCTCACCGGCGGCGGCGACTGCCCCGGCCTCAACGCCGTGATCCGGGCGGTGGTCCGCAAGGGCGTGTCCACCTACGGTCACGAGTTCGTCGGCTTCCGCGACGGCTGGCGCGGTCCGCTCGAGGGCCTTACCCGGCCGCTCGGCATCGCCGACGTGCGGGGCATCCTCCCCCGTGGCGGCACGATCCTCGGTTCCTCGCGTACCAACCCGTTCAAGATCGAGGGCGGCGTCGAGCGGATCAAGACCAACCTCGCCGAGCAGGGCATCGACGCGCTCGTCGCGATCGGCGGCGAGGACACCCTCGGCGTCGCGACGAAGCTGCACGAGCTCGACGTGGCCGTCGTCGGCGTGCCCAAGACGATCGACAACGATCTCAGCGCCACCGACTATACGTTCGGCTTCGACACCGCGGTCAACATCGCGATGGAGGCCATCGACCGCCTCCACACGACGGCCGAGAGCCACCACCGCACGCTCGTCGTCGAGGTGATGGGACGCCACGCCGGCTGGATCGCCCTGCATTCCGGCCTCGCCGGCGGCGCCAACGTGATCCTGCTGCCCGAGCGCAACTTCGACGTCGACCAGGTGGCCGGCTACGTCGAGAAGCGGTTCCAGCATCAGTACTCGCCGATCGTCGTGGTCGCCGAGGGCGCGCAGCCGCTCGACGGCCAGATGGTGCTGCACAACCACGAGCTCGACTCGTTCGGCCACGTCCGGCTGGGCGGCATCGGCCAGTGGCTGGCCGAGCAGCTCGAGGACAAGACCGGCAAGGAGGCGCGCACGGTCGTCCTCGGTCACATCCAGCGCGGCGGCACGCCGACCGCGTTCGACCGGGTGCTCGCCACCCGGCTCGGGCTGCACGCCATCGACGCCGCCCACGAGGGGGACTGGGGCAAGATGGTCGCGATGCAGGGGACCGACATCGTGCGGGTGCCGCTGATCGAGGCGACCCGCGAGCTCAAGACGGTGCCGATCGAGCGCTACACCGAGGCCGAGGTCTTCTTCGGAACCTGATCGGCGCAACGTTCCGGGAGGGGCGGCATGACCCGCAAGACGGTCGCGGTCATCGGCACCGGCAAGATCGGCGAGCTGATGCTCTCCGGCCTGCTGCGTGCCGGCTGGCCGGTCGACCGGCTGCTCGCCACGACGCGCCGCGCCGAGCGGGCCGACGAGCTGCGCACCCGCTACGGCATCAGGGTGGTCGACAACCTCACCGCCATTGCCGACGCCGACGTGCTCGTCGTGGCGGTCAAGCCGCAGGACGCCGCGACGCTGCTCGACGACATCGGCGCGAAGGTGCCGGCGGACAAGCTGGTCGTCTCGATCTGCGCCGGCCTGCCGACCGGTTTCTTCGCCCGCCGGCTGCCCGAGGGCACGCCGATCGTGCGGGTCATGACCAACACCCCCGCGCTGGTCGACGAGGCGATGACGGCCATCTCAGCCGGCCCGCACGCCACCGCGGCGCATCTGGCACTCGCCGAGGAGATGTTCACGCCGCTCGGCGCGACGATCAGGGTGCCCGAGTCGCAGCAGGACGCGGTGACTGCCCTGTCCGGATCCGGGCCGGCGTACTTCTACCTGCTCGTCGAGGCGATGACCGACGCGGGCATCCTGCTCGGCCTGCCCCGCCAGGTTGCCCACGACCTGATCGTGCAGACCGCGATCGGCTCCGCGATCATGCTGCGCGACTCGGGGGAGCACCCGGTGAAGCTGCGCGAGGCGGTGACGTCGCCCGCCGGGACCACGATCTCCGCGATCCGCGAGCTGGAGAACCACGGCGTACGGGCGGCGCTGCTCGCCGCACTCGAAGCCGCCCGGGACCGGGCCCGCGAGCTGGCCGACAACGCCGGCTGATCGCCAGTCCCGGGCGCCCGGCCGCACCGTCGGGCGTTCCCGACGTGCCGGCCTTCGCGGTCGTCACGTCTGCTCGGACCGGGGTCGGCTCCGGCAGAGGCCTGTCTGATCAGCGAATGGCCCATACTGGCGGACGTGTTCACCCTCGCCCAGGCGCGGCATTTGATCGCGACCCTGCGCCCGCGCATCGACGAGCTGGTCGCGCTGCGGGCGGACCTCGCCGAGCTGCGCGCCGACCTGAGCGACCCGGGCACCAGCCCGCTCGGCGGCCGGGCGGAGGTGAAGGCGCTCGAGGCGCGCATCTACACCATTCTCGAGGAGCTGGGCGGCCACGACATCCAGGTCAAGGGCGTCGCGCCGCTGCTGCTCGACCTCGCGGGAGAGCGCGACGGGCGCCCGGTGCTGTGGTGCTGGCTGGAAGGCGACGACGACGTGCGCTGGTACCACCGCCTGGAATGCGGCTTCCCCGGCCGGCGCCGAGCCTGAGCTAGCCGCCGGGCCAGCCACCGGTCGGGCCCTGGCCCTTCGACTCCGGCAGCACCGGTGCCCGCGCGTCGACCGCGTAGAC
>DATDJX010000345.1:0-2429 GCA_036520275.1 Asanoa sp.
AGGCGCTCGGCGGGAGGCTCGCGCTCGACAGTCCTGTCGGCGAGGGAACAACCGTTCGCGCAGAGATCCCGTCGCGCTGACTTCCGGCGCTACGGTGGCGGCCATTCGCAAGTCGTCGTCAAGTTGCCGAACCCCTTCTCCTTCCTTCCGTAATCCGCATCAGGGACCGGGACCCGGCCGCCCGGTTCCAAACGCGCCCGCCGGCTTCGCTGCCCCGCAGCCGGCGGGCGCACCTCGTGCGTGGTGGCGGACAACGTCAACTGCGGCTGGGTAGGGCGGCGGAGAGGCGGGCGGGAGCGGGGAATCCCGGCGTGGGGTTGTTTATGCACGCATAGAGGCTGTGTCGTAAGTGTCCGGAGGGCTGCGGGCGTCGTTTGGATCTTGGGCTCGGGCGCGTTTTGGTCTGCTTGTCGGCTGACGCGCGGGCGCCGAACTCGCCCGCGGCCTCTCAGCCAGCCTGCGGGGCCGCGCGGTAGAGCTTGAGGAGGTTGTGGCTGGTCGCGATGAGGTCGATCTCGGCCTGGACGGCGACTCGGCCGCGTCTGAGCATGCGGGTGATGCCGCGTAGGTGTTTGATGTGCGCGAAGACCGGCTCGACGATCTGCTGCCGTCGCCGGTAATCGGCGGCGCCGTCGGGAGCGGTCAACTTCTCGGCCATCTGCTCGGCCAGCGGGTGGGTGCGCTTGACGCGGCTGTCGGGCTTGTAGGGCCGAGGCTGGACGAGGACGTCGAGCCCGCCGTGTTGGAGCTCGCTGACCTGCGCGACGTTCCAGTAGCCGCTGTCGGCCAGCACCTGCTCGACGCGCTCCTCAATGCCGGCCGCCGCGAGCTGCTCGCGGGCGGCCGTGACCATCGCGACCAGCTGGCCGTGATCGGTCGCGACCGCCGTCGCCGTTGCCGCGACGATGACCTGGCCGTCGGCGACCGCGGCCTGGACGTTGTAGCCCTGGATGAGCTTGCCGCGATCGGACACGATCGCCGAGTCGGGATCGGTCACGTTGACCTTGCGAGCAAACAACGCCCGCTGCTGCTGGGGGAGCCCCGGTCCCGGCGGCCGGCCCGGCGGCCGCCGGCCGGTCCGCGCGGCCTGCTCGTAGGCCGCGCGCTTGGCGTCATGCTCGGCCCGCGCCCGGTCGCGCTCGGCCTCAAGCTCCTCCAGCAGTTCCTTGATCCGGGCGCGCCTGGTCTTCGGATCGGCCAGCTCGTCGGGCAGCTCGTCGCCGCGCTTGTCGCCGTAGAGCTCGTCCTCGGCCGCGTCGATCGCCGCCGCCTCCTCAAAGATCCGCCGCGCCTCGGCCTGCAGCCCCTCATAGGTCCGGTTAGCGCCCAACGACGCATCCGCGGCCAGCTTGGTCGAGTCCACCGCGACCGTCCCGACCCGCACCATCCCGGCCTGCGCACAGAGCGCGAGCACCTCAGCGAACAACCCCGACAGCGCCTGCTGATGACGACCCCGGAACCGGTTGATCGTGACGTGATCCGGCGCCCGGTTGGCCGCCACAAACCGGCACGCGACGTCCTCCACACAACGCCGCTCGATCGCCCGCGACGAGCGCACACCGACGGCGTAGTTGTAGAGCACCAGCGCCACCATCATCGCCGGATCGTGCGCCGGCCGACCGCTCCCATCCGCGCGATAAACCGCATAGAACGCCGCCAGATCCAACCGCTCCACGACCTCGACCACAAACCGCGCCAGATGCCCAACCGGCAGCCACTCCGCCACGCTGGCCGGCAACAACATCGCCTGCCCGCGATCACACGACAAAAAGCTCTGCGCCATCACGAAATGGTCTAAACCCCGCCGGACAGACCCGAACTTACGCAACAGCCTCTATGCGATCACTAACCGCCCCACGCGAAACCGGTGCATCGCAGATACCCCCCGTCCCTCTCCCTCAATGCCCGAAGTTCGAAGGCGTTACCTCCCACGTACTTGCGACACTGACGCCCGAGCGGCAGCCTGAGGCACCGATGCACTTCGACGACGACACACGCGTGGAGAGCCGCGGCGACCAGACGTACGCGGCCACGCTGACCGACCGCTGGCACGCCCTCGGCGGCGTCCCCAACGGCGGCTACCTCCTCGCCGTGGCGCTCACCGCCCTTCAGCGCGACATGCCGCTGCCGGACCCGCTCGTGGTGTCGGGCTCCTTCCTGCGCCCCGGCGCGACCGGCCCCGCCCAGATCACGACCGAGCTCGCCCGCGCCGGCCGCCGCGTCGCCACCGGCGAGGCCAAGCTCAGCCAGGACGGCAGGGAGATCGTCCGCGTGATCGCCACATTCGGCGACCTCGGCCAAGCCAACGGTCGCACGACGGTGCGGTCGCAGCCGCCGTCCCTCCCACCGCCCGAGCAGGCCCTGGACCTGATGGACGGCGCGGCCCCGCTCCCCGGCGTCACGATCACCGACCGCTTCGAGTACCGCGC
>DATDJX010000346.1:0-16171 GCA_036520275.1 Asanoa sp.
GACTCGCGGATCTCCGCCTCGGCCTCGGTGCGGCCGGTCCAGGTCGCTCCTTCGACCGATTTGCCCGGCTCGAGGTCCTTGTAGACCTCGAAGAAGTGCTGGATCTCCAGGCGGTCGAACTCGGGCATGTGATGGATGTCGCGGAGGTGCTCCTGGCGCGGATCTTCGAACGGCACGCAGATGACCTTGTCGTCGCCGCCCTTCTCGTCGGTCATCCGGAACATGCCGATCGCCCGGCAGCGGATCAAACATCCCGGAAAGGTGGGCTCGGGCACGAGGACCAGCGCGTCGAGCGGGTCGCCGTCTTCGCCGAGCGTGTCTTCGATGAAGCCGTAGTCGGCCGGATACTGGGTGGAGGTGAACAGCGTGCGGTCGAGCCGGATCCGGCCGGTCGCGTGGTCGACTTCGTACTTGTTGCGATGGCCTTTCGGAATCTCCACGGTGACGTCGAAATCCATGTCGCTCTCCCGCCTACCCGCGTTGGTACCCGGAACCCCGTGCCTACAAAGTAGTGTCGCGTAGTCCGCGGCCGTACGGGAGGAGGCCGGATGCCGAGCGACGCCGCACGACCCGGCCCGGACGGGCCGGATTCCGGTCGTGCACCCGCTCCGGACCCGGCCGTCCCGGCTCGCGGCCGCGCCACGGTGACACGCCAGGATGCGGACACCGCCGCAGGGTCACCAGCCGTCGCGAAGCCGTCGCCGCCCACGCCCGGACGGCCTCCGGTCCCCACCACGGCCGAAGCGCTGCCCACGCCGCCGGCCCCGGCCAAGGCGCAGGAGCCGCCCGCGTCTCCGGGGGCCGTGCCTCGGTCCGCTGCGCCGACGACGCGAGCCCGCGGCCGCGCTTCCGTGCCGTCGCCGGTCTCGTCGCCGGACCCGGACCCGCGGCCGGCCGCGGGCGCGCCGACACGCGCCGAGCCACCGGCGGCCGGGCCCGCGGCGGCTCCGAAGGTTCCGACGGAGGGCAGGCAACCGACCCCGTCCTCGGGGCCAGGCCCACAGAAGTACCCAACTCCGGCGGCCCCGCAGCCGCCGGCTGCCCAAGCGCCGGGGAGCCCTGCGGCGCCGGCTCCGACCGAAGCGACGGAGCAGTCGCCGCCCGCAACCACGGCCGCTCCGGCAACGCCGAGCCCGGGACCGGCGACGAGCCCTGCGCCGCCTGCCGCGCCGTCGGCACCATCCGCCCCGGCCCCGACATCAGCCCAGCCGGGCACGCCGGCCGCGGCACCGGAGGCAGCGCCGGTGCGCGGCACGCCGCCGACGCCAGCGGCCGCGTCGCAGGGCGGCGCGGCGGCGCCATGGCGCCGGCGGACCGGGTTGGTGGCTTGGCTTGCCGCCGTGGTCGTGGTGGTCCTCGCGGCCGTCGGTCTGGTCATCAGCCGTCCCGGACCCGTCGGCCGGTTGCTGACCCGCGCGCCGGCGACGACCACGGCCCCCACGGTCCGGCCGACCGAGCCCACTCCCGGCCCGGTCCTGGTCGGCCTCAGCGCCGACGCGCCGACACCCACCGCGGCCGGCCTCAGGGCCGCCATCGACACGTTCGTCGGCGACCCAGCGCTCGGCGGCCGGGTCGACATGTCCGTTCGGGACATGGTCACCGGCGACGCTCTCTACGACCACGGCGGGGCGGTCGGCACCATACCGGCGTCGACCACCAAGCTCACGACGGCGGCCGCCGCGCTCGCCGCGCGCGGTCAGGCGTACACGATCACCACCCGCGTCGTGGCCGGCGCCGGCCCGGGCGAGGTCGTCATCGTCGGCGCCGGCGACCCGACGCTGTCGGCCGGCAAGAACCCGTTCTACCCGGGGGCCGCCCGGCTCGACGTGCTCGCCGCCCAGGTGCGCACGGCCCTCGGCGCGGCCCGGCCCACCACGGTGATCGTGGATGGCACGCTCTACGACGGCCCGGTCTACGAGCCGGGCTGGGACAGCGACATCCCGACGAGCGGCTTCGCCGCCCCCGCGACGGCCCTCATGATCGACGGCGGCCGGCTCACCGCGAAGGGCGCGCCCGGGTATGCCAAGCGATCATCGAGGCCCGATCTCGCGGCCGGCCGGGCGTTCGCCAAGGCGCTCGGCCTGCCCGCGAGCGCCGTCGCGACCGGGAAGGCCCCGGGCGCCACCGCGGCGACGGCCAGCCCCGCGCCACCGGGCCCGGGGACGACGCTGGGCAGCGTCGCGTCACCGCCGATGATCCGCCTCGTGGAGTTCATGCTCCGCGACAGCGACAACGTGCTCGCGGAGGCACTCGACCGCCAGGTGGCCCTGGCCCGCAACGAGCCGGCCTCGTTCGCCGGGGCCGCGAAGGCGGTGACCGCGCTGCTCGGCGAGCTGGGCCTGGACACCACGGGCCTGGTACTCGCCGACGGCAGCGGCCTGTCCCGGACCAACCGCATCCCGCCGGCCCTGCTCACCGCGCTGCTGGCCAAGGCCGCCGGCACCGATCACCCCGAGCTGTCGGGTATCTTCGCCGGGCTGCCCGTGGCGGCCTGGTCGGGCACGCTGGGCGACCGGTTCCAGGCGTCGGGCGCGAAGGGTGCGGCCGGGGCCGTACGAGCCAAGACCGGCACGTTGACCGGCGTCCACGCGATGGCCGGCGTGGTCACCACCGCCGACGGCCGGGCCCTCTCGTTCGCCATCCTCACCGACCGTGTCACCGGTCCCGACGACGCCGCCCAGCAGGGCATCGACCGCATCGCGGCGACCCTCGCCGGCTGCGGCTGCCGCTGAGTTCCGCGGCGTGAGCTGAGTAGCTGCTGAGCGAGCGCGGCGGAGGCCGGGCGCGGCCCGGGTACGGTGGGGTGATGGCGCAGTTCGTCGACTGGGATCTGGCCGCTGCTACCGCCAGTGCGCTCGGCAAGACCGGCCCGCGGGCCTCCTTTGCGGAGGCCACCGACGTCGTGGCCGACCTGCGCCGATTGACCGAAGAGGCCGCGGGGCACGTGTCCGACTACACGGGCCTGCGTTCGCAGGTCCAGCACCCGCCGGTACGGGTCGTGGACCGCCGCGACTGGGCGGCCGTGAACATCTCCGGCCTGCGCGAGGTGGTCGGCCCGCTGATCACCCGGCTGTCCGGCGACCGGCAGCCCGGCCCGTTCACCGACGCGATCGGCTCCCGGGTCACCGGCGTTCAGGCCGGCACGGTGCTCGCGTACCTCTCGGGCCGGGTCCTCGGCCAGTACGAGGTGTTCTCCGCCGATCCCGGCCAGCTGCTGCTCGTCGCCCCCAACATCGTCGAGGTGGAGCGCAAGTTGGGCGCCGAGCCGCGCGACTTCCGGCTGTGGGTGTGCCTGCACGAGGTGACCCACCGGGTGCAGTTCACCTCCGTGCCGTGGATGCGTGGCTACTTCCTCGGCGAGGTCCAGGCATTCGTCGACGCGTCCCAGGCCGGCGGCGAGCACCTCGTCGAACGGCTGCGCCGCGCCGTGGGCACCCTCTCCGACGCGATCCGCAACCCCGATAGCCGCGCGAGCGTGCTCGACCTGGTTCAGACGCCCGGTCAGCGCGCCGTCCTCGACCGTCTTACGGCGCTGATGACGCTCCTCGAGGGCCACGCGGAGTTCGTCATGGACGGGGTCGGCCCGGAGGTGATCCCGTCGGTCGGGGAGATCCGGGCCCGGTTCAACCGTCGACGCGAGGCCGGCAACCCGCTGGAGAAGGCGATCCGCAAGATGCTCGGCATCGACGTGAAGATGCGCCAGTACGCGGAGGGCCGCAAGTTCGTGCACGGCGTCGTCGACCGGGTCGGCATGGAGGGGTTCAACAAGATCTTCACGTCGCCGCTCACCCTGCCGCGGCTGGAGGAACTCGGCGACCCCGACGCCTGGGTGGCGCGTGTCCACCCGGTCATGGCCTGAGACCGGGCCGTGGCCAGGCTGGCTGCGCAGGTCGCGGCGACCCGCGTCGCGGTCCGCGACGCGCTGGCGGCCGTACGGCGTTCGCAGCTCGTCCTGGTCGCCTGCTCCGGCGGCGCCGACTCGATGGCGTTGGCGCAGGCGGCGGTCTTCATGGCGCCACGGCTCGGTCACCGGGTCGGGCTGGTGACGGTCGATCACGGCCTGCAGCCCGGCTCAGCCGAACGGGCCGGCGCGGTCGCGCAGTGGGGCGCGTCGGTCCACCTCAACCCATCGGTCGCCGTGACGGTGACCGTGGACGGCCCCGGAGGGCCGGAGGCGGCGGCTCGCGACGCGCGGTACACCGCCCTCGTCGCCGCGGCACACGAGCACGGCGCGTCGACCGTCCTGCTCGGACATACCCTCGACGACCAAGCCGAGACCGTCCTGCTGGCGCTTGCGCGAGGGTCCGGGCCGCGGGGGCTGGCCGGCATGCCGTCCAACCGGAAGATCGACGGTGTGACGTTCCTGCGCCCGTTCCTCGACATCGGCCGCGACGACACCCGCAAGGCCTGCGCCGCCCTCGGCCTCCAGGTCTGGGACGATCCGCACAACGCGGACCCCGCGTACGCGCGGGCCCGCGTGCGGGCGACCGCGCTTCCCGCGCTGGTCGACGCGCTCGGACCCGGCGTGGTCGCCAACCTCGCCCACACCGCCCGGCTCGCCGCCCAGGACGCCGCCGTCCTCGAAGCGCTGACCGCGGAGGCGCTTGCGGCCGCCCGCAGGTCGGGGGGCCTGTCCGTCGTCGCGCTCACCACCCAGGCGCCCGCGGTCCGCGCGCGGGTCCTGCGGGCCTGGGCGCTGTCCCTCGGCTGCTCGCCCTCGGCCCTGTCGCACCGGCACGTCGACGCCCTCGATGCGCTGGTCACCGCCTGGCGCGGCCAAGGGCCCACCGACCTGCCCGGGGGCATCCGGATCGTACGGACCATGGGCCTGCTCCGCCGCGCCCCACCGGCCGGCCCAAATCGGACTGCCGGCCAACCGTGATGCCGGTCTATGCGCCACGCGGCGCCGTCGCGACGAGCCAGCCGCTCGCGACCGCGGCCGGCCTGGTGGCGCTGCGTCGTGGCGGCTCCGCCGTCGACGCCGCGCTCGCCGCGGCGGTCGCGCTGACCGTCGTGCAGCCCGGGTCGAACGGCATCGGCGGCGACCTGTTCGCGATCGTGTGGGACGGCACGCGGCTGCACGGGCTCAACGCGTCCGGTCGGTCGCCGGCCGCCCTTACCCGCGATATCGTCGGCGCGGGCGTGCCGGCCCCGCCCTCGCACGGCGGGGCGCAGGCCGTGGCGCCCGCGTTGCCGTCGCGCGGCTGGCTGCCGGTCACGGTGCCCGGGGCCCCGGCGGGCTGGCGCGACCTGCACGCGCGGTTCGGCCGGCTGCCGTTCGCCGTCCTGTTCGACGACGCGATCGCCTACGCCGCCGGCGGCTTCCCGGTCTCCCCGCGGGTGGCGACGGCCTGGGGGTCCTCGGTCGCCCTGCACGCCTCGCTCGGCGACGCGCCCGAGCTCGCCGAGTTCGCCAAGGTGTTCACGGTGGACGGCGGCCGGGCGCCGCGAGCCGGGGAACGGTGGTCGAACCCAGACATGGCGCGGACGCTCGGGTTGATCGCCGAGACGGGCGCGGGTGCCTTCTATACCGGCGAGATCGCGGTGGCACTCGACGCGTACGCCCGGTCGACCGGCGGCCTGTTGACCGGCGACGACCTCGCCGCTCACGCGTCTGTCTGGGTCGAACCGGTGCCGGCGTCCTACCGGGGCCACGAGGTGTGGGAGCTGCCGCCCAACGGTCAGGGCATCGCGGCGTCGGTCGCGCTGTCCATCCTGGACGGTTTCGACCTGGCCGCCATCGCACCGGAGGAACGCCTGCACCGGCGGATCGAGGCGATCAAGCTCGGCTTCGCCGACGCACACAGGTGCGTCGCCGACCCGTCCTGCGCGCCGGACGTGACAGGTCTGCTGGCGGCGGACCGGGTCGGCGTCCTGCGCGCTTCGATCGGCGACCGCGCTGCACCCGGCGTGGGCGAGCCGGCCCGCGGCGGCACCGTCTACCTGTGTGCCGCGGACGCCGACGGCACGATGGTGAGCCTCATCCAGTCGACATACCTGGGCTTCGGATCACACGTGGTGCTGCCCGGGTACGGGTTCGGCCTGCAGAACCGCGGCGTCGGGTTCTCGCTCGACCCGGCGCACCCCAACGTGGTCGCGCCGGGCAAGCGGCCGTACCACACGATCGTTCCGGCGTTCCTCACCCGCGCGGGCGCCCCCGTCGGGCCCTTCGGCGTGATGGGCGGTCACCTGCAACCGCAGGGACACGTGCAGGTGGTGGGGGCGACGCTCGACGACGGCATGGACCCGCAGGAGGCGCTGGGCGCGCCGCGGTGGTACTGGCACGCGGGGCGCTCGGTGCGGCTCGAGCCGGGTCTCGCGTGGGCCGCCACCGACCTCGCCCGCCGCGGGCACGAGGTCGAGATCGACGCCGACCCTTCGGCGTACGGCTACGGGCAGGCGATCTGGCGTCTCCCCGACGGTGGATACGTCGCCGGATCCGAACCACGCGCCGACGGCTGCGCGATGGGCTACTGACCGTGCGGTGGGTGATGGGCGGCCCGGACGGGCGCTAGGCGGCGGGTTGGCGCTCGCGATTGCGGAAGGTGGCCCGGTAGGCGTGCGGGGTCGCGCCGACGCGGCGACCGAAGTGGTGGCGCAGCGTGGCCGCGTCGCCGAAGCCGCTGCGGCCGGCGACAGCATCCACGCCTAGGTCGGTCTCCTCCAGCAGCCGGCGCGCCAGCAGCACCCGCTGGCCGGTCACCCACTCGTGCGGTGTGGTGCCGGTCTCGGCCCGGAACCGCCGGGCGAACGTGCGCGGCGCCATGTGCGCGCGCGCCGCGAGATCGTCGACGGACACCGTGCGGTCGAGGTTGGCCAGCAGCCAGCTCAGCACCGGCTCCAGCGTGGGCGCGTCCGGCGTGCGCGGGATCGGCATCTCGATGAACTGCGCCTGCCCGCCGTCGCGGTGCGGTGGCACGACCATGCGGCGGGCCAGCTTGGTGGCGATCTCCGACCCGTGCTCCTGCCGGACGAGGTGTAGGCAGGCGTCGATGCCGGCGGCCGTGCCGGCCCCGGTGAGGATGTTGCCGTCCTGGACGTAGAGCGAGTTGCAGCGGACCTTCGCCGCGGGGAACTGCCGCGCGAGCTCGTCGGCGTAGTTCCAGTGGGTCGTGCACTCGCGGCCGTCGAGCAGGCCGGCCTGGCCGAGCACGAACGCGCCGGAGCAGACGCTCAGGACGTACGCGCCGCGGGCGGCGGCCCGGCGCAGCGCCTCGAGCACCGGCTCGGGGACGACGGCGCCGTCGGCGTGTGCCGGCACGGCGACCAGGTCGGCATCCGCCATCGGGGTGAGGTCGGCCTGTGGCGTGATCGTGAAGCCGGACTTGACCGCGACGGGCTTGCCGTCCGGCGAGCACAGGTGGAACCGGTAGTAGGGGAAGCCGTCCGCCCGCCGGTCGGTGCCGAACACCTCGCACAGCACGCCAAGCTCGAACGCGGCGACCCCGTCCATGACGACGACGGCGACCTTGCGCAACATGTCTGCCACCTTACACCGACGATGGCAGGATCTCGACGGTAGATGGCATCTCTGCCACTGTCAGGCCGTGCGGCCGGGTAGGAGACTTCTCTATGTAAGAACCGGTGCGCGCCGGCGGTCCTCACGAAACGAGTGTTCCTGAAGGGGAAAACCGCCATGGGTATCTTCATCGTTCTCGCTATCCTCGTCGCCTTCGCCCTCGCCGGGGCCTTCGGCTGGACCGTCGACTCACGCGACTCGGCCGACTGGCGACCAACGGTCAACGGCTTCCGTCAGCCGCGCCCGTTCTAAGGTCACATCAGGGCGGTCACCGGCAACGGGTGGCCGCCCTTTGCGCGGGCCCCGCCGCCGGCCGGAAACCTTCGTACGGCAGGCTTAGGTCATGGCTGACGGCTTCTGGTACGACGCCGACATCGACCACGTGATCATCTCCGAGGCGCAGATCCGCGAGAAGACGGCGGAGCTCGCCAAGCAGGTGTCCGCCGACTACGCCGACGTCGACTCCGGGCTGCTCCTCGTGGGCGTGCTGAAGGGCGCTGTCATGTTCATGGCCGACTTCGCGCGGGCGCTCGGCCACACCGGTCCGCCCGCGGAGATGGAGTTCATGGCCGTCTCGTCGTACGGGCAGGGCACCACGTCGTCCGGCGTGGTGCGCATCCTGAAGGACCTCGACCGCGACATCGCCGGGCGGCACGTGCTCGTCGTCGAAGACATCGTGGACTCCGGCCTCACGCTGTCGTGGTTGCTCAAGTACCTCGAGTCGAGGGCGGCGGCGAGCGTCGAGGTGGTGACGCTTCTCCGCAAACCCGACGCGGTCAAGGTGTCCGTTCCGGTCAAGTATGTCGGGTTCGACATTCCGTCCGAGTTCGTGGTCGGCTACGGGCTGGACTTCAGCGAGCGATACCGCGAGCTTCCCTATGTGGGCGTTCTCAAGCCGGAGGTCTACGCACGGAGCTGAGCTGCGACCCGATCGACGTACAGCGGGCATTCAGGATCCCCGGCTACGGTGTTCCGTAGCGCGGGGACTCAGGCGTTGCACTTCGCGCTCGGGGTGTACCGTCGAATGACCGTGGCGCCACCCCGGCCGCCAACCCGTAAGACGGTCCATTCGTCGATCAGGAGGATCCGAGCGCTCCGGCGTTCGACAACAGTATGGAACGCACGCGTTTCTTCCGCCGCCCGGTGGTCTGGATCATCCTGGTCATCGCTGGCGCGATAGCCCTCAGCTCGCTGTTCACCAGCGGTCCGAGCTACCACAAGGTGGACACGATCGTCGTTCTCGACCAGCTTGACAAGGGCGGCATCGAGAAGGCGACGATCCAGGACAAGGAGCAGACGCTCGAGCTCGACCTGGCGCAGCCGCAGCAGTTCGGCGACACGAAGACCGACAAGATCTCGGCACAGTACCCCGCCGACGCGAGCAACACGATCTTCAACGACGTCCAGAAGGCCAAAGACGCCGGCAAGATCACCGGGGGCTACACCACCACGGTCTCGTCCGACAGCGTGCTGCTGACCCTGCTGGTCAACCTGCTGCCGATCGTCCTGCTCGTCGTCCTGCTGCTGTTCTTCATGTCCCAGATGCAGGGCGGCGGCTCGCGCGTCCTCAACTTCGGCAAGTCCAAGGCAAAGATGATCACCAAGGACACACCGAAGACGACGTTCGCCGACGTGGCCGGCGCCGACGAGGCGGTCGAGGAGCTCGCCGAGATCAAGGACTTCCTGCAGAACCCGGCCAAATACCAGGCACTCGGCGCGAAGATCCCCAAGGGCGTGCTGCTGTTCGGCCAGCCCGGCACGGGCAAGACGCTGCTCGCGCGCGCCGTCGCCGGCGAGGCGGGCGTGCCGTTCTACTCCATCTCGGGTTCCGACTTCGTGGAGATGTTCGTCGGTGTCGGCGCGAGCCGGGTCCGCGACCTCTTCGAGCAGGCCAAGGCCAACGCACCCGCCATCGTCTTCGTCGACGAGATCGACGCCGTCGGCCGCCACCGGGGCGCCGGCATGGGCGGCGGTCACGACGAGCGCGAGCAGACCCTCAACCAGTTGCTGGTCGAGATGGACGGCTTCGACACCAAGGGCGGCGTGATCCTCATCGCGGCGACCAACCGGCCGGACATCCTCGACCCGGCGCTGCTGCGCCCCGGCCGCTTCGACCGCCAGATCGCCGTCGACACCCCCGACATGGAGGGTCGCAAGCAGATCCTGCGGGTGCACGCCAAGGGCAAGCCGTTCACGCCCGACGTCGACCTCGACGGGGTGGCCCGCCGGACCCCCGGCTTCTCCGGCGCCGACCTGGCCAACGTGATCAACGAGGCCGCGTTGCTGACCGCCCGCTACGAGAAGCGCGCGATCAGCAACGACAACCTGGAGGAGGCCATCGACCGGGTGGTGGCCGGCCCGCAGCGCCGCACCCGGGTGATGAGCGACCACGAAAAGAAGATCACCGCCTACCACGAGGGCGGTCACGCGCTGGTCGCCTGGGCGCTGCCGCACTCCGCGCCGGTGCACAAGGTGACCATCCTGCCGCGCAGCCGTTCGCTCGGCCACACCCTGGTGCTGCCCACGGAGGACAAGTACACGCAGACCCGCGCCGAGATGATCGACACCCTGGCCTACGCGCTGGGTGGCCGGGCCGCCGAGGAGCTGGTCTTCCACGAGCCCACCACGGGTGCCGGCGACGACATCAAGAAGGCGACGTCGCTGGCGCGCGCGATGGTCACCCAATACGGCATGAGTTCCAAGCTGGGCGCCGTCAAGTACGGCACCAGCGGCGACGAGCCGTTCCTCGGCCGCACGATGGGGCACGAGCGTGACTACTCCGACGCGGTCGCGGCGGAGATCGACGGCGAGGTCCGCACGCTGATCGAGCTGGCGCACGACGAGGCATGGGAGATCCTGGTCGAATACCGCGACGTGCTCGACAACATCGTGCTCGAGCTCATCGAGAAGGAGACCATCTCGCAGGCCGACCTGGCCCGGATCGCGGCGCGCGTGGCCAAGCGGCCGCCGCTGGCCCCGTACAACGGATTCGGCAAGCGCCAGCCCTCCACGGAGCCGCCGGTCCTCACGCCGGCCGAGCGCGAGACGCTCAAGGCGCAGGCCGAGGCCGACGGCGCCGAGGCCCGCGTCGGGGGCGGCACCAACAACTCCTCGTCGCCCAACGCGGACGGCCTACGCTGACCCGCGGGACCGCCGCGTCCGCAACCGAGCCGGACGGCGACAGCGACGACCAGCTCGACTACCTCGCGGCGCGCCTGGTGGATGGCAAGTTGACCGGCAGGCCGGTCGAGGATGCCGTCGACCTCGGGCGCATCGAGAAGGCCGTACGGGAGATCCTGATCGCGGTCGGGGAGGACCCCGACCGCGACGGGCTGGTGAAGACCCCGGCCCGCGTGGCCCGCGCGTACGCCGAGCTCTTCGCGGGCCTGCGCGTCGACCCGTCACAGGTGCTGGCGACCGCCTTCGAGGCCGGCCACCAGGAGCTCGTTCTGGTCCGCGACATCGAGGTGATGAGCCTCTGCGAACACCACCTCCTGCCGTTCAAGGGCGTCGCGCACATCGGCTACATCCCGGGCAAGGAGGGGCGGATCACCGGCCTGTCCAAGCTGGCCCGCCTGGTGGAGGTCTACGCCCGGCGGCCGCAGGTCCAGGAGCGGCTGACCACGCAGATCGCCGACCAGCTCGTGCGGGTCCTGGAGCCGGAGGGCGTGATCGTGGTGCTCGAGTGCGAGCACATGTGCATGGCCATGCGCGGCATCCAGAAGGTCGGCGCCAAGACCGTCACGTCCGCGGTCCGGGGCATCTTCCAGACCGACGCCAAGTCGCGCGCCGAAGCGATGGCCCTGATCATCAACTGAGGCCCGCGGTCTCAGACGATGGCGCGGTAGGCGTCGGCGGAGCCGATCGCGGACTGCGCGAGCGATTGGGCCTCGTCGACCCGGACCCGGGCCTGCTCGAGCCGGCTGATCGCGTCCAGGATGGACGGGTGGAAAGAGCCGATCGCGGTCATCCGCAACCTGCCGAGGGCGTCGTCCAGCTGGTCGGCCACGCCGCGGAGCGCCGCCAGCGCGCGCTGGGTCTGGTCGACCGAGGCGGCGACGTGCTGCTTGACCTCTTCGACGTTGGTCATGGCAACCTTCCAGTCTTTGGTTCCGGTCTGGGCGCGGCGGGTGGGCTTAGGTCGCGATCCACAGGATGCCGATGAGCACGCCGGCGAGCACGGCGGGCGCCAGGCAGACCACCGCGCCGAAGGCGGGCGTCCGGTCGACCTTCGCGCCGGGTGCGGCCGGGAATGCGATCCCGACCCCGACCCAACCGAGCAGGAAGGCCGCCACCGGCATGACGAGACCGCAGCCCAGGGCGTACACGGATCGCCCGTGACCGCCGGCGGCGAGGTAGAGCACGACCTCCACGACGAGCACGACCGCGCCGAACGGGCCGTAAACGAGCAGGTTGCGCAGGGAGGCGGTACGCCGGACGCCGCCACCCAGCGGCCGCGGTCCCATGCGGGTCAGCAGGGCCGCGTCGGCGCTGTCGGCGATCGCCCGCGCTTGCCGCAACGCCGCCAGCACGTGCCGGGGGCCGCCGGCGACCGCCTGTTCGGCGGCGACCGCGTCGGCCGGCGTCGGCCACAGCTCCGAGTCGGGCACCCCTGACTCGCGCAGCCGCGACTGCTGCGGGACCAGCCGGGCCCGTACGGCCGCCAGCTCGTCGCGGGCTGCACGTACGGCCTGCGCCTGCGCGCCCGCGGCGGTGGCCGCACCCCGCCGGATCGCGTCCAGCCGCCGGGCGGCGGCGCAGTAGCCGTCCCAGGCGGTCATGACGCGGTCTCGTCATCCGCCGAGGCGAACGGCACGAACACCGACGTGCGGTCGGTGTGCCGGTCGTGCAGGAGCGCGCGGTTGGGCCGCGGCTGCCAGTCGACCGTGCGGCCGAGCAACAGCGACACGTCAGACATCGGCACGTTCAGGAACACGAGGCCGGCCACGTCTTCGCGGGCCGCGCTGCCGCCCACCTCATCGGTGAACCGCCGCATGCCCCGCCACCACGACAAAAGGTGCACGCCCTGGCCGGGGCCGGCGCGCAGCACCTCGCGAAGCCGGTCGGTCGGCAGCGCGTCCTGCCCGGCGGCGTCGAGGCCGAACGCCACCAGGTAGCCCGGCCGGTCCAGCGACAGCGCCTTGCCGAACCCGGCCGCGTCGACGGACTCCACCTCCTGGCGCCGGGACAGCTCCTCTGCGAGTCCGGCCGCGATCACGTCGCCCTGCGCGACCAGCGAGCAGATGACGAACCGCGCGGTGCGGGGCAGGTGGTGCGCGGCGAGCCCGCGTACGGCGGCGTCGAGCAGCTCCGCGCCGGACCCGCTCGGCCCGAGGATCGCGAGGTGGCGTCCCGGCGTCGTGTCGAGCGGGAAGGTCGCCGTGGTCAGGGCCACGTCGATCTGCCGCCCGAGCAGCACCGCCGGCCGCGTCGACCGGCCGGCCAGCGCCGCCCGGTAGGTCGGGTCGTCGTTGAGGTGCTGGCGGGCGTACCCGGCGAAGACCCGCGGCGGCTGCGCGTCGGCCTCCCGGCGCTCCCACAGCCGATGCCGCAGCCCGACCAGTGCCGCCCGGTCGCCGTGCGGGTCGGGGAAGCGGATCGTGCGCTCGTGCCCGCGGGTCGCGCCGCGTGGGCCACCGAGCCCGCCGGCGGTGTTGACGACCGCCGCACCGAGCGGCAGGCCGGCGGCGGAGTCGTTGGTCGGGTCGAGCACGTCGCTGCCGCCCGGCAGCGCCACCCGCACCGGGAACTGGCCGAAGATGGAGTCGCGCTTGGCGAACAGCGCCTCGATGCCATGGGTGGTCTGGCTGGCCAGGACCAGATGGATCCCGTACGAACGGCCCTTGCGCGCGAGCGACTCGAGCAACGCGACGGCGTCGGCCGCCATCCGGTCACCGCCCGCCAGCAAGACCTGGAACTCGTCGATCACGCAGACGATCCGCGGCATGCGGTGGTGTTCGCGCAGGTCGGCGAAGCGGGTCACGCCGGCCCGCTTGTAAGCGAGCGAACGCCGACCCATCTCCGCATCGAGCTCACGGAGTACCGCGAGGCCGTACTCGCGGTCGGACTCGACGCCGACCGCGCGGGCGTGCGGCAGCCAGCTGCGGTCGCGCTCCGTCGGCACGAACTCGGCGAACGACACACCCTCCTTGAAGTCGAGCAGGTACAACGCCAGCTCACCCGGTCCGTAACGGGCAGCCAGTCCATAGAGGACGTTGACGATGAAGGCGGTCTTGCCAGCACCCGACCGTCCACCGAGCATCCAGTGTGGAGTGAGGTCGTTGAACTGCAGGGTCACCGGCCGGTCGCCGTCGTGACCGACCACCGTCGCCAAGCCGGCCGCGGAGTCCTCGGCCCACGTCTGCGCGTCGTCGTCGGGCAGCAGGTCGGCCAGGGTAAGCCGGTTGGTCGCCGCGAACCTGGCCGCGAGCTCGGCGCACACCCGGTCGACGAGGCTTCGCGGCGGGTCGTCGTCGAGGAACACCGGCGCGTTGAGCCCGGCCGCCGGCGGCGTCGCGAACGAACCACCCGGCGGGTCGCCGACCAATGCGTGCGGGTTGCGCAGGGCGACCATCGTCGCCCGGGGAAGGGGCTGTCGCGTCGTGTCCGCGGTCAGCGGCGGCGGTGGCCAGCCGGCCACGATCAGGTGCAGTCCGGCCTCGGGGCCGTGCTGGGCGAGGGCGGCGATGCGGGCCAGGTCGGCCGCCTCGGTCAGCTCCGGCAGTGAAGCGATCGCGAGAAGCAGCGTGCGGTCGCGCCGGGTGTGCCGGGTCGTGGAGGGGCGGGCCGGCCGCACCCATGCCTCGGCCTCGGCGAGCACCGACCGCAGGCCGGCACGGTCGATCGCCGGAGGCGGCATCAGCCCGGCGTCGGCCAGCGACGCGAACGGTGCGAAGACGGTGCCGGCGCCCGCCGCGTCGACAGCCCGTACGAGCAGCGAACCGGCCGGTGCGGCGGCGAGCAGGCGCAGGACGACGGCCCGCAGGACGCCAGCCGCGCGGAGGTCGCGCGCGTCGCCGTCGATCGTGAGGTGGCCGGTGCCGAGCAGTGGCACGATCACCGGGAACCGGGCGTCGTCGAGCGGTTGGGCGGTCCCGATGCGCACGAACGCCGGGAGCCCGGGGCCGCCGAGCGGCGTGTCGGCGAAACGGGCGTCGAGCCGCCCACCGAGCCAGCCGGGGGTCAGCTCCTCCGCGGCGGCGCGCAGGCGCTCGGCGAGGTCGTACTGCGCGCGTTCGTCGGCGTCCGGTGGGGCGACCGCGGCCAGCGCGATCTCGGCGGCGGCGACGGCGGCGGCCGCCTGGCGGTGCAGCGCGGCGGCCTCCGTGGTCCGAGTTCGCGCCGTAGACACACGCTCACCTCCTGGACTGGAACCGTATCCCAGTGCCAGGCAATGTCCAGGCATCGCGCCGCGCGCCGCCCGGCTAACCTCGGCATGTGACCGCCGATCCACCCCGAGGCGTGCCCGCGCCGTCGGCGCGTGCCGGCCGACCGTTACGGGTCGTCCTCACGGTCGCGGCGGGGGTCCTGGTGCTGCTCTGCCTGGGCGGGCTGGGCGTGGGCGTGACGCTGTACGACAACGCGACCGCGATCAACCGGGGTCAGCCCGACGAAGCCGTCAACAACTTCCTGAAGTCCTACCTGGTCGAACACAATGACGTTCGGGCGAGCTCGCTCGAGTGCGCACATGACTCCGGTCTCGAGCCGATCCGCGCCTTCCGTAGGGACGTGCAGGACCGGGAGAAAGCGTTCGGCATCACGATCCTCATCTCGTGGGGGCCGTTGCAGGTCGCACCGTCCGGCGATCGGCGGATCGTTTCGACGCAGCTGATTCGCCGGATCCAGGGCGCGGAAAGATCGACCCAGAACTGGCAGTTCACGGTGGTGGATGAGAACGGTTGGCGGGTCTGCGGCGCGGCTCGCGTCGACTGAGTCACTCGACCCAGAGCAGGTGCACCGGCACCTCGATCGTCTTCGGCGACTGGCCGCTCCACGCCCAGCGGTACCACTCCCTCTCGGTCGCCACCCGGACGCAGATGTCGCCGTCGGTGTTGGTATGAACCTCGGTGACCGCGCGCAGGTCGCGGCGCTCGACGCCGTCGACGACCTGCACGACCCGGCGGCCGGACACCGCGTCGACCTCGACCGCCGGCACGGGCACCCGCGACGCCGGAACATCGAGCGACACCAGGCGGGTGACCACGTCGCGCCGGCCGGCGGCGGCCGCCTCCCGATCGCCGAGCGTCTCCACCCACACCCGCTCGGCCGGCACGAGCGGTGCGAACACCTCGATCTGCTCGGACTCCGCGCGGTACCACTCGTGTTCCGGAATGGCCGGCACGAACGTTCTGCTGCCCTGCACCACCTTGTCGTCGGCGCGCAGGTCGCCGCGCCAGCCGAGGCCGGGGTAGCCGACGATCAGCCGGCGACCGCGCAGGTCGGGCTGCGCCGCCGCGGGGCGGGGGACGATCGAACGCGGCGGCCGGGGCGCCCCGTCGGGTTGGCCGGCGAACGGATCGGGCATGGGTTCGCGGCTCACGCCGGCTCCTCGCTTGGCTCGGCACCGCCGCGAGCCGGGCTGCTGAGCCCGATGGTGCGCCCGCTCCGCTCCCGCACGGACGGCTCCTCGCTTGGCTCCCGCACCGACGGCTC
>DATDJX010000347.1:0-13986 GCA_036520275.1 Asanoa sp.
TTCATCGCGATCAACACCGACGCGCAGGCCCTGCTGATGAGTGACGCCGACGTCAAGCTCGACGTGGGCCGGGAGCTGACCCGCGGCCTCGGCGCCGGCGCCAATCCCGACGTCGGCAAGAACGCCGCCGAAGACCATCGCGACGAGATCGAAGAGGTACTCAAGGGCGCCGACATGGTGTTCGTTACGTGCGGGGAGGGCGGCGGCACCGGCACGGGCGGCGCGCCCGTGGTCGCGCAGATCTCGCGTAAGCTCGGCGCGCTCACGATCGGCGTCGTGACCAGGCCGTTCTCATTCGAGGGCAAGCGCCGCCAGGTGCAGGCCGAGGCGGGGATAGACGAACTGCGCAACCAGTGCGACACGTTGATCGTGATCCCCAACGATCGGCTGCTGGCGCTGGGCGACCGTGGGATCTCGATGATGGACGCCTTCCGGCAGGCCGACCAGGTGCTGCTCTCCGGCGTCCAGGGCATCACCGACCTGATCACGACGCCGGGTCTGATCAACCTCGACTTCGCCGACGTCAAGTCGGTCATGAGCGGCGCCGGCAGCGCGCTGATGGGCATCGGCAGCGCCCGCGGCGACAACCGGGCCGTCGAGGCGGCCGAGGCCGCCATCTCCAGCCCGCTGCTGGAGCAGAGCATGGACGGTGCCCGCGGCGTGCTGCTGTCCATCGCCGGCGGGTCCGACCTCGGCCTCTTCGAGATCAACGACGCGGCGCAGCTGGTCACCGACGCGGCCCACGCCGAGGCCAACATCATCTTTGGTGCGGTCATCGACGACGCGCTCGGCGACGAGGTGCGGGTTACCGTGATCGCGGCGGGCTTCGACGGCGGCTCGCCGGCGTACAAGCCGGCCGAGCCGTCACGCACGTCGGCCATGCCGGCTCAGACCGTGCCGCCCGCGCACACCGTTCCGGCCCCGGCGCAGCCGCGCAAGGTGCTCTTCGACGACGTGGACGTGCCCGACTTCCTGAAGAACGGCTCCTGATCTGACCGACCGAGCGGAGTCGACCGAGCGCCGCCGGGCCGAGCTCGCGGCCAACGTCGCGGCCGTCCGCGGCCGGATCGCGCGCGCCTGCGCCGCCGCCGGCCGCGCGGCCGACGAGGTGACGCTCGTCGCGGTCAGCAAGACCTTTCCGGCGAGCGACGTGGCGCTGCTCGCCGACCTCGGCGTCACCGACATCGGGGAGAACCGCGACCAGGAGGCGGCGGCCAAGGTCGCCGCCGTCGCCGCGGAGGGGATCGCCGTGCGGTGGCACTTCGTGGGCCGCCTGCAGCGCAACAAGGCCCGTTCCGTGGCCTCCTACGCCGACGTCGTGGAGTCGGTCGACAGCGTGCGGCTGGCGGAGGCGCTCGCGGCCGGCGCGGAGCGCGCCGGGCGCCGGCTGGAGGTGCTCGTCCAGGTGAGCCTCGACGCCGACCCGGGCCGCGGCGGCGCGCTGGCCGACCCGGGCGACGACGACCGGTCGCTGGACCGGGTCGCGGCCGCGGTCGCGGCGGCACCGGCGCTCGACCTGGCGGGGCTGATGGCGATCGCACCGTTGGACCGGTCGGCCGACGCGGCCTTCGCGACGCTCGCCGGGATCGCGGAGCGGTTCCGGGTCGATCATCCGACGGCGACGGTGCTGTCGGCCGGCATGAGTCACGACCTGGAGAGCGCGGTCGCACATGGCACGACACAGGTGCGGATCGGCAGTGCGTTACTCGGTCCGCGCGGCCCGCTGCGGTAGCCTGGCGGCGGACCCCAAAACTACATCGGTGTCGTTTGGCACGGACCGGCAACGTCGCGGCACGGCAGGCGGCGGGGTACAGCGCGGACAGTGGCGCGGCTCGGGGGCTGAGCCACACGGCGGGACGGAGGGGCGCGGCATGGGTGCACTGCGCAAGGCGGGCGTGTGGCTGGGGCTGGTCGAGGAGGAAGACGACCGCGCCTACGACGACGGGTACGAGAGCCGCTCCGGTGGCCGCTCGTCCGGCGACGGCTACCGCGAGACGCGCTACCGGACGAGCCGATACGCCGAGGACTACGGCGACGAGGACGACGACGTCGACGAGGCGCCGGCGGTCCCCCGGGCCCGCTCTGCGCGCCTCGCCGACCGGATGGCGAGCCGTGTGGACGACGACGAGCCGCAGCCCGAGCACGCGCCCGTGCGGTCCATCACCCGGCCCGGCGCCCCCGCGGCCCCGCCGGTGAGCTATCCGACCCGCGACAACCTTGCGCTGGCGCCCCAGGTGCAGCTGCGCGAACGGGCCGTCATGGCCGACGACGACCAGCGCTACCAGATCACCACGCTGCACCCGACCACCTACCGGGAGGCGCGCACAATCGGCGAGCATTTCCGCGACGGCGTTCCGGTGATCATCAACCTCACCGAAATGGAGGAGGCGGATGCCCGCCGTCTGGTGGACTTCGCCGCCGGTTTGGCGTTCGGGCTGCGCGGTACGATCGAGCGGGTGACCAACCGGGTCTTTCTGCTGTCACCGGCCAATATCCAGGTCACCGCGGAAGACAAGGCAAAGATCGCCGAGGGTGGTTTCTTCACCCTGACCTAGCAGTGGCTGCAGCATGATCGAGGGGTCCCGTCAGACGTGATTTCGGTTCTGTTCCAGGTCCTCTACCTGCTGCTTTACTTCTTCCTCCTGACCCTGCTCGCCCGCTTCGTGCTGAGCGCGGTGCTGCAGTACGGGCGGCGGTGGCAACCCGGTCGCGGTGCCGCCGCCGGTTTGGAAGCCGTGTGGACCGTCACCGATCCGCCCCTCAAGGCGTTGAGGCGAGTGATCCCACCACTGCGAATTGGTAACGTGAGCTTTGACCTGGCCTCTCTTGTGCTCTTGGTTATCCTGTTCGTGCTGATGAGGTTCGTGGTGCAACCCTGGATCTGACGCACGGTGTCTGACCAGGTACTACGCGGCCGCAACTGACCCGAGGAGTTTCGATGCCGCTTACCCCGGCCGACGTCCACAACGTCGCCTTCAAGAAACCCCCGATCGGCAAGCGGGGGTACGACGAGGAGGAGGTCGACGCCTTCCTCGATGAGGTGGAGCGCGAACTCGCCCGTCTGATCGAAGAGAACAACGAGCTGCGTGCACAGGTCGAGCGCGGCGGGCGGGGTGGCGCACCAGCCGGTCCGGGCGCCGACCCTCGGCTCGGCGCGGAGCTCAACGACCTCAAAGCGCAGCTCGACCGCGTCCAGCGCGACAAGTCGGCGGCCGAGCAGGCCGCCCGCGCAATGCAGGGCGAGCTGGAGCAGATGCGCGCCCAGGGCGCCCCGGTGACGGCCGGCGACGGCGAGCAGCAGGCCCTGAGGGTCCTGATGATGGCCCAGCGAACAGCCGACGACCACGTTTCCGACGCCCGCCGCGAGGCCGACAAGCTGCTGTCCGACGCGCGCACCAAGGCCGAGGAGGTCACCCGCGAAGCGCGGGCGAAGGCCGACGCCCTCGAGCGTGACGCACGCCAGCGTCACCAGGAGGCCATGGGCGGCCTGGACCAGAAGCGCACGGCACTGCAGAAGCACATCGAAGAGCTCAAGCAGTTCGAGCGGGAATACCGCACCCGGCTCAAGGCCTACCTGGAGAGCCAGCTGCGCGACCTGGACGGTCGCGGGCAGGGTCTCGAGGCGGAGATGACGCGCACCGAAGGCAATCGGGCGGTCAACTCCAACCCGGGCCTCGCCGCGGCGGGCTCCTACGGCGGGGGCCGCCCCGGCTCCGTCGAGGCGGGCCGCTGATCCGCTGAGCGTTCTCCGGCACCGGAGCCCTCCGGCCGCCGCCACGACACCTGAACATCACCAACGCGGCGGGGGTGAGCCGTGATCGTCGCAAGCCTGCTGCTCATCCTCGTTGCTGTCACGCTGCTCGTGTTCGGACTCGCCACGGGTTCGAGCGTGTTGCTGATCTGTTCGATCGCGGCGAGCCTGATCGCCGCCGTCGCACTGGTCGTCGGTGCCCGCCAGGCGGCCGCCGCCCGCGCCGCAACAGGCGATTCCGACGACGAATGGTCCTGGCGTGCCGGCGACGAGGGTGACGCGAGAGCGCGTCACCGCCGGTCGCCGCCGCGGGCCAAGGAGCACCGTCGGCGCCGCGCGGCCGGGTGGGCGAGGGGCGACTCGCCCGTCACGGTCGCCGGACCGCTCCGCGCGACGGTGCCGGGCCAGGGCACCTACCGCCCGGACAACGATCACGACGAGGGCGACTCGCCCGACGAACCGGCCGTTCAGCACGTCACGGCCGCCGACGCGGCACGGGTGGCGCGGATGTCGGCGCCGGTCCTGGTGATCGACGGACGGCCGCGCTACCACGTGCCGGGGTGCGTCCACCTCTCCGCTCGCGGGAGCGAGTCCTTGTCGGTAAGCGAGGCGGTCGAGCTTGGCTTCACGCCGTGCAGCCTCTGCGAGCCGGCCAGCGCGTTGCTGGCCGACGCCAGACGCGTCTGAGGCCAGCGCGCGCGACGCCGCGTAGGGCACCTTCCTCTCGTACGCGAGAGGAAGGTGCCCTTTCCGTCAGAATGAGGCATGGTCAGGTCGGTCACGGTCGCGGTGCGGGTCAAGCCGGGCGCCGCGCGCCCGCGGGTGGGTGGCCGGCATGACGGCCCGTACGGCCCGGCGCTGGTCGTCGCCGTGAGCGCGCCAGCCGTCGGCGACCGCGCTACGGAGGCCTGCCGGCGCGCCGTCGCCGCCGCGGTCGGCCTGCGCCCCTGGGCCGTCTCGCTGCGCTCCGGAGCGGCCTCGCGCGACAAGCTCTTTGACGTCGAGCTGCCCGCCGACCTCACCGACGACGTACTGCTGGACCGGCTGGGCCGGCTACGCGACGGATCGCCGTCGTGAGCGACGGGGTGGACGTCGCCCTGCTCGTGGGCGCGGCGGTCCTCCTCGTCGCCGTCGGCGCGGTGCGGTTGTCCACCCGCATCGGCCTGCCGAGCCTGCTGTTCTACCTGGCGCTGGGCCTGCTGATCGGGGAGTCCGGACTCGGTATTCAGTTCGAGGACGCCACCCTCACGCGTACGCTCGGCTTCTGCGCCCTGATCGTGATCATCGCGGAGGGCGGCCTGACCGCGCGCTGGAGCACGCTCAGGCCGGTGCTCGGCGTGTCGGTCACGCTCGCCACCGTCGGTGTGGTGGTGAGCATCGCGGTCGTCGGCCTCGTCCTGCACCTCGTGCTGCACCTGGACTGGCGGCTCGCCCTGCTGTACGGAGCGGTGCTCTCGTCGACAGACGCCGCCGCGGTGTTCGCCACCCTGCGCCGGCTACGCCTTCCGCCTCGGCTGGTCGCGATCCTGGAGGCGGAATCCGGCATCAACGACGCTCCAGTGGTGCTGCTGGTCGTGCTGCTGTCGACCGCCGCCCTGGGCGCCCATCCGTGGTGGTACGAGGTGCTCCTTGTCTTCTACGAGCTCCTCGCCGGCGCCGCGATCGGCTTCGTGATCGGCGTCGGTGGCCGATGGGTGCTGCGCCGCGCGGCGCTGCCATCCTCCGGCCTCTACCCGATCGCGGTCGTCGGGTTCACCGTCCTCGCGTACGCGGCCGGCGCTGTCGCGCACGCGTCCGGCTTCCTCGCCGTCTACGTCGCGGGCGTGGTGCTGGGCAACGCGCGGCTTCCGCACCGCCAGGCCATCCTCGGCTTCGCGGACGGGCTGGCCTGGCTGGCACAGATCGGCCTGTTTGTCCTGCTCGGCCTGCTCGCGTCGCCGTCGCGCCTGGACAGTGCCCTGCTCCCGGCGGTGGTGGCCGGCGTCGCCCTGGTGTTCGTGGCCCGACCGATCTCGGTGCTGGTCTCCGCGCTGCCGTTCCGGTTCCCGCTGCGCGACCAGGCCTTCCTGTCCTGGGCCGGGCTGCGCGGGGCGGTGCCGATCGTGCTCGCGACCATCCCGCTGTCGGAGTCGGTCGAGGGCGCCGAACGGCTGTTCGACGCGGTGTTCGTGCTCGTCCTCATGTTCACCGTGGTCCAGGCCGGCACCGTCGGCCCGGTGGCCAGGCTGCTCAAGGTCGCCGCCCCGGGGGAGGCGGCCGAGCTCAACGTGGAGACGGCGCCGCTCGAACGGATGCGTGCCGACCTCCTCCAGATGGAGGTGCCGCCCGGCTCGAAGCTGGCCGGCGTCCACCTCGACGAGCTGCGGCTACCGATCGGCGCACACGTGACGCTGGTGCTGCGCGACGGCGCGGGTTTCGTGCCCGGTCCGGACACGCGGCTGAAAGTCGGCGACAGCCTGTTGATCGTCGCCACCGGCGGGGTAAGAGATGCGGCGGAGCGTCGGCTGCGTGCCGTGTCGCGCCGCGGACGATTGGCGCGATGGTTCGCAGAGTACGGCGAGGAGAGAACCGAATAAACTGCTATTGTTCCTTTTGCCCTGATTGGTGGCTCGGTCGGGGCGTCGTTGGTGGCGACGGTGCGCCGTGTTGTCGGTTGACCTCACGTTCCGTATCCTTGCCACCCTCCGGAGTGCGCGGCGGCCCGCCGCGCGCCCGTTTTGCACCTGGGGGACTGGCTATGGCCGAGCGGGCGAAGGTCGCGCGAAAGGCGGCCGACACGCCGAGCGCGACCGCCGCGCGCCGCGGCGGCGCGTCCACGAAGACAACGAGGGTGACGGCGCCGGCGACACGCCCGACCGGTGTGACCCGCGCAACCAACCGGGACAACGAGGCCGCCGCGGATCCGGCTGGCGCCGGCAGGCCCGCGACGGTGGTCGCTGCGGCAGCGTCGAAGAAGGTGGCGACGGCGAAGGCCGGTTCCGCGACCAAGGCGACCTCGGCCCGCAAGAGCGGTCCAGCGAAGTCGGCACCGGCGAAGAAGACCACCGCGAAGGCCGCCGCCACGAAGGGGGCGGCCCAGGCGCCGGCCAAGAAGGCGCCGGCCAAGAAGGCGGCAGCCAACAAGGCGGCGTCGAAGCAGGCGGCGTCGAAGCAGGCGGCGTAGAAGCAGGCGGCGTAGAAGCAGGCGGCGTCGAAGCAGGCGGCGTCGAAGCAGGCGGCGACGAAGCAGGCGGCGACGAAGCAGGCGGCGCCGAAGCAAGCGGCGCCGAAGCAGACAACGTCGAAGCGGGCCACGCCGAAGGCGGCGTCGAAGAAGGCGGCGTCGAAGCAAGCGGCGCCGAAGCAGACAACGTCGAAGCGGGCCACGCCGAAGGCGGCGTCGAAGCAGGCGGCGCCGAAGCAGACAACGTCGAAACGGGCCACGCCTAAGCAGGCCACGCCGAAGGCAGCGACGAAGAAGTCCGCGCCGGCGAAGAAGGCGGCGCAGACCGCGGCCCGGAAGGCGACGTCGACGCCGGCGGTGACGAACGCCGCGAAGAAGGCGGCGGCCAAGGCTGCGCCCGCCAAGCAGGCGACCGGGACCGAGGCGGCCACCAAGGGCGCCAGCAAGGCGGCCACCAAGCGGGCGCGGGCGACGAAGCCCGCCACGTCTCGGCCCGTACCTACGAAGACCGCGGCGACCAAGAGTGCGCCGAGCGATGCCGCGCCGACGGCGGCGAAGCCCGCGCCGGCGGCCGCCAACCGGGTTGGGTTGTCCGACGAGGTGACCACCGCCGACGCGATGGTCCGCGCCAAGGCGGTCCCGGCACAGGTCAGGAAGGCGCGCACGGCATCCGGCGCGAGCTCCACGGCGGCACCGGCCGGGGACACCGACACTTCGGCGGCCGGGGCGCGTAGCAGTGTCACCAGGTCGGGCCGGGCGGAGACAACGCCGCCGGCAGCCGTCACCACCGATGCGGCCGCGTCCAGCGACGCGGCCGACGTGCCGCCGAATGCCGCGCCAGCCGCGGCCGAGGGAGTGACCATGGTCAAGCCAGCCGACGCCAAGACAGCCGCCGGACGCAGGCCGGCCAGGGGCACCCGCAGCGCCGCGGAGACCGAGAAGATCCGGCTCGCGCTGTCGGACCGCCGCGCGGAGCTGCAGCTGGAGTACGACACGACGCTCAGCGAGATCACCGAGCTCCAGCGCGACCGCCTGACCGACTCGGCGGGCGACGACCAGGCCGACACCGGCACGAAGACGTTCGAACGCGAGCAGGAAATCTCCCTCGCCAACAACATCCTCGATCGGATCAGCCAGGTGGAGCGGGCCCTGGAACGGCTTCAGGCCGGCAACTACGGCTGGTGCGAGCGGTGTGGCAACGCCATCCCGGTCGAGCGGCTGGCGGCGTTCCCGTCGGCGACGCTCTGCGTCACCTGCAAGCAGTTGGAGGAGCGGCGGTAGGCTCGTCCGGCGCGGCGCGCAGGCTCGCCGCCAGTTCCCGGGAGGTAGGTCGCGCTGGACGCCAAAGAGGGCCGAACGAGCGCGCCGCCCGAGGCCGACGTGGCAGCGGGCGGACCGACACGCCCCCGCCTGAGCCGGTCGCGCGCCATCTCGATGCTTGTCATGGTCGCGGCGGTCGTCATCGCGGTCGACCAGCTGGTCAAGTACCTCGCCGTCGCCGAGCTGACCGACCGGACGCCTGTGCGCCTGCTCGGCGGCCTGATCTACCTCAGCCTGACCCGCAACAGCGGCGCCGCGTTCAGCATGGCCAGCGGCCACACGTGGATCTTCCCGCTGGTGACGGTCGTGGTCGTGGCCTGGATCGCGTGGATGGCCACCAAGCTGCGGTCCCTCCCATGGGCGATCGCGCTCGGGCTGGTGCTCGGCGGCGCGCTCGGCAACTTCATCGACCGGCTGTTCCGCGCGCCTGGCCCCTTCCTCGGGCACGTCGTCGACATGATCAGCGCCTTCGCCCCGTACGGTGAGCGGTTTGCGATCTTCAACATCGCCGACAGCGCGCTGACGTGCGGCGTGATCCTGGCGATCCTGCTCGAGTTCGCCGGCCGCCAACGCGATGGCACGCGTGCGTCGAAGACGAAGGAAGACCAGACCCCATGAACGTACGGTCGTTGCCGGTGCCCGACGGTCTCGACGGGTTGCGGCTCGACCAGGCGGTGGCGCGCCTTTTCGGGCTGTCCCGCACGGCCGCCGCCGCCCTGGTCGAGGCGGGCGACGCGGCGGTCGACGGCGTGCCGCGCCCCAAGTCCGACAAGGTCTCCGCAGGCTCGTGGCTGGAGGTGCGGCTGCCCGACCCGGCTGCCACGCCCACCGAGATCGTGCCGCGGGCGGTGCCGGGTCTGCGGGTCGTCTACGCGGACGACGACATCGTCGTCGTCGACAAGCCGGTCGGCGTGGCCGCCCACTCGAGCCCCGGCTGGACCGGCCCGACGGTGGTCGGCGCGCTCGCCGCGATCGGGCACCGCATCTCCACCAGCGGCGCGGCCGAGCGTCAGGGCGTCGTGCATCGCCTCGACGTCGGCACCAGCGGGCTGATGGTCGTGGCGAAGAGCGAGTCGGCCTACTCGGCGTTGAAGCGCGCGTTCCGGGAGCGCGAGGTCGACAAGCGCTATAACGCCGTTGTACAGGGTCACCTCGACCCGTTGCGCGGCACGATCGACGCGCCGATCGACCGGCATGCCATCCACGACCACCGCTTCGCGGTGATGTCGGGCGGCAGGCCCAGCGTCACGCACTACGACACGCTCGAGGCGTTCCCGGCCGCGAGCCTGGTGGACGTACGGCTGGAGACCGGCCGCACCCACCAGATCCGTGTCCACTTCGCAGCGTTGCGCCACCCGTGCGTCGGCGACCTCACCTATGGCGCGGACCCGACGCTGGCCGCTCGGCTGGGGTTGACCCGCCAATGGCTCCACGCGGGCGAACTCGCGTTCAAACATCCCGTCACGGGCGAGGAGCTTCGGTTCGTGAGCGGCTACCCTGACGACCTGGAACGGGCGCTCGCCATCCTACGGGACTGAGCCGCTCCATCCACCGTCAGCGAGCCAAGGAGAGGCCCGTGCGCGCCGTCGACCTGCTGCGCCGGCTCGACGACGCCGTCCTTCCACCGCTCGCGCGCGCGCTGGCCAAGGTGGACCAGGGACCGGCCCGGATGAAGGTGCTCACCGGCGTCGCGCTGGTCTCGGCGACGGCGGTGCTGCTGACAGCCGTGTGGGCCGCTCAGCGGGTGCCCGGCCCGGACCTCACGGAGGGTGACGTCGTCCGGGTCGGCGTGCGGGAGGGCGGCTCGATCCCGTCGTACGTCGCCCGCAGCCGCACCGAGCTCGACCGCCTCGCGGCTACGGGGGGCTCGCCGTATGCGCTGGTCAGCTTGGATGCCTATGTCGTACCCGACCGGTTACGTGTTGTTCTCGACGGCACCACGGTGTCCGAGGTGTTCGCGCGGGTGAACAGGCCTGAGCTGCAGACTCCTGTGGTGCGAATACCCGTGCGGAAGGTGCCCGCCGACGTCGTCGCCGGCATGCTGCTGGTCGCCGAGCGCAAGGACCGGGAGGCGCGCGACGCCCAGGACCGGGCGGCGCGGACAGCAAACCCGTCGTTGGAACGGGCGCTGCTCCGCGCCGCCCAGACGGAGCGCGCGGAGGCCGCCGCCTACCGCGACCTGTGCTCCTGCGTATACGCGGCCGTGGTCCGCGCCGCGCCGAACGCCTTGAAGAGGCTGGCGGTCCGCAGGGGTGTGCGCGCCGTCGACCCGGCGCCCGAGGTGCGCCGGCTGGACCGCGCGGTGTTCCTGCCGCCGCTGCCTGAGCAACAGGACGTCGTTCGGCCGCCGGTCGGGGCGACGCCGTCGGCTGGGCCGGTCGTCGCGACGACCACGCAGCCGGCCCCAGCCGGGCCCGCCGCGCCGGAGCCCGCCTCACCGTCCCCGACCGCCGCATCGACCGAGGTCACCGCGGCACCGCCGGACCAGACCGGCGCGCCATCGTCGCCCGCGGGATGATCCGCCGGCGACCGATCCGGCGGTCGGACCGGTCCGCGCGGTGCGCCATCTGTCGCCGTGGGGATATGCGCGCGGCGATGGCATGCATAGGGTTGGGCTCGTAGCCTGTCGGGTTGGGGTCGGCGGAAGGGGGCCCGTGGAGAGCAGCACCGAGGCCGGGTGGGGGCGGCCGGCTGAGTCGTCCCCGCGCTGGCGCGCGCTGCTCGACCGGGCCTTGCTCGGCGGCCGCACCGGCGAGCAACACGAGGTGCCCGCGCGCCGCGAGCCCCTTGACCCGTTGCGCGATCCGCTGTCGCCAGAGGTGGCGGCGCCCCGCGCGCCGGCGCCGCCGGAACGGCGCGGGACCGCCAACGGCTACCACGGGCGTGCCGCCGCACCGGTCTCCTACCCGGGCTACGCGCCCGCTCCGCCGTGGGACGACCGGCCGTCCGGACCGGCCTGGGAATCGGACCGGCCGTGGGAGCCGGAGCCGGCGTACGACTACCGGCCGCCCGCCGGCCGCGCTGCCGTCCTCCCCGGCGGGCTCGACCGGCGCGAACAGGCCGCTGACGTCGAGGTCGAACGGGCGATCAGCGTGCTGCGTCGCGAGATGGGCGGCCCGCGGGTGCTCGCGTTCGCCAACCCGAAGGGCGGCGTCCACAAGACCACCGCGACCGTGCTCGCCGCCGCGACCGTCGGCTCCGTGCGTGGCCACGGTGTGCTTGCCTGGGACGACAACGAGCTGCGCGGCACGCTGGGCCTGCGGGCCGGCAGCGCGAGGCACGCCCGCACGATCCGCCACCTGATCGCCGACCTGGCCGAGGTCGAGGCCCAGCACGGCCACGGGCTAACCGAAGCGCTCGACGCCTACCTGCGGCACTCGTCTGACGGGTCCTATGACGTGCTCGCGGGCGAGGAGAGCCCGCGCTTCGCCCAGCGGCTGGATCAGTACACGGTGCGGCGGGTGCTCGAGCTGCTGCGGCGCACCCACGACGTGATATGCGTGGACACGGGCAACAACGTGGAGAGCGCCAACTGGCAGACCGTGCTGCAGGCCGCCGACCAGCTGGTCATCACGACGGTGCCGCGCGAGGACGCGGCCTTTACCGCCGACTGGATGCTCGACCTGCTGTACGACGTCGGCATGGGCGACCTCGCCGCCAGCGCGGTGACGTTGCTGTCCTGCCCGACCCCGGGGCGCTCGCCGCTGCTCGACGACTTCCGCCGCCACTTCGCGTCCCGGACGAGGGCCGTGACGGTCGTCCCCTACGACGCGGCGCTCGAAACCGGGTCGTCGATCGAGTACCAGCAGCTCCAGCCGGAAACCCGCCAGTCGTGGCTCAAGGCCACATCGATCATTCTGGAGCCCTTCGCTCGCTGAGGCCGACGCTCCGAGCCGGTTTTTGGCTGGACCCGTTTCGGTGCGGGTCCGGGCGGTTTGGCGGGTGCGGATCCGTGATGTGCGGTGCGCCGTCGGCCTCCGCGGGCGGCACAAGGCGTCGACGCCGAAGCCGACCCCGCCGTGTGCTAGGCGGACGGCCCACCTGCGTGCGGACGCTATCGAGCTGATGGCGTCAACGCATCACCGGCCGGGCGGCCGCCGTTGCCCCTGCGCCCCTGCCATAAGCTCTGGAGCTGATGGCGTGGCTGCAGCTGCCGGCCTGCGGTGGGGTCCGGATCGCGTTGCCGCTCTCAGGTCTGGAGCTGATGGCGTGGCTGCAGCTGCCGGCCTGCGGTGGGGTCCGGGTCGGGTTGCCGCTCTCAGGTCTGGAGTTGATGGCGTGGCTGCAGCTGCCGGCCCGCGGTGGGGTCCGGGTCGCGTTGCCGCTCTCAGGTCTGGAGTTGATGGCGTGGCTCCAGCTGCCGGCCCGTGTTGCCGGTCCGGGTCGCGTTGCCGCTCTCAGGTCTGGAGCTGATGGCGGTGGTGCCGGCGGTGGCGGACGGGACGGTGTGGTGGGTCGTGATGCGCCGGCGCTATCAGCGCGATAGCGGCCGCACGACGACGGTGGCCCGCCGTCGGGCGGGATGGTGGTTGTCCAAACGCGGGCGATGAGACGTTGCGACGGCTGCGGTGGCCGGTAGGGATCGGGCGATGCCGAAGAGGCGACGGCTCAACTGGACACCCGAGCCAGGTAGCTGAAGGCACGGCAATCGCGAGGTTCGACAGGCCGCGTGCCAGGTTGTGGGACGGCGCCGAAAGTCACCCGTGTCGGCTTCGGCTTCTGTCGTACCCGCGGCGTAGGGTCGGCTCCGTCGGTCGCGGGGAAGGGTGGTCTCGGGTGTCTGACTCGTTCGTGCATCTGCATGTGCACACCGAGTACTCGATGCTCGACGGCGCCGCCCGGCTCAAGGAGTTGTTCGCGGAGACCGGCCGGCTCCAGATGCCGGCGCTGGCGATGACCGACCACGGCAACCTCTTCGGCGCCTACGACTTCTACAAGCAGGCCACCGCCGCCGGGGTGAAGCCGATCATCGGCCTGGAAGCCTACGTCACGCCCAACACCGACCGGCGCGACCGGGTGCGGGTGCGGTGGGCCGACGGCGGGGAAAACGACGTCTCCGGCGGCGGCGCCTACACCCACCTGACGATGCTGGCCCGCGACGAGCGGGGGCTGCAAAACCTGTTCCGCCTCGGCAGCCGCTCCAGCCTGGAGGGCTACTTCTACAAGCCGCGCGCCGACCGCGAGCTCCTCCACAGATACGCCGAGGGCCTCATCGCCACCACCGGCTGCCCGTCCGGCGAGGTGCAGACCTGGCTGCGCATCGGCGACTTCGACAAGGCCTGCGAGTCGGCGGCCGAGTTCCGGGACATCTTCGGCCCCGACAACTACTACCTCGAGCTGATGGACCACGGGCTCGACATCGAAAACCGCGTCCGGCACGACCTGATGCGCCTCGGCAAGAGGCTCAACCTCACGCCGGTCGCCACCAACGACCTGCACTACACGTACGAGAAGGACGCCGGCGCCCACGAGGTTCTGCTCTGCGTGCAGTCCGGCTCGACGATGGCCGACCCCAAGCGGCTCAAGTTCGACGCCCACGACTTCTACCTCAAGTCGGCCGCGCAGATGCGCGCGGTGTGGGACGCCGAGGTGCCCGGCGCCTGCGACACCACGCTGGAGATCGCCGAGAAGGTCGGCGACTACTCGACGCTGTTCGCCGCGCGCGACCTGATGCCGCGGTTCCCGGTGCCGGCGGGCGAGACCGAAGAGTCGTTCCTGCGCAAGGAGGTCATGCGCGGCCTCGCCTGGCGCT
>DATDJX010000348.1:0-9785 GCA_036520275.1 Asanoa sp.
GTGTCGCGCCGCACGCCCTCGTCGGCGGTGACCTTGCCGCCGTGGGTCGTGACGACCGGCGAGATCTCGGCGTCGAAGTCGCCGGCGTCCTGCGCGGCGGCGGCCTTCTGGTGGCTCGCGAGCGCGTACTCGTCGAGCCGGGTGCGCGAGAAGCCCCACCGCTCGGCGACCATCTCGGCGCCGACCCCCTGGCTGAACGGCACCGCGTCGTCGGCGGCGAACCCGGCATGACCGCGGTAGCGCTCGCGGACCTGCGGGCCGAACGCGTTCCCCCCGGTGACGCTCGAGCCCATCGGCACGCGGGTCATCGACTCCACGCCGCCGGCGACGACGAGGTCGCACTGGCCGGCGAGCACGGCGGCGGCCGCGAAGTGCAGCGCCTGCTGGCTCGACCCGCATTGCCGGTCGAGCGTGGTACCAGGGACCGACTCGGGCCAGCCGGCGGCGAGCACGGCGCCGCGGGCGACGTTCCACGACTGGTCGCCGACCTGGGACACGCAGCCCCAGACGACGTCGTCGACGTCTGCCGGATCGATGTCGGAGCGCTCGGCGAGCGCCCGGAGCACGTGGGCGGACAGGTCGACCGGGTGCACGCCGGCGAGCGCCCCGCCCCGCCGGCCGACCGGCGTCCGTACCGCTTCGACGATGACCGCATCCCGCATGGCTACTCTCCAGTAACGTCGGTCCTCTGATCCTATCCTTCTACGGTGGCGACCGAACGCTGGCGCGTGCCGACCGTCCTCCCGGTGCTCAAACTGACCGGCGCGGCCGTGCTGCTGGCCGCCGGGCTGCTGGTCGGCCGGCACGACGCCATCGGCCTGGCGATCGGGATCGTGGTGGCGGCTGGCCTGGCCGCGTGGGGCACGCGGGACCTGGTGGCGGCGGACCGCCTGACCGTCGACCAGGACGGGGTCACGGTGGTCAGCGGGTACGCCGGCCGGCGCCGGATCGACTGGCCGCAGATCGAGCGGATCGCGGTCGACAGCCGCACCCGCCGCGGGCTGCGCAGCGAGCTGCTGGAGATCGACACCGGCGAGACCGTCCATCTGCTGAGCCGCTGGGACCTCGGCGCCCATCCCGAGGAGGTCGTCGAACGGCTCGGCGCGTTCAGGCGGTGAGCGACGCCGTGCGGGCGAAGGTCAGGGCGATCAGCGCGACGAAGACGAGCGCGCAGCCGACGAACTGGACGAGGTTGCGCTGCGAGCGCGGCGCGTACGCCATGATCACCGCGACGATGCCGCCGACGATCAACCCACCGATGTGGCCCTGCCAGGAGATGGCGGACACGGTGAACGTGAATACCAGGTTGATGATCAGGATCGGGATGATCGCCGACGTGTCCCGGCCCAGCTTGCGCAGCACGATGAAGATCGCGGCGAACAGGCCGAAGATGGCGGTCGACGCGCCGGCCGTCTCGCCGTTGGGAGCGGCCAGCAGGTAGGCCGCGACGTTGCCGCCGAGCCCGGCCAGGACGTAGAGGACGGCGAACCGCAGCGGCCCGAGGGCGTACTCGAGGTTGCGGCCGAGCACCCACAAGGCCCACATGTTCAGCGCCAGGTGCAGGATCCCGTAGTGGATGAACATGGCCGTGAACAGGCGGTAGTACTCGCCCGCCGCCACGCCGTGTTGGGTCGGGTCGGTGAGGCTGTACGACGCGTAGCCCAGAACCGCCCCCCAGCGGGTCAGCGGCGTCGAGCCGCCGAGCAGGCCGCCCCAGCCGCCGCCGAAGGCCGCGTCGCCGCCCCGCGCCGAGACGATCGACACCAGCATCACGACGACGTTGAGGGCGATCAGGGTCTTCGTGACATACCCGTTGCGGCCGGCGACACCGCCGCCGAAGGCGGTGCGCGCCGGCCGCTGCGTACGGGCGCCTTGCGCGACGCATTCGGGGCACTGGAAGCCGACCGAGGCCTCGCGCATGCAGTCGGGGCAGATCGGACGCTCACAGCGGGTGCAGCGCACCCAGGTCTCCCTCGACGGATGGCGGTAGCAGACCGGCGCTGCCGTCGTGGGGGTCTCACTCATGCCAGAAAAGGTACCCGGCGCGCCTTAGGAGCTCGCCCGCTCGATGTCCACGTGCTCGATCACCACGTCGTCGAGCGGCCGGTCGCGCGGGTCGGTCGGCGTCCCGGAGATGGAGTCGACGACCTTCTGCGACGCCTGGTCGGCCACCTGGCCGAAGATCGTGTGCCGGTTGTTGAGGTGCGGGGTCTGGCCCACCGTGATGAAGAACTGCGACCCGTTGGTGCCCGGGCCGGCGTTGGCCATCGCCAACAGGTACGGGCGGTCGAAGCGCAGCTCCGGGTGGAACTCGTCGGCGAACTGGTAGCCCGGGCCACCGCGTCCGGTGCCGGTGGGGTCACCCATCTGGATCATGAACCCGCTGATCACGCGGTGCGAGATCGTCCCGTCGTAGTAGGGGCCGACGCCCTTGTCGCCGGTCGTGGGGTCGACGTAGTCACGCGTACCCTCCGCGAGCTCCACGAAGTTGCGCACCGTCTTGGGCGCCTGGTTGGGGAACAGCTCCAGCCGGATCGGGCCGTGGTTCGTATGCAGGGTGGCGTAGATGGTCTCGGCCACGGGTACTCCCTTGTCGTTGGTCAGTTTCCATGCGGATCCTCCCATGTGCCCGATCCGGCAGTGCGGAGACGTCCAAAGGTGGAGGATGACGAAGGAACGAGCACCTCAGGAGGTGGGGTCTGGTGTTAAGAATCCGGCGGAAGACCCGCAGCGAGATGGCGCGGGCCGAGCTGGGCGAAAGCTTCGATCACTTCATGCGCGCGGCGACGCACACGGCCAACGGCGTCGGCGCGAGGGTAGGCCCCCGGGTCGACACGGCACGCGCATTCGTCGCGCCGCAGACCGCCAAGCTGAAGGGCGCCGCCAACAGCGGATGGACCTCGACGATCGCCACGCTGGCTCCGCTCGCCGCGGCGGCCAGCGACGGCGCCAGGCAGGCCGGTTTGAAGGCCGACAAGACGAAGGCGAAGGGCATGAAGAAGGTACAGCAGGCAAGCGGCCGGAAGCAGTCGAGTCGGCGCTGGCCCAGGGCGCTGGGGGTCGTCGCCCTTACGGCCGCCGGAGCGGCCGCGTTCGCCGCCATGCGTCGTCGCCGCCAGCAGCAGCAGTGGGACGAGTACGACCCGAGCCACAGCCTGGTCGAACCCGAGTCGAGGCTCGACAAGGCCGCGGACAAGCTGGACAGCGCGATCGGCACGGCCGCGCAGAAGGCAGAACCGGCCGCGGACAAGGCGGGCGACACGATGTCGTCGAGCGCCCAGCCGATGAGCGACAGCGCCAAGAAAGCGGCCGGCAAGGCCGAGGGCAAGGCCGACGACACGCTCACCGACCTGGGCTCGCGTAACAGCCGCAGCTAGCTCACGAGCGGATGACAGGGGCGCCCGGAGGCAAAGCCGCCGGGCGCCCCAGGCCGCGTAGGGCCGGGCGGCGGAGAGTCAGAGCCAGCCGGAGCGGCGGAACAGGCGGTAGAGGACGAGGGCGGAGATCAGCATCAGCGCCAACGCCCCGGGGTAGCCGTACCGCCATCCGAGTTCGGGCATGAAGCGGAAGTTCATGCCGTATATGCCGGCGATGAAGGTCTGCACCGCCGCGATCGCGGCCCATGCCGCGATCTTGCGCATGTCGTTGTTCTGTTCGACCGACACCTGGGCCAGCCGCGCCTGCAGGATCGAGTTGAGCAGGTCGTCGTAGCTGTTCACCTGCTCGACCACCCGGGTGAGGTGGTCCTGGACGTCGCGGAAATACCGCCGGATCTCCTTGGTCACCTCGCGGCTGCCCGGCGTGGTCAGCGTCTGCAGCGGGCGCTGCAACGGCGCGACGGCGCGCTTGAACTCCACCAGCTCCCGCTTCATCTGGTAGATCCGTTGGATCCGGCCATGCACGGTGCGGCCGAAGACCTGGTTCTCCAGCTGGTCCAGGTCGGTCTCGATCTCGTCGGCGACCTCGAGGTAGAGGTCGACCACCCGGTCGGTGACCGCGTAGGCCACCGCCCACGGGCCCTGCGCCACCAGCTCGTGGCGGGTCTCCAGGCCGGCCCGGACGGGCGCGAGCTTGCACGCGTCGCCGTGCCGGACGCTGACCACGAACTGCGGGCCGATGAACAGCATGACCTGGCCCGTCTCGACCACCTCGGACGTCTCGGTCAGCTCGCCGTGCTCGACGTAACGGGCGGTGCGCAGCACCAGGAAGCTGACGTCGCCGAACTGCTCCAGCTTGGGCCGCTGCTCGGCCTTGACCGCGTCTTCGACGGCCAGCTCGTGCAAGTCGTAGGCGCGGGCGATGTCGGCCATCGCCTCCGCGCTGGGCTCGTGCAGCCCCACCCAGACGAACGCGTTGTCCTTCTCACGGGCCTCCTGCAGCGCTTCGGCCGGCTCCCAGTGGCCCGGCTGGCGGACGCCGTCGACGTAGAGCCCGCAGTCGACCACGGCGTCCTGATGGCCGTTGTAGCCGGCGGTGGACGGCGCATGCCTGCCGTCGACCGGGGTCAGGATGCGGGTGACCGCCCGCACGGGGTCGCTCCAGGCCCGGGCGCGCGTGCGCGCGGCCCGCGACCGCTCGATGTCGTCCGCCATAGCACGCCTCCCTCCGACCTCATTTACCCGCACGAAGGACGTTACCCCTGCGTAGCGGGCAGCAGATCGATGAGGTGGGCGCCGGATGGACCGGCCGCGTCGGGGGGTGGGGAGCGAGCGGCCCACCCGGCGCCCCTGGGCGGGTATTGCTATGCGGCCGACCGCATGACTTGGACGACCGATCGATCGCATTGTTGCCCGTCGGACGACCTTGGGCGAGCCCCGGCGCGGTCGAACGCGGCCAAGTGTCAACAATCCGACAGTTGCCGGCGAACGTCTTCGACCGCCTCGGCCAACCGACGCACGCCCTCGTCGATCTGGTCCACGGTGACCGCGGAGAACGCCAGGCGTAGCGCGTGGTGGCCGCCCTCGAGGACGAAGTCGCTGCCCTTCACGACCGCGACACCCCGCTGGGCCGCGGCCGGCAGCAGCTCGTCGACGTCGACGTCCTCGGGCAGCTCGACCCAGAGGAAGTAGCCGCCGTCGGGCTCGGTGAACCGGACACCGGGGATCCGCGCCCGCAGCGACTCGCCCAGCACCCGGGCCCGCTCGGCCAGCGCGGCGCGCACGGTCCGGATGGACCGGTCGATGTCTCCGGACACGCAGAACTGGTGGACGATCGCTTGGGCCACCATGCCGGGCGAGATGTAGAGGTTGGTCGCCTTCCTGGCGATGTCGCCGATGAGCCCGGCCGGCCCGACGAGATAGCCGACCCGCACGCCCGGGCAGACCGTCTTGGTGAAGCTGGACGCGTGCACCACCACGCCGCGCTTGTCGAGCGACAGCATCGACGGCAGCGGTTCGCCCCGGAACCGGATGTCCACGTACGGGTCGTCCTCGAAGATCGTGAAGCCGTACTCCGCCGCGAGGTCGAGCAGCGCCCACCGCTTGTCCAGCGACAGGGTGACACCGGCAGGGTTCTGGTAGTTGGGGATCACGTGCGCCAGGGTCGGCCGTACGCCCGACTCGAGCAGCTTGCGCAGCTCGTCGGTGTCGATGCCGTCGGGCTGGGTGGTCACCGCGTGCACCTGACCGCCCCTGCCGCGCAGGTTGAGCAGCGTGCGGTCGTACGTCGGCCGCTCGACCACCACCGCGTCGCCGGGGCCGACCAGGTGGTCGAACAGGAACGCGTCGGCCTGCAGCGAGCCGTTGGTTACCAGCACCTGCTCGGCCGGGACGCCGTGCTTGTCGGCGATCCACCCGCGCAGCGGGACGTAGCCGACGGACGTGCCGTACGCCGTGATACCGGCCGGATCGGCGTCGAACGCCCGGATCGCGGCGGCCTTGAGGCCTTCGACGTCGATGATATCCAGCGAGGGCGCCCCGCGGGCGAACGAGATGAGCTGCGCTGCGGTCATGGCATCAAAGCGTACGGGGGCCCGGGCGGCCGGCGGACCGCGAACCGGCTACTGCGTGGTCGACACCGCGAGCCGGGAACGGGCGGTCGAGCCGGCCGCGATGATCCGCGACGCGCGGTGCGCCGCGGCCGAGGTGCGCGAGATCGGGTACGAGGAACGGCCCGGACGCCGCCGGTCAGGGGGCGCGAACCGTGCCGGTCGCCGCGCGCATGCTGCCGCCGGACACCATCCTGGTCGGGCGGCGGCGACCGCCGAGGAGGTCGTCCAGTACACCTGGCCCGCGGTGGTCGAGGGGATCGGCGGGTTCGCCGGACGCTCGTCGTTCAGGACGGGAGTGTTCTCGATCCTGATCAAGAAGGCGCGGCGGCGCGGTGCCGAGCGAGCCGTACGCGGGGCTGGCGTGGCCCGCCGGGCCGGATTCGGCATCGCCCAACAGGCCGCCGCACAACCCGTCAACCTGGTGTACGAGCTACCGGAGTGACCTTTGTGGACCTCCGGCGGTCAGACGGACGCGATGGTCCGGTTGGCCGCCCATCCTGGGGCCTACGCCGACGGAACGAAAGACGTGCATTTCCAGGGGTACCCTTCGGCACCGTGACACGAGGATCACCCGTTCGCCGTCTGCTACGTGCCGTCGTGCGCCGGCTCATGCCGGGCGCGGTCGTCCCGGCCGCGCCGGGGACCACCGAATGGGTGACGCGGCAGCGTTCGGTGCCCGTCGTCGAGCTCGGGTCCGGACCCGCTATCCTGTTGATCCACTCGGGGTCCGGCGACGTGTCGGCGCTCGCCGCCGTGGCCGCCTTGTTGGCGGACCGCTTCCGGACGCTGCGCTACACCCGACCGACGTACCGGTTGGTGCCGCACCCCACCGGCGCGGACGCGATGGCGGCGGAGGTCGCCGACGTCGCGGCGATCGCGGCGGCCGTGGACGGGCCGCTGCTGCTCGCCGGACACTCGTCCGGCGCGATCGTCGCGATGCGAGCCGCACTCGCACAGCCGGACCGGTTCGCCGGACTGTTCCTGTACGAGCCGCCGGTCGCCCTCGACGAACCACTGGGCGGCGACGCGCTGCGGCGCGCCCGGGCGGCGCTGGACGCGGGCGATCCGGGGGAGGCGATGGCGATCCACAACCGCGAGATCGTCGGACAGGGCCGGCTCGGGGTCGCCGTGCTGCGCCGGATCAAGCCGGTGTGGGACCGGATGAGCGCGCAGGCGGCCGGCCAGGTCGCCGACGACGAGTCACTCGAGTCGCTCGGCGTCGGTGCGGACCACTACCGCGCGCTCGACCTGCCGGTGTTCCTCCTAGGCGGCGCGCGCAGCCCCGGTCACCTGCGCCGGCGACTGGACGCGCTGGCCGCCGTGCTGCCGAACCTCGCCGGCGTGACCGTGATGCCCAAGCAGGGACACATGGCCAACCTGCGCGCCCCGGGCCAGGTCGCGGAGCCCCTCGCCGCGTTCGCGGAAAGCCTCCTCCCTTGACACCCGCCGCCGCTCCCCCTCTCTATTCGCGTTCTTGCTCGGATGGGAGCGCTACAAGCGGCAAGAACGGTGTCTTTGCCGGTCAGGCTCGGGCTCAGGTGGTGGTGCGGAGGGCGGGGACGACTTCGCGGGCAAGCCGGTCGACCTGGTCGGCGTAGCCGGGGCCGGACGGCTTGAGGTTGAACGTGGTGAAGCCGACGCCGGCGAGGTCCACAAGGGATTCCGCGATCCGGTCCGCCGGGCCGGTCAGCGCGTCGGAACCCGCCGCGCCGGCGTCGACGCGCACTTCGACGTTGAGCGCGCAGGTGATGTCGTCGATCGAGCGGCCGGCCGCGTCGGCGGCCCGGGCCACGGCGTCGCGCATCTGCGGTAGCCGCTCGCGGGAGGCGTACCCGAGCGACGGGATCCAGCCGTCGGCGAGCCGGCCGGTGACGGCGAGCGCGCGCGGTCCGAACGTCCCGAGCCAGATCGGGATCGCCCGGGCCGGCTTGGGCTCCATCGGCGCCGCGTCGGTGCGGTAGAGCCGGCCGGCGTACGACAGCGCCGGCGCCGTCCACAGCCCACGGATGATCTCGATCGCCTCGGCCAGGCCGTCGATCTTGTCGCGGGCGCGCGGCACGCCGATTCCCATCGCGCCGAACTCCTCGTCGGACGCCCCGCCGCCGAGGCCGAGGATCAGCCGCCCGCCGGAGAGCCGGTCGAGCGTCTCGGCCATCTTCGCGACCATCGCCGGCTGCCGGTACGGCACGCCGAGCACTCGTGGCATGAACCGGATCCGGGACGTGTGCGCGGCCACGAAGCACAGCGCCGTCCACACCTCGTTGCTGGGCTCGGTGCCGCTCGGGTGGTCGGATGTCGAGACGAAGTCGAAGCCCAACGCCTCCGCGCGCCGGGCCGCCACGATCGGGTCGACGGAGGTGGCCGCGGGAATGTCGACGCCGAACTGGATCGCGCTCACGAGTGACCTCCGATTGCGGACCGGGGCGCGCCCGGCGCGATCATCCTGGGCATGAGAAAGCCGACGAGCGGCCCGATGGCGAGGGCGTAAGCGACAGTCCCGATACCGACCGAGCCGCCGAGCAGCCAGCCGGCTGCGAGCACGGAGATCTCGATCAGCGTGCGCATGAGCCGGATCGAGTGGCCGCGGGCGGCGAGGCCGGTCATCAGCCCGTCGCGCGGACCCGGTCCGAGGCCGGCGCCGACGTACAGGCCGGTCGCGACGGCGTTGGCGAGGATGCCGACGACGAGCAGGGCGATCCGCAGCGGCAGGCCGTGCGGGTTGGGCACGAGGGCGAGCGTCGCGTCGGTGACGAGGCCGACCACGACCACGTTGCTGAGCGTGCCGAAGCCGGGCCGCTGGCGCAGCGGGATCCACAGGAGGAGCACCGCGACCGCGGTGAGGTTGACGACGATGCCGATGGACAGGCCGGTGTTACGGGAGATCCCCTGGTGCAGGACGTCCCATGGTCCGAGCCCGAGCCCGGCGCGGACCATCAGGGCGAGGCTCACGCCGAAGAGCGCGAGCCCGACGTACAGCTGCACGAGCCGGCGTGGCAGCCGGCGGCCGGACAGGCCCTGCCCGGCGGTCGCCACGGCCGGCTCCGTTTTGGTTGACATGTCAACACGCTAGCCCCACCTTTGTTGACATGTCAAGCAGATCGTCTACGCTGGTGCCATGCCGGAACCACGGTGGCTCACCCCTGCGCAGATGCACGCCTGGCGCGGCTACCGGCGCATGCGCGCGCTACTGGACCTACAGATCACCCGCGACCTGGCCGCCGACTCGGGCCTCTCCGACGCCGACTACGACGTCCTGTCGTCCGTCTCGGAGGCGCCCGGCGGACGGCTGCGGTTGGGCGAGCTCGCCGCCGGGATGCGCTGGTCGGTGAGCCGCGTGTCCCACCATGTCAGCCGGATGGAGCAGCGCGGGCTGGTGGCCCGCGACGACTGCGCGTCCGACGGTCGCGGCGCGACGGTGGTGCTCACCGACGCGGGCTGGCGCACCATCCGGGACGCGGCGACGCACCACGTCGCGTCCGTCCGGGAGCACTTCATCGATCTGCTCGACGCGGACGACATCGCGGCGCTCGGCCGCATCGCCGAGAAGGTCGTCGGCCACCTGAGCGAGGTCACCGCGCCCACCCCGGCGCGCCGCGGCCGCTAGGCCGCCTCAGCCACCGGAACCGGGCGTTCTGCACACCGGTTGGGCGTTGACCCCCGGCGCGCAGGAGCCAGTAGAGGATCCGCTGGACACCGCCTAGTGTCGGGGCCGTGCCCCGCGAGCCGCTCCGTTGCGCCGGCGCCGTCATCGTCGACGACGACGGCCGGATCTTCATCCAGCGCCGTTCCAAGGAGC
>DATDJX010000349.1:0-6062 GCA_036520275.1 Asanoa sp.
CGGCGCAGCTCAGATGGTTGCTCCGGTACCGTGTCCACGACCCCAGCATGCCAAGCGATCCCGGGGCTCGAAACCGAGGCCGCGCGCCGACCAGACGCTCAGTGCCTCAGCCGATGGCCATGGCGAAGACGTGCAGGTCGCGATTGGTCGGGAGCGTGATGAACCGCACCGTCCTACCCGGGTCCAGCGGTATTGCGGTGTAGTAGACGCTGACCGGGTGGTCGGGGTCCGGGACTTCTGGCGGGACGTTCCAGGGGGAGGTGGCGACGATGTCGCTGCCTGGGACCGGTTCGTTGGTCCACCAGTCGGCGAAGGTGAGCGGCGCCCGAGCGATGCTGCCGTCGGTGTAGGTGATGTAGAGGGTTCCCGATTGGATGCCGAACGCCGCCGCGCCGAGGAAGCCGATCTTGGCCCCGCTGCCGGACGCGGCGATCACCTGCCCGTCGGTGGCGGTGTTGTCGGGCTGAGCCGGTGGGACGTCGGGCCAGGTGAACGTCAGCCCATCGTGGTTGACCGTTGCGCCCGGGGTGAGCCCAGCCGCGGCCAGTCCCTGCGCGGAGAAGCTGGCCACGCCCCCGTCGAAGGTGCCCGCGGTTGGGTTGGCGTCGTCGGTGATGCCCGCGTTGTTGTAGGTAGCAGCGAGCGACGGCTGTGCCCCGGGGTACCAGAGGACATTGAGCTCAACCGAGCCGGCCCGGGTTTCGGGTTGGCCCGTGGAGCTGGCGGTGAGGTCGACTCGCGCCGGGCCGGGCGCGCTGCCGGTGGCGTTGGCGGCCGCCACGGCCGTCAGGGTCGCCGAGGCGGTGCCGCCGGCGGGGACGGTGAGCGTGCCGTCGGCGGGGTTGAGCGTGAAGTCGGGGTTGGCGCTGGGGAGTCGGACATGGTGCCAGGCGATCGTGACCGGGCGTGCGGCGTGGTTGGTGATCTTGAGCTTGGTGTCTCGTGAGTCGCCGGAGTCGAGACCGACGAAGTCGGGGTCGAGCGCGGCGTCGAGCGCCGGACCGAGCGTCGCGCGTGTGAGCCCTCCGGTCTCCAAGACGGGCTGGGTGTCGCCCGGCTTGGGCTGGTAGGCGGCGCGGCCGACCAGATGGTACGTGCCCGTGGCCGCCGACAGCGGGACGTCGACCTGCCACTCGGTCGACACGGTCTTGCCCGGCTGCACCACCGGGAAGCGCGCGCTGCCCAGCGGCCGCACCGTGCGGGCGGCGCGGTTGTCGGTGGCGTAGGCCGTGAGGCCGAGCCGGACGTCGTACACCGGGTTGGTGGTGGTGTTGAGGTAACTCGTCACGACGCGGTTGTCGCCGAGCTGGCGCAGCCGCTCGGGCGCTTGGACGGTGAGCGCTCGAGTGGGCGCGATGAACTCGATCTCGGCGATGCTGCCATAGCCGCCGTCGGGCCCGACGTAGCGCAGCCAGCGGTAGCGGCCCGGGTTGGCGATCGCCAGATCGTTCCAGCCGAACGTCGGCCTGGCCTGGACCATGGCCAGCGTCTGACAGCCGCTGGTCGGCCCGTCGGCGCAGCCCTGGAAGCGCCCGCCGACCAGCCGGTCGAGGTTCTGCCCGCCCGGCGTTGGGAAGAAGTGCACCAGCGACACGGCCGACTCATGGCCGGCGCCGAGATCGATGCCGGTGTACCCGCCGTTCGGCTCGGCGTAGAGGAAGTAGGTGATCGGGTCGCGGTCGAACGCGTTCTCGAACGTGGTCGAGGCCTGATAGCCCGGGCTCGTGCCGTACGGCGTGCCGGTCAGCCGGTTCGGCAGAAGGTACTCCGGCACGCCCGCGGGCGTGCCGATCGCGTCGGCGCGCGCGAAGAAGTCAGCGACCGTGCCCTGGCGCGGGCCGCCCCACAGCCGGTCCGCGACCACCTCGCGCGGGCGACGCAGGTAGGCATCGAAGTAGCTGTCGGGCGCCGTCTGGACGTTGTCAGACCAGACCGAGATCTGATAGCCCCACAGGTGCGGATCCACCAGCGGCGCCCACTGCTCGTAGAGGAACTTCGGATCGGGCAACAGCGGAAACCCTGGCGTGACATACAGCGTGTCGCTGGGCGAGGCGACGACGTCGTAGCCCAGCTCGAGATACTTCTGCGCGCTGTGATCCTGACCCGTCTCCGCGCTGGTGGTCCACGCCTCGACCTTGATGTTCAAGTCCGGCGCGATGGTGGGCGTCTGGTCGACGTCCCACCAGTTCCAGATCACCATCCGCTTGCCGTGCGAGCGGACCACCCCGTTCATCTCGTTGATGAAGTCCACGAACACGTCCGAGGTCGACCCGAACCCGTGCTCGCTTGCGTACTGCACCAGCTCCGGGCAGCGCGCTTGAGTCGCCTGCGTCGGATACTCATCCGTCGCGATGTGGAACTCCGGCCCGGCGAACAGCGGCGCGAACTCCTCGATCAGATCGCTCGTGAACCGGCGCGTCGCCGCCTTGGTCACGTCCAGCGTCGAACCCCCCATCTGCGGGCAGTCGAAGCGAAGATCGGGCCGCGCCTTCAGGATCGCCGCGGCATGCGCCGGCATCTCGATCTCGGGGATGATCGTCACGTGATAGCGGTGCGCCGCCTCCTCGAAGCGGCGGATGTCGGCCCTCGTGTAGGCCTGCGGCGCCGCCAGATAGGGGAAGCGCTCGCTGACCAGGCGGAACGCGTTGTTGTCGGTGAAGTGGAACTGGATCGTGTTGAGCTTCAGGTAGGCCATCTCGCGGATCGCCTGCACGATGAAGTCGGGCGAGTAGTACTTGCGGCCGGCATCGAGCAGGAACCCCCGTTCGCGCTGCTGCGGCCAGTCGCGCGCCGCGCCGCGCGGGAGGGTCCGGTGGCCCGCGGTCGAGCGCAGCATCTGCAGCACGGTCTGGGCCCCGTAGAAGACGCCGGTGGCGCCACCGGCGGTGATCTCGACCCGATCGCCGATCACGAGCTGGTATCCCTCCGAGCCGAGCTGGGCGTCAGTCCCGCCGGCCGACAGGAACAGGTCGCCGGCCCTCGGGCGCTGCTTGACCGCCACCGGCAGCGCGAGGCCGGTCACGGCGGCGAGGTCGTCGCGCAGACGGCCCGCCTCGTCGGCGAGCGAGGAGGCGTCCACGACGATGCGCGAAGCCGCCCCGAGCCGGAACGCGCCGGGGCTGGGAGACCACTCCCGCAGCGCCGGGACGACGCCCGGCGGCGGATCGGCGGCCGCGGGCGCCTGCGCGTCCGCGGGGGACGCAGGACCGAGCGTGGCGACGCCAAGGCAGACGAGCAGCGCGGTCGCGAACCGTGCGACCGCGTCGCGCCTCACCCTTCCGGGCTTGGCGCCGATTGGCCCACCGATCAAGGCGTACACGACATTCTCCTGCTGAGCATGGTGCTCTCCTCGGCTATCGCGTCCTGAGCCCGAACCCGAACGGATACAGCGGGTCGTAGCTCGCGTCGCCGACGTTGATCGGCTCCTGCGCGAGCGTGCGCGGCCAGGTGACCGGCAGCTTCCCCGTGTATGGGCGCGTGCCGAAGAGCGTGTCGGCCACGCCCGCCCCCTCGCTGCCCGGGAGCCACGCCGCGACGAGCCCGTCGATCTTCGCGAGCTGCGCGGGATCGAGGATCAGCGGGCGGCCGGAGACGATGACCATGACGCACTTCTTCGCCGCCGCGCAGACCGTGTCCACGGCGGCCTTGTCGGCGCTCGAGAGCTGCATATCCTTCACCGGGCGCGGCACGCCGTTGTCGCCCGGGTCGTAGGCCCAGCGCGGGCCGCCCACGTCGCCGAAGCCCTCGGAGTACGGGGTCTCGCCGACGACCACGACGCCGACGTCCGAGCGCCGGATCGGCGCCGAGGCGTCCGCGCTGTACCTCACGGCGCCCCTCCCGACCGCCTGCCGGATCCCGTCGAGGATCGTCGTGCCGGGGATCTGGTTCGTCGAGCCGCCCTGCCACGTCAGCGTCCAGCCACCGGCCTGGTTGCCGATGTTGTCGGCGTTGCTGCCGGCGACGTAGACGTCCCCGTCGCGGCGCAGTGGCAACACCTGCCTGTCGTTCTTGAGCAGCACCTGCGATTCGGCCACCGCGCGGCGGGCGACCGCCCGATGCGCGGCCGAGCCGATCGCGCCGAGGGCGGAGCGGTCGGTGAACGGGTGCTCGAACAGCCCGAGCTGGAACTTCTTGGTGAGGATGCGGCTGACAGCGTCGTCGATGCGGCTCATGGAGATGCGGCCGGCGTGGACCTCGTCGATCAGTGTGGTTTGGAAGCTCTGGTAGGCGTTGGGCTCCATCATCATGTCGATGCCGGCGTTGACGCCGGTGCGGACCTGGGTCGGCCAGTCGCCGGGGATCTGGTGGATGCCCTCCCAGTCGCTGATCACGAACCCGCCGAAGTCCATCGCGCCCTTCAGCACACCGGAGATCAGCTCCTGGTTGGCGTGCATCTTGATCGGGTTGCCGATCCCGTCCTCGGTCCAGTCGACGCTCGAGTAGGACGGCATCACACTGCCGACGCGGTGATCCTGGACGGCGGGGACGTACTGCCGCAGCGAGGTGTCCCAGAAGTCCTGGCGATCCGTGATCGCGATGCCCTGGTCGATCTTGTAGTCGCCGCTCGCGGTGCCGTAGCGCGTGTCGCCGTCGCCCGCGTAGTGCTTGGCGGTGGCGAGCACGCGGTCGGCGTCGCCGAGGTGGCCGCGCGGGCCCTGGAAGCCGTCGATCGCGGTCTCCATCCGGATGACGAGCCCCGGGTCCTCGCCGAAGCTCTCGTACGTACGGCCCCAGCGGTCGTCGCGGGCGGCGCAGATGCACGGCGCGAAGGTCCACTGCGGACCGCTCGCGCGCGTCTCCGACGCGGTCACGTGCTCGACCTCGCTGACGAGGGCCGGGTCCCGGGTGGCGCCGAGGCCGATGTTGTGCGGGAACACCGTCGCGCCGTACATGTTCCCGTCCCCGTGCACCGAGTCGATGCCGTAGAGGAGCGGGATGTGCAGCCGCGTGGCCAGCGCCGCGCGCTGGAAGCGGTCGACCATGTCGGCCCAGGCCTGCGGCGTGTTCGGGGTCGGCGTTGAGCCGCCGCCCGACAGCAGGGCGCCCAGGTGCCAGGTGGTGATCGGGGTGGCGTCGTCGTAGACCTGGTAGCGCTCGGTCTGCGTCATCTGACCGACCTTCTCCTCCAGCGTCATTCGGGAGAGGAGATCGGCGACCCGCTCGGACACTGGCAGGCTCGGATCCTCGTAGGGGGTGCCGGCGCCCGCGGCTGCGGCGGGTGCCGCGCCAAGAGCGATGACCGCGATCAGGAGGAGGACCCGCACGTACCTGGTCGAGCTCATGAGCGTCCTCCTCAGCGGTAGACCCGCAGGTCGGCGACCGACCACCACTGCGGCGCGGTCGCGGTCTGGACGACACGCAGGAAGCGGGCTGCGATCGCCGGAACGTCGATCGTGGTCAGCTGCCCGGCGCCGGCGCCGGCGGCGACGGGCGCGTCGCTCCAGTGCACCCCGTCGGCGCTGGTGAAGAACGCGTAGCCGCGTGGGAAGTCACCCACGTCGGCGCCCGTGTCGAGGACGACGCGGCGCACGGGCTGCGAGCGGCCGAGGTCCACCTGGAGGTACTGGCCCGGCTCCTGGCCGGTGCCCGTCGTCCAGCGCGTCGTGGCGTCGTCATCGACGGCGTTCCCCGCGTCGCCCGAAGGGGAAGCAGTCGCGGCGGTCCCGTGCGCGTCCAGCAGGACGCGGCCGTCGTCGAGCGCCGGGGAGGCCGGCCAGGTGAACGTGGCCAGCGCCCCGCCGGGCAGCGTGTAGGCGAACGACGAGCCGCCCTGGGCAACGGCGAAGCTGCGCGGATCGTCGTTCTCGTTGTGCACCACCAGCGCGGTCGAGCCGTCGGGGTTGCGGAAGGCGGCGTCCATGATCTGGCCGTTCCACCCGGTCGTCCCGAACGACGTGCTGGCGATCCGGACGGCGCCCGGTCGCACGAAGCGGGCCAGGTGGCCGAGCGTGTAGTACTCGGCGTTCTCGGTGACGGTCTGCCCCGGCCCGACGGTCACGACGCCGGAGCATGTGTCGCAGCCGCCCAGGTGCGGGCCGCCGGCCGGGTCGAGCGCGAGGTTC
>DATDJX010000350.1:0-6025 GCA_036520275.1 Asanoa sp.
GTCGGCGACAAGTCCAACGACGCGATCCGGGTCAACGGCAAGGACCTGCGGGCCCGGGTCGTCGGCGAGGGCGGCAACCTCGGGCTGACCCAGCTCGGCCGGATCGAGTACGCCCTGGGCGGCGGCCGCGTCTACACCGACTTCATCGACAACTCCGCCGGTGTGGACTGCTCCGACCACGAGGTCAACATCAAGATCCTGCTGGGCGGCGCGGTGGCCGACGGCGAGCTGACGATGCCGGCGCGCGACGCCCTGCTGGCCGAGATGACCGACGAGGTCGCGGCGCTCGTCCTGCGCGACAACTACGAGCAGGCCAGCGTGCTGGGCAGCGCGTTGGCGCAAGCGAAGTCGTTGCTGCCCGTGCACCGACGGTTGATCGCCGACCTGGAGCGGTCGGGGCTCAACCGCGCCCTGGAGTCGCTGCCGAGCGATGAGGAGCTGGCGGCGCGCCCGGATGGCCTGACGGCACCGGAGTTCGCGGTGCTGCTGGCCTACGTGAAGATCGGGCTGGAGAACGAGGTCCTCGACGACGTCATCGTCGACGAGGCCTGGACCTCGGCCGTGCTGCACGGCTACTTCCCGACGCCGCTGCGCTCGGCGTACGCCGACCGGATGGAAGGCCACCGGCTCCGGCGCGAGATCGTGGCCACGTCGCTGGTCAACGAGGTCGTCAACCGGGGCGGCATCTCGTTCGTCTTCCGCGCGGTCGAGGAGACCGGCGCGAGCGCGGCCGACGTGATCCGGGCGTACACGGTCGTCCGCGACGTGTACGGCCTGGATGCGCTGTGGGCGACGGTCGAGGCGCTGGACAACGAGGTGCCGACGGACGCGCAGACCGCGGTCCACCTGGAGCTACGGCGGCTGCTCGACCGGGCCGTCCGGTGGCTGGTCACCAACCGCCGGTCGCCGCTGGACGTGCCCGTCGAGATCGCCCGGTGCAAACCCGGCGTGTCGGCGCTGCTCGGCCAGCTCGAGGAGCTGTTCGTCGGCAGCGAACACGCTGCGCTCGAGGCGCACGTCGCGGCGATCGAGGAGCGCAGCCTGGCGACCTCGGTGGCGAGGCAGGTCACCCGCGTCATGTACGGCTTCGGCCTGCTCGACGTCGTCGAGACGGCGCGCCGCACGCGGGTCGAGCCGGCGACGGTGGCGTCGGTGTACTTCCTGCTGTCGGAACGGTTCCGGGTCGACGCGCTGCTGTCGCAGATCTCGCTGCTCCCGCGCGAGGACCGCTGGCAGACCCTCGCGCGGATGGCGCTGCGATACGACCTGTACGCGGCGCTGGCCGCCCTGACGGGCGAGGTGCTCCAGTCCACGTCGCCGGACGCCTCGGCGGAGGACCGCGTCACCGAGTGGGAGCAGGCCAACGCGACGTCGATCTCCCGGGCCCGCACGGCGATCGGAGACTTCCAGGGTTCCCGCGCCGACCTGGCGCCACTATCGGTCCTGTTGCGGCAGATCCGCCAGTTGGTCCGTACCTCGTCGGCCAACTGACCCCGCCACCTCCCGGCGATCGTGCGGTTTCGGTCCCCGCATTCGGCATGAATGGCCGATGCCGGCCCCGGTAACTGCGGGATCGACGGGGTGACGCGTCTGCCGCTCCGTCGGCGGGTACGTCGTCGCGCTACCGTTGGCCGCGGGTGGCCTGCTCGACCGGATGAACGCGGGGTGGCCATGGCGCAGCCGTCGGCTTTCGTGATATCCAACAGCCTGCGGTTGCGTCGGATCCCCGAAGCGAGGAGGGCCGGGTGCTGGACACGCGCCTCTACCACCACCTCGTTACCTGGCTCGGCCAGTGGCCGGCCGGTCACGGGCTCCAGGTGGTGGGTTCGGACCGCCGCACGAAGCCGGGCTGGGACGGCGAGGTCCGGCCGGCGGTCGGCGTGGGTACGGCCGCCGGGATCGTGATGTCCGTGCCGCCGACCCGGGTCGGCGCCGTCCGGGCGCTGGCCGACCTGCCGGTGCCCGACCTGCTCGACAAGCTGCCCGGCGCGGTGGGTGCCGAGGGCTGGCGGGCGTACGAGGCGATCTTCCGGTACAGCCTGGAGCCCGTCGCGATGCCCGACGCGGGCGAGTGGGTCCCGTTCGACGACCCCGTGGTGCCAGAATGGTTGCATCCGTTCGGCGGCGAGGTCCTGATCGCCCGCGACGAGGCCGGCGGCTACCTCGCCGGCGTGGGAATCAAGCGCCACGACACCTACGGCAACGAGCTGTCGGTCGGGACGGAGCCCGCCGCCCGCAACCGGGGCCTGGCCCGCCGGTTGGTCGCCCAGGCGGCCCGGCGGGTGCTCGACGAGGGCGCCGTGCCGACCTACATGCACGATCCGTCCAACATCGCCTCGGCCCAGGTTGCCGAGGCGGCCGGCTTTCCGGAGCGAGGCTGGCGGGCATACGGCGTGTTCGAGGACCTCCCTGGCTGATCACGACTCAGCCGAGCGCGGCCGCGACCGTGTCGGCGACCGCCACCCGCACCGGGTCGGGGTCGGCCCACGTCCAGTCGGGGTGAGCGCGGTTGGTCAGCAGCACCAGCACGAGCCTGCGCCTCGGCTCGACGAGCAGTGACGTGCCGGTGAAGCCGGTGTGGCCGAACGTCGCGGGCGACGACAGCTTGCCCATGAACCACGGCTGGTCGAGCACGACCCCCAGCCCGTGGTCCGCCGTACGCTGCGGGCGTTCCGGGTCGACGGCCGGCAGGCCCTTGTTGGCGTTGCGGCGCATCAGCGCGACGGTCTGCGCCGTCAGGACGGGGCGGCCGCCGTCGAGCAGCAGCCGTCCGAGCGCGGCGACGTCGGAGGCGGTGGCGAACACGCCGGCGCTGCCGGCGATGCCGCCCATGAGGCTGGCCACGTCGTCGTGGACGACGCCGCGCAACAGGCCGCGGGAGGTATGGGCGTCGGTGGCGACGAGCCGGTCCGTCGATGACACCCAGGTCCTCGGCAGGAAGCCCGTGTCGCGCAGCCCGAGTGGCCCGGTCAGCCCGCCGCGCAGGGCCCGGTCGAGCCGCTGCCCGGTGACCTTCTCCACGAGCTGGGCGGCGACCATGAGGCCGACGCTCGAGTAGCGGAACACGGTGCCCGGCACGGCACCCTTGACCAGCGGAGTCGCGAGCACGGCGGCGCGACGCTCGGCATCGGAGGACAGGCCGGTCACTGTCGCGCCGACGGGCAGTCCGCTGGTGTGCGCCAGCAGCATCGCGGTGGTGATGCCGGCCTTGCCGGCGCCGACGAAACCGGGCAGGTAGTCGGCCACCGGCCGGCGGAGGTCGATGCGGCCGCGGTCGACCTGCCGCAGCACGAGGATCGACGTGAAGACCTTGGTGAGCGACGCCAGGTCGAATACCGAGTCGGTGCGCATCCGGACCCGCTTCCACTCCGGCAGCTCGACCGCGCCCGCGCCGTACCGCAGGGCGTCGCCGACGGCCACCTGGGCACGCACGCTGCCGCCGACCATGACCAGCGCGACCGCGCCGGCGTACGACGGGTGTTTCGGGTTCTCCCGGCTCGGCGTCAGGAAGCGGGTGAGCGTCGCGGTGAGGTTGCGGGTGAGCCGGTCGGCCGGCGCCGACCCCGTCGGTGTCGGCCGCGCGGACGACAGCCCGCTCGCCGCGGCCGGCGGGTCGCCGGTGACCGGTCCCGCCGCCGGCCCCGCCCATCGGGGACCGCCGGCTGCCCGCGCACAGCCAGCCAGGCCGGCCGCCGCCGTCGCACCGAGGAGCGCTCGCCGGGTAACGGACACGGCGCGATCCTCACACAACCGCCCGGCGGCGGTCGACTCCGGGCCTCCATCGCGAGTCAGCGGCCGGGCCGGGCGGTTCGCTAGGCTCCTGTGCGGCCCCTGTGTGGTCGGTCAAACCGCTTAGTGCCGCAGTGCGTGGATCAGGGCGATGACCTCCCTGGTCACCGGGCGGACGACGCGCAGCCGGGACAGCCCGACGAGCCGGTCGATGAGCGGCACCGCGCCGTCGACCAGCGTGCGGGTCTTGGTCTGGTCGTGGGAGCGGTCGTGCACCCAGTAGAGGATCACGCCCATGTACGCGAGCCATAGCAGCTCGGGCAGGTCGCGGCGCAGCTCGGGGTCGACCTTGGCCGTGGAGCCCTCGAGCACCTCGCGGAACAGGGCGATGGATGCCTCGCGGGCCGGCGACGACTCCGCGGAGAACGGGCTGAGCGGCGAGGTCGGCTCGGCGGCGGTCTTGAAGAACGTGGCCGCGAACGAGTGGTACGGAGCGTTGACGTCGATGCCGGCGTGCAGGACGCCGCGCAGCCGCGCCGCGAAGTCGTTCTCCCGGCGCAGCACCTGCGCGGACCGGTTGCGGTGCTCGGCCTGCGATCCCGAGTAGAACTCCTGGATCAGGTGTTCCTTCGAGGCGAAGTAGTAGTAGGCGTTGCCGACCGCTACCCCCGCCTCTGTGGCGATGGCGCGCATCGTGGTCTGCGCGTACCCCCGCTCCCGGAACAGCCGCATCGCGGTGTCCAGGATGAGCTGGCGCGTCTGCTCGCCCCGCGCCGTCGCCGGTTCAGCCGCAGCGCTCGTCGTCGCACTGTGCTCGGTCATCGGCTTCACCGTATCCACTCGATCCGCGGGTGACGCCGCGCACGGCCGCCGCCGCGTCGACGATCTGTCGCGCCACCGGCAGCAGGTGCGGTTGGCTCAGCCGGTACGAGAGGTCGCGGTGGCTCGCGAGGGCCCAAAGGCAGGCCAGCCACGCCGCGTCGCCGACATAGACCTCGCCCGTGTCGGCGACGACGGTGATCTCGCGCAGCGTGGCGCCGTGGTCGAGCCCGGGAAAGCGGCTGCGGGCCGCCTGCGATCCGGCGGCGATGAACTCCAGCGGCACGAGCTGGGCGCGCGCGGCGAGCCAGCGGCGGGCCGCCCGACAGATCGGGCAGTCCGCGTCGTAGAGGACGGTCAGCGACTTCATGATCCGGCCCTATCTCCGTCGATCATGAAGTTAGGGTCAGGGGAAGCGCTCCCAAGTGGGCCGAACTTCATGATCAACGCGGCGGGGCCGGGGGCGGCGGGGGCATCTGGCCGGGCGGGGGCATCTGGCCGGGCGGGGGCATGGGCGGGCGGGGGCATGGGCGGGCGGGGGCATGGGCGGGCCGGCGTAGACCGGGAGCCGGCCGGCCGGCGCCAGTGGCGGATGGCTGGCCTCCTGGCGCAGGCGGGTGCGGCGGTAGCGGTTCAGCGCGTACACGTTGAAGAAGTGCAGCGTGCCCAAGACGAGCAGCACCAGACCGATCTTGCGGGACAGCTCCTCCAGCGCTTGCGCCAGCGTGCCGACCGGGCCGCCGTACCGCATCGCGACCGCGACGTAGCCGAGGTTGATCAGGTAGAAGCCGACCACGAGCAGCTTGTTGACCGCCCCGGCGAGCCGCTTGTCCGCGAACACCGCCTCGAGGAAGACCAGCCCGTTGCGCGACAGCGAGGCGGCGACCCAGACCGTGAGGCCGACGCTGATGATCAGATAGCTCAGGTACATCCAGACCTTGATGTCCATGGACCGCACCCTTCTTGAACGTGTTCAAACTACGACGAGCGTAGGCCGCCGAGTTGAGCGTGTTCAAGTCAGGCCGGCTGTTCCATCCACCACTCGGTGAACTCGCGGGCCCGGCCGTCCGGCGCCAGCCTGATCAGCCAGAGGTTGCGGTAGACCGTCGTCGGGTACGTGGTCGTGCCCTGCACCACGCACAGCGTGTCGGTGACCACCAGCGGATGCCACTCGAAGCTCGTCTCGCCGGGCTGGTCGGCGGCGCCGATCCAGCCCCGGACGATCTCCTCGCGTCCGCGCCAGGGCTCCCGATACGGCGCCGTGTAGTAGGCCGCGTCGGGTGCGAACAGCGCGCCGATCTCCTCGGGCACGTTTGAGTTCCACGCCTGCACGTAGCCCTGGATCCAGGCGGTGAGCCGGTCGAGGTCCGTCATGGACACATTCTCACCGCAGGCCGAGCACCTCCGCCGCCGCGCGGCCGTTCGCGTGGCTGGCGCCGTAGGTCAGGACGACGGCGACCACCCCGGCCGGCCGCCA
>DATDJX010000351.1:0-2498 GCA_036520275.1 Asanoa sp.
AGAAGATCGTCGCGCCGACCTGCGACGCGCTCGCGGACTTCGCGCCGGACTACCTCGTGCCCTCGCACTGCACCGGCTGGCGCGCCACCCATGCGATCGCCGCCCGGTTCCCCGAGGCGTTCATCCAGAACAGCGTCGGCACCCGGTTCGCGTTCGGCGCGTAGTCGCCGGACTACTGCGACAGTTCCCGGGATGAGGAGAACTTCCGTCGTCGCGCTGGCGGTCGCGACCACACTCGTCCCGGCTGCCTCCGCGGAGGCGGCGCTCACGGTCCGCGGCAGCGTCAACCAGGTGCAGGTAACGGGCGCCAAGCCCGGGTCGCGGCTGGTGCTGTTGCGGCACGGCCGGCGGGTGGCCTCGCAGCGCGCCGGCAAGCTCGGCGGGGCGGTCTTCCGCAGCGTGAAGGCGGGCCGCGGCTACGCGCTCCGGTCCCGCCACTTCACGGTGCTCTCGACCAAGCCGCCGAGCCGGAAGCTCTTCAAACAGCGGATCCCGAAGAGCGGCTACGGCTACCTGCGCACGCGCGACGGGACCAAGCTGGCGATCGACGTCCACCTTCCGTCAGGTCCCGGGCCGTACCCGACGCTGGTCGAGTACTCCGGCTACGACTACGCCAACCCGGCGGGAGCGGAGAGCTCGATCGGCCCGATCGCCACCCTGCTCGGCTACGCGGTGGTCGACGTCAATATGCGCGGCACCGGCTGCTCGGGCGGCGCGTTCGACTTCTTCGAGCCGCTCCAGGGGCTCGACGGCTACGACGTCATCGAGACCGTCGCGCGCAAGCCGTGGGTGCTGCACCACAAGGTCGGCATGCTCGGGGTCTCCTACGGCGGGATCAGCCAGATGTTCGTCGCTGCGACGCGGCCGCCGAGCCTCGCCGCGATCACGCCGCTCTCGCTGATCGACAACGCGCAGACGACGCTGTATCCCGGCGGGATCCTCAACACCGGGTTCACGCTCACGTGGGCGAAGGACCGCGTCCACGACGCCAAGCCGGCGACCGCGACCGGCGGCCAGAAGTGGGCGCTCGACCGCATCAAGGCGGGCGACAGGACCTGCAAGGCCAACCAGGTGCTGCACGCCGAGGCGGTCGACCTGCTCGCCAAGGTCCGCGCGAACAACTACTACGTGCGCAAGGTCGCCGACCCGCTGTCGCCGGTCACGTTCGTGCACAAGATCAAGGCGGCGGTGTTCCTCGCCTGCCAGTTCACCGACGAGCAGACCGGCGGCCACTGCCCGACGCTCGCCGAGCGCTTCACCGGCACGCGCCGCAAGTGGTTCACGTTCACGAACGGCACGCACGTCGACTCGCTCGACCCGGCGACGTTCAACCGCTGGTACGACTTCCTCGAGCTCTACGTCGCGCGGCGCGCGCCGAAGCTGCCCGATGGCGTCAAGGCGGTCGCGCCCGCGATCTTGGAGAGCGAGATGGGCGTCAAGGGCGTGACGCTGCCCGACGACCCGATCCAGCGCCAGCCCAGTTACGCCGCGGCCAAGGCCGCGTTCGTGGCGCTGCCGCCAATGCGGATCCTGTTCGACAACGGCGCGGGCGGCGCGGCCGGTGCTCCGGTGCCGGGCTTCGAGCAGTCGTTCGCGCGCTTTCCGCTGCCCGGCACGCACGCCCGCTCGTGGTACCTGGCGGCGAACGGCACTCTCAGCGACGCGGCACCGCCCACGGGCACGGACGCGTTCACGTGGAACCAGCGCGCCCGCCCGGCGACCGACTTCACGGGCGACACCGGCGCCGGCGGGCTGTGGACCGCGACACCGAACTACGCGTGGGCGCCGAACCCGGCCGGCACCGCGCTCTCGTACGTGTCCGCGCCGCTGACCGCCAGCACCGTGGTCGTCGGCGCGGGGGCGCTGCAGGCGTGGGTCAGGTCCGCGGCGCGCGACGTCGATCTGCAGGCCACGGTCTCCGAGGTCCGGCCCGACGGCAAGGAGACGTTCGTGCAGAGCGGCTGGCTGCGCGCGAGCGTGCGCAAGCTCCGCAAGGGCAGCTCGCTGCTCGCGCCCGAGCTCAGCCTGCGCCGGCGCGACGCGGCGCCGCTGCCGAAGGGCCGCGACGCCCAGCTGGTCATCCCGCTCTACTACCAGGGCCACGCCTACCGGGCGGGGAGCCGGATCCGCGTGACGCTCTCGGCACCCGGCGGCGACCAGCCGATCTGGGCGTTCGCCGACACGCGCCCGAAGGGAACCGCACAGGTGTCCGTCACGCGCGGGAAGTCGCGGCTGGTGCTGCCCGTCGTGGACGGGATCGCCGTGCCGACCGGCCTGCCGCCATGCCCCGGATTGCGGGGCGAACCCTGCCGTACCTATACCGGCGGGTGAGCCGCCCGGCGCTGTTCGGGTTGACCGCCCGCAAGACGGGGGTTCGCTCAGGGGGATCGTCGAGGTCACACGATGGCCCGGCGGCCCCTGTGCGGGCAGGCTTGCACTATGACGATGCAGCCCAACATGAAGCAGCGCGATCTGGTTCGCCTCGCCGTTCTCATGTG
>DATDJX010000352.1:0-6950 GCA_036520275.1 Asanoa sp.
TCGTCGCCATGGGTAAGTCCGGCGGCTACGAGCTCAACTACGTTTCCGATGTGGATGTCATCTTCGTGGCCCAGGGCGACGAGGACCTGTCCGCGGGCACCACCGTCGCGGCCCGGCTGATCGAGATCTGCGGTCAGGTCGCCTGGCAGGTCGACGCGGCGCTGCGGCCGGAGGGCAGCCGCGGCCCGCTGGTCCGCACGCTCGCCAGCCACCAGGCGTACTACCGGCGCTGGGCCCGCACCTGGGAGTTCCAGGCGCTGCTCAAGGCGCGGCCGGCGGCCGGCGACAAGGAGCTGGCGCAGGAGTGGATCGACGACCTGGCGCCGCTGGTGTGGCACGCCGCGGAACGGCCCGAGGCGGTCGACGACGTCCGCGACATGCGCCGCCGGATCATCGAGAACGTGCCGCCGCGCGAGGTGGACCGGGAGATCAAGCGGGGACCCGGCGGCCTGCGGGACATCGAGTTCGCGGTGCAGCTGCTGCAGCTCGTGCACGGCCGGGTCGACGAGTCGCTCCGGGTGGCCGGCACGCTGCCCGCGCTGCGCGCGCTCGTCGGCGGCGGGTATGTCGGGCGGGCCGACGGCGAGACGCTGCTGCGCGGCTACCGCTGGCTGCGCACGGTCGAGCACCGGCTGCAGCTGCAGGCCTTGCGCCGCACGCACACCGTGCCCGATGATCCTGCGGGGCAGCGCTGGCTCGCCGCCGCCCTCGGCTATACCGCGGTGCCGGGCCGCGACGCGATCGAGTCGTTCCGCGCCGACTGGGTGCTTCACGCCACCGAGGTACGGCGGCTGCACGTCAAGCTGTTCTACCGACCGCTGCTCGAGGCCGTCGCGCGGGTGCCGGCCGACTCCCTGCGGCTAACGCCCGAGGCCGCCCGGCGCCGCCTCGAGGTGCTCGGCTTCGCCGATCCGGTCCGCGCGCTGCGTCACCTCGAGGCGCTCACCGGCGGCGTGTCGCGGACGGCCGCGATTCAACGCACGCTGCTTCCCGTGCTGCTGCAGGAGTTCGCCGACTCGGCCGAGCCCGACCGCGGGCTGCTGAGCTACCGGCAGGTCTCCGAGAAGCTGGGCGCGACGCCGTGGTACCTGCGGCTGTTGCGCGACGAGGGACCGGTGGCGCGGCGGCTCGCGCGGGTGCTCGGCCTGTCCCGCTACGCGGCGGACCTGCTCGCGCGGGACCCGGAGGCGTTGCGGCTGCTGGCCGACGACGCGGAGCTCGCGCCGCGGCCGGCCGACGTGCTGCGCGAGGGATTCGTCGCGGCCGCGGAGCGCCACGACGAACCCGGCGACGCGATCGGAGCGGTACGCGGGCTGCGCCGCCGCGAGCTGTTCAGGATTGCCTGCGCCGACGCGTTGAGCAACGGCTCGCTCGCGCCGGCCGAGCGGGTGGACGCCGCGGCGGTGGGAGTCGCACTGTCCGATGTGGCCGACGCGACGCTCGCGGGCGCGCTGCGAGCCGCGTGGCGTGCCCAACCGACGCCCCCCGGGCTGACGTTCGCGGTCATCGGCATGGGCCGGCTCGGTGGGCGGGAGATGAGTTATCCGTCCGACGCGGACGTCCTGTTCGTCTACGACCCGCCGCCCGGCCTCGCCGACGACGCGGCGTCCGCGGCCGCGCACGCGGTGGCGGAGGAGCTGCGGCGGCTGCTCGGCATGCCGGCGCCGGACCCGCCGCTCGGCGTCGACGCGGACCTGCGGCCGGAGGGGCGGCAGGGGCCGCTGGTGCGCAGCCTCGCCGCGTACGGGCAGTACTACGCCCGCTGGTCGAAGGTGTGGGAGGCGCAGGCGTTGCTGCGGGCCCGGTTCGTCGCGGGCGACGCGTCGCTCGGGGCCCGGTTCATCTCGGTAGCCGATCCGGTGCGCTACCCCGAGCGGGGGTTGACCCGTGAGCAGACGGTGGAGATCCGGCGCATCAAGGCGCGGGTGGAGAACGAGCGGCTGCCACGCGGCGCCGACCCGGCCACCCACGTCAAGCTCGGGCGCGGCGGGCTGGCCGACGTGGAGTGGGCGGTCCAGCTGGTGCAGCTGCGACACGCCGGCTCCGTCGAGGCGCTGCGGACGACCCGTACGCTCGAGGCGTTGTCCGCGGCCCGCGAGGCCGGCCTGGTCGATCCGGCCGACGCGGCGGCGATGGCCGCCTCGTGGTCGCTCGCGGCACGGGTTCGCAACGCGTTGACGCTGGTTCGCGGGAGGCCGAGCGACCAGCTCCCCCGGCACGGGCTTGAGCTCGCGGGCGTGGTGCGGCTGCTCGGCGGCGACGACCCGGGCGAGTTCCTCGACGACTACCTGCGTACGGCGCGGCGGGCGCGCGCCGCGGTCGGGCGCGTGCTGGAAGGGTGAGATTGCCATGACGGATCCGTTGCGGGACAACGACGGCGAAGACGCGCTGCGGCGGGTGTACGAGGCGGCGGGTCCGTACCTGGCGTCGCTCGCCGACCGGCCGGTATACGACCCGCCCGGTGCGGCGATGCCATCCTCCTTGGGCGGTCCGTTGCCGGCGTCTGGCCCGGGCGCCGCGGAGGTGGCGTCGCGGCTGCTGGAGGTGGGGACGGCCGCGGCCACGCACTCGGCCGGCCCGCGGTTCTTCCACTTCGTCATCGGCGGCGTGACGCCGGCCGCACTCGCCGCCGACTGGACGACCTCGCTGCTCGACCAGAACGCATTCTCGCGCGCCGCATCCTCGTTCGCCACCGAGGTGGAGACCGTGGCGATCGACTGGCTCCGCGCGCTGTTCGGGCTGCCCTCCGGCTTCGGCGGCGCGCTCGTGGCGAGTGCGACATTTGCGAACTTCACCGGACTGGGCGCGGCGACCCACTGGTGGGGCGAGCAGCACGACGTCGACGTGGCCGCCGCCGGCCTCGCCGGGTTGCCGCGGATGCCGGTGTTCTCCGGCGGGTACGTGCACGCGAGCGCGCGCAAGGCGTTGCAGATGCTGGGCCACGGCCGCGATGCGGTGACGGTGCACGCCCGCGACCCGGTCGGTCGGGTCGACCTGGCCGGCTTGGAAGCGGCACTGTCCGCCGTGGACGGTCCTGCGGTGATCGTCGCCAACGCGGGCGAGGTGAACGCCGGCGACTTCGATCCCTTGCCGGCGTTGGCGTCGCTGGCGGACCGGTTCGGGGCGTGGTTGCACGTAGACGGCGCGTTCGGCCTGTTCGCGGCGGTGTCACCGCGCACGGCGGCCCTGGTCGAGGGTCTCGAGCGAGCCGACTCGATCGCGGGTGACGCGCACAAGTGGCTCAACGTGCCATACGAGAGCGGGTTCGCGCTGCTGCGGGAGCCGTCGCGGCTGGGTCAGGCGTTCGGGTACCCGGGCGCCGCGTACCTGCCCGGGCCGGACTCCCCGCGCGGCGGCTACGCGCTGTACGGTCCCGAGTCCTCGCGGCGGGCGCGGTCGCTGCCGATCTGGGCGACGCTCGCCGCGTACGGGCGCGACGGCTACCGCGCGATGGTGGAGCGGCACCTCGATCTGGCGCAACGCCTGGCGAACCTGGTCGACGAGGCGCCGGACCTGGAGCGGCTGGCGGAGGTGCCGCTGAACATCGTGTGCTTCCGCTCCCGGCCGGCGGGTCTGGCCGAGGCCGACCTGGAGGACCACAACCGCCGGCTGGGCGAGGCCCTCCTCGACGACGGCCGGGTCTTCGCCGGTGGCACGGTCTACGACGGGAAGGCGGCGCTGCGCCCGGCGATCGTGAACTGGCGCACCACCGAGGCCGACATCGACCTGCTGGTGGAGGTCGTCCGCGAGCTGGCGGGCCGCCTCGCCCGGGCCTGACCCCCGGTGGAGCCACGGTCGGAGGCCGGGCGGTCACGGACAAGCTGGACTCCGCTACCCGCACTCCGCCTCACTAGCCGGTCCTGACCTTGTCCAGGTCGACGACGGCGGACTGCCCGGGCGACGCGATGTCCGGGAAGGATGCGCCGAACGAGGTGAACGTGAGGTGGCCCTTGCCGGCGGGGCCCTCGAGGAACAGCGGGTACGGCTCCCCGGTCGTCGCCACCCAAAGGGTGCCCCCGTCGGCGCCGCTCTCGACGACCCCCACCGCGGTGCCGCCGGGTACCTGCTTGGTTTCGCCCTTGGACACCTCGCCCTTCGGCTTGAGCAGCTGGCTCGGGTCTGTGATCTTGAACAGCTCGGCGAAGTCCTTGTCCGTCGCCGACAGCTTGGCCCATCTGCTGCCCATGAGCTCGGCCACGGACGCCCCCTTGTCGCCGAGGTTTGCCTTCCAGAACGCCTCATCCGGACGCACGTAGTTCTGGCCGCCCACGGAGAGCACCTCGATCTTGGCGCCCTGCGACGAGATCACCCCGATCAGGTCCTTGCCCGAGATCTTGAGGTGCACGTACACCTGCTGTCCGTCCGAATCGATGTCGCCCTTGATGTCGTATGACTTGGCGCCCTGCAGGGCCGCGGTGGCCTTCTGCAGGATCTCGTTGGCCGCCAGCGCCGACACGCCGTTGTCGGTGGGCGTGGGCGACTTCGCAGCGCTGGGGCGATTACCGTCGCCGCCACATCCGGCGAGCACGGCGCCGGCCAGTGCGAGTGGCATCAACACACGCGTGATTCGCATGATCGGTCCCTCCCCTTGCCGCTACCAGAGTGCCCGTCCGACACCCGTGTTCAAACGTCGATGGACTGATCGACAGCTCTCGGGATCCACTCTGGTCGGTGCATCTGCGGGATCCCGGCCGTGTCGTGGCGAGGGCCGCGAAGCTCAGCGGTGAGCAGGGGCGAGGCGGTAGCCCGGAGCGCGAGCTGAGCCGCCCGCTAGGCCGCCGCGGCCTCGGTGAACGCCGTCAGGCTGGGGGTGGCAGGCGGGTCGGGCGGCCCACGTACGTCGCGGCGTACACGCGCCGGCGCGACCCCGGCAGCTCCCCGGGTTCAGACTTTGAACTCTCCCCGCTGCCTCGCCGGTGGGAGGCTGTAGAGGTGCGGACCTACGGGCAGTACTGCCCCATCGCTCGGGCCTCGGAGCTCCTGGCCGAACGCTGGTCCATCATCATCCTGCGCAACGTCGTCATCCTGGGCTGCCGGACCTTCAATGAGATCGCCGACGGTGCCCCGGGACTGTCTCGCGGCCTGCTTTCGAAGCGGCTGCGGGACCTGGAGCGTGCCGGTGTGATCGAGATTCGCGCCAAGCCGGACGGCCCCGGCTCGACCTACGAGCCCACCCAGGCGGGTCGCGAGTTGTCGGTCGTGATGGTGGCGCTCCAGCATTGGGGATCGAAGTGGGCCGACCTGACGCCCGAACAGGCTCACCCGGGCGTCGTGCTGTGGATGTGGGCGACGTTCTTCCTGGACCGTGACCGCCTTCCTCAGCGCGGCCGGGTGCTGGTCCGGTTCGATTACCCCACGCTGTCGGGGCCCGGAAGCCGTAGTTGGCTGCTCATCGAGCGGGGCGACGCGGAGATCTGCGAGAAGAGCCCGGGCGGCGAGGAAGACCTGATCGTCGTGGTCAACGATCCCGTTGTGTTCGCTCGCTGGCACCTCGGGGAGATCGGATGGGGCGCGGCACTGCGTTCCGGGGCGATCGCGCTGTCCGGCTCCCCGGCGCTGGGACGAGCGTTGCCCACCTGGCACCGGGATCACGACCGAGGCCCGCAACCGCTCCATGGCGTGGAGCCGGCCCCGTTCCGTCACACCCCGACACCAGCCGCTACCCACGCCTGAGCTCCACCTCGCCGGCTGGTTCAAACGTTGTACTTGTTCGCCTTTCGCAACGTCGCCACGATCGATCTGTTGGTGGACGTCGACCTCCGATGGGGAGGGAATCGCCATGGCAACGATCGACGGTGCGGCCATCGAGACGCTGGCCGCCGGCTTCGCCGGCGAACTGATCCGACCGCAGGACACCGGCTACGACGCGGCCCGGCAGATTTGGAACGGGCATGTGCAACGGCGACCAGCGCTGATCGCCAGGTGCCGGGGTGCCGCCGACGTGATGACGGCAGTGCGCTTCTGCCGGGAGCATGACCTACCGACATCGGTACGAGGTGGCGGGCACGCGGTCGCCGGGCACGCGGTCTGTGACGGCGTCGTCATCGACCTGTCGGCGATGACCGGTTCCCGGGTCGATCCGCTGGCCCGCGCGATCCAGCTCGAAGGCGGCTGCTGGAACGCACACCTGGACCGGTAGAGCCAGGCGTTCGGCCTGGCGACGACCGGCGGAATCGTCAGCCACACCGGGATCGGCGGCCTGACCCTAGGTGGCGGGCTCGGGCATCTGATGCGCAGCTTCGGGCTGGCGATCGATGGGCTGCGCTCCTGCGATGTCATCACCGCCGACGGTGAGTTCGTCGTGGCCAACGAACGGGAGCACCCCGAGCTGTTCTGGGGACTACGGGGAGGGGCCGGCAACTTCGGCGTCGTCACCAATTTCACGTTCCACCTGCAGCCGCTCGGCCCCACGGTGTTGGCCGGCATGCTGGCGTGGCCGATGGACGAGGCTGGCCAGATACTCAGGTTCCTGCGCGAGTTCATCGCCCACGCACCGGACGAGATCGGCCTGATGGCCAACCTGCGCCTGGCCCCGCCCTTGCCGGCGGTGCCCCGGGCCCTGTGGGCCAAGCCGATCGTGGCGCTGGTCGCGACGTATGCCGGACCGGTAGACGAGGGTCGCCAGGCACTCGCCCCGCTCCGGGAACTGCCGGCGCCGGCGGTGGACACTCTCACGCCGAAGCCGTACGTGGCGCACCAGAAGATGTTCGACGCGTTGTATCCGCAGGGCCGGCACTACTACTGGAAGTCGCACAAGCTCGGCCCGCTGACGGACGAGATCATCGATGTGGTCGTCGGCCAGGCGGCGAAGGTGACGTCCCCGCTGTCCGCGGTGCCGATTTTCTCCCTCGGGGGCGCCGTGGCGCGCGTCCCCGAGGAATCGACCGCGTTTGCGCACCGCGACGCCTCACACGAAATCATCATCGTCGCGTCGTGGCGTCCCGAGGAAG
>DATDJX010000353.1:0-6601 GCA_036520275.1 Asanoa sp.
GACGTCGAGGTTGTGCTCGATCACGATGACCGTGTTGCCCTTGTCGACCAGGCTCTCCAGGACCTTGAGCAGCTTGCGGATGTCTTCGAAGTGCAGGCCGGTGGTCGGCTCGTCGAGGACGTACACGGTGCGCCCGGTCGAGCGTTTCTGCAGCTCGGACGCGAGCTTGACCCGCTGGGCCTCGCCGCCGGAGAGGGTGGGCGCCGGCTGGCCCAGCCGGACGTAGCCGAGGCCGACGTCGACCAGCGTCTTGAGGTGCCGGTGGATCGCCGGGATCGCGTCGAAAAACCCGGCGGCCTCGTCGATCGGCATCTCCAGGACCTCGGAGATCGTGTGGCCCTTGTAGTGCACCTCGAGCGTCTCGCGGTTGTATCGGGCGCCCTTGCAGACCTCGCACGGCACGTAGACGTCGGGCAGGAAGTTCATCTCGATCTTGATCGTGCCGTCGCCGGAGCACGCCTCGCAGCGGCCGCCCTTGACGTTGAACGAGAACCGGCCCGGGCCGTAGCCGCGCACCTTGGCCTCGGTCGTCTCGGCGAACAGCCGGCGGATGTGGTCGAACACGCCGGTGTAGGTCGCGGGGTTGGACCGCGGGGTGCGGCCGATCGGCGACTGGTCGACGCCGACCACCTTGTCGACGTTGTCGAGGCCCGTGACCCGGGTGTGCCGGCCGGGCACGAGCCGGGCGCCGTTGACCTGGTTGGCCAGCACCGCGTAGAGGATGTCGTTGACCAGCGTCGACTTGCCCGAGCCGCTCACCCCGGTCACCGCGATGAACTGGCCGAGCGGGAACCCGACCGTCAGGTTTTTCAGGTTGTGCTCGCGGGCACCCTGCACGACCAGCTCGCGGCCTCTGATCTGCGGCCGCCGTACCATCGGCGTCGGAATCTGCCGGCGGCCGGACAGGTAGGCGCCGGTCACTGACTCTTCGTTGGTCAGCAGCTTTTCGAGCGAGCCGCTGTGCACGATGTGGCCGCCGTGCTCGCCCGCCCCCGGGCCGATGTCGACGATCCAGTCGGCCGTGCGGATCGTGTCTTCGTCGTGCTCGACCACGATCAGGGTGTTGCCGAGCTCGCGCAGCCGGAGCAGTGTCTCGATGAGCCGATGGTTGTCGCGCTGGTGCAGGCCGATCGACGGCTCGTCGAGGACGTAGAGGACGCCGACCAGGCCGGAGCCGATCTGGGTCGCCAGCCGGATGCGCTGGGCCTCGCCGCCGGACAGCGTGCCGGCAGGCCGGTCGAGGGAGAGGTATTCGAGGCCCACGTCGACGAGGAACCGCAGCCGCGCGTTGATCTCCTTGAGCACCCGCTCGGCGATCATCGTCTGCCGGTCGGTGAGCGTCATCGCACCGAGCAGGTCGGCGCACTCCCCGACGGACAGCGCGCTGACCTCGGCGATGTTGCGGCCGCCGAGCGTCACGGCGAGCACTTCGGGCTTGAGCCGTGCGCCACCGCAGACCGAACAGGGCACGTCGCGCATGTAGCCCTCGTAGCGGTCGCGCGACCAGTCGGAGTCGGTGTCGGAGTGCCGCCGCTCGATCCACTGCACCACGCCCTCGAAGCCGGTGTAGTAGGAGCGCTCGCGCCCATACTTGTTGCGGTAGCGCACGTGCACCTGGTCATGCGAGCCGTGCAGGATCGTCTTCTGCGCGCGCGACGCCAGCGCCCGCCACGGCGTGTCGAGGTCGAAGTGCTCGGACTCGCCGAGCGCCTGCAGCAGCCTCAGGAAGTATTCGAGCGTCTGGGTGGTCGCCCACGGCTGGATCGCGCCCTCGCGCAGCGTGCGCTCAGGGTCGGGGACGACCAGCTCCGGGTCGACCTCCTTCTTCGTGCCGATGCCCGTGCACTCGGGACAGGCGCCGTAGGGCGAGTTGAACGAGAACACCCGCGGCTCGAGGTCTTCGATCGCGAGCGGGTGGTCGTTGGGACAGGCCAGGTGCTCGGAGAAGACCCGCTCGCGGTGGGGCGAGTGGTCGGGCTCGTCGACGAAGTCGAGGATGACGACGCCGGCGGCCAGCCGCAGCGCCGTCTCGACCGAGTCGGTCAGCCGTTGCTTGGCGCTGGCCTTCACCGCAAGCCGGTCGACGACCACCTCGATCGTGTGCTTCTCCTGCTTCTTGAGCTTCGGCGCCTCGGTCAGCGGGTGGACCACGCCGTCGACGCGGGCCCGGGCGAAGCCCTTGGACTGCAGCTCGGCGAACAGGTCGACGTATTCGCCCTTGCGGCCGCGCACGACCGGCGCGAGCACCTGGAAGCGGGTGCCCTCGGGCATCGCCAGCACCCGGTCGACGATCTGCTGTGGGGTCTGCCGGCTGATCGGCTCGCCGCAGACCGGGCAGTGCGGCTCGCCGACGCGCGCGTAGAGCAGCCGGAGGTAGTCGTAGACCTCGGTGATCGTGCCGACCGTCGACCGCGGGTTGCGCGAGGTCGACTTCTGGTCGATCGAGACGGCCGGGCTGAGGCCCTCGATGAAGTCGACGTCGGGTTTGTCCATCTGCCCGAGGAACTGCCGGGCGTACGAAGAAAGTGACTCGACGTAGCGGCGCTGGCCCTCCGCGAAGATCGTGTCGAAAGCGAGGCTGGACTTGCCCGAGCCGGACAGCCCGGTGAAGACGATCATGGCGTTGCGTGGGAGGTCAAGGTTGACGTCGCGCAGGTTGTGCTCGCGCGCCCCACGGATGATCAGTCGGTCGGCCACAGCCCCGCCTACTCCACACATAAGATCGAATAGCCAGCACCCACGGGCGGCTGACCCGCCGTGGCAACTCTAGCTTCGGGGTATGACAAGTTTCCCGGCCGGCGCATTCCCCGTTTGGGGGTCGCCGGACTCGCGGTAATCTGGGTCGTTTTGCGTATGACATTCATGAGTTCCTGCCAGTACCGTTGGCACCGGCGACACGTCTGATCGTCGGCCCGGCCGCTGGGGGTGGTCGGCGCCGGGCGTGCAAGGGTAGCCGGCGCGCGCTCCGGGGGGAACCGTGACAGTCGACATCTCGACGAGCGTCGAGCCGCCGCAGATAGCGACGCCCGGCCCACCGGCGGCGCCCGTTGCCCCGGTGCCGGCCGGGTGGCTGCGCGACCAGGTCGCGACGATGCTCGGCCGCGACCTCACGGAGTTCACGATCGCCCGGCTGACCGTGCACGACCTGCGCGACATCGGCGGCGCGCTCGGGTCGGACGCGGCCGTCGACCTGCTGGCCCGCGTCGGGCAGCGGCTGGCCGACCGGCTCCGGCCGGGTGAGGCGTGGATGACCCTGCCCGACGGCGACTTCATGGTGCTGCTCACCGAGGCCACGCCGTCGCAGGCGAGGCGCCGGCTCACCGACCTGGTGCGCGGCGGCAGCGGCTGGACCCCCGAGGCGTACGGACAGCTCACCGGCGGCGCCGCGACGGCGGACGACGCGACCAGCGTCGACGACCTCTTCTCCCGCACCGACCTGGCCCTGGCCGCGGCCGCTCGCGGCGGTCCCGGCACCGTGACGATCTTCGCGCCCGCACTGCGGGCCGGTGCCCGCGAGCGGGTCCGCATGGTCGCCGACCTGCGCCGGGCGGTCGAGGCCGGTCGGCTCACGGTGCACTACCAGCCGGTGGTGGCGCTGACCGGCGCCACCAGGCCCGTCGTCGGCCACGAGGCGCTGGTCCGCTGGCCCGAGCCCGGCCACGGCTGGATCCAGCCCGACCGCTTCATCCCCGCCGCCGAACGCGCCGGCCTGATCGGTGATGTCGGGCTGCAGGTCGCGCGTCAGGCCATCCTCGACCGGCGGCGGTACGGCGACCGCTGCTCGACCTGGCTGTCGGTCAACGTCAGCCCGCTTCAGCTCGACGGCGACGGCTTCGCCCACTCGTTCCTGGCGCTGCTCTCCGAGGTCGACGTGCCCGGCCACCTGCTCCGCATCGAGGTGACGGAGTCGGCCCTGCTCGGCTCCACCCGCGCCGGCCGGCAGCTCGAGCAGCTGCGCCGTCAGGGCGTGAAGGTGCTGGTCGACGACTTCGGCACCGGCTTCTCCTCGCTCGCCAGCCTGCGCCGTCTGCCCATCGACGGCATCAAGATCGCCCGGGAGCTGCTCTACAACGGCGACGACCGGCTCCCCGACCCGTCGGTCGTGCGGGCCGTCCGGCTGCTCGCGGAGGGCGCCGGGGTCACCGAGATCATCGCGGAGGGCGTGGAGAGCGCGGCCGAGGCCAGGGCGCTGGGCACGCTGGGCGTCCCGTATGCCCAGGGCTTTCATCTGGGCCGCCCGGCGCCGGCTTCGCGGGCATTCCGGCGGCGTACCGAGGCTGCCTCGTCTTCGGTCCGGTCTGGGCCCGGCGGGCGGGGCTTAGGCTAGGCCCGCGGGCCGCGGGCCCGCATCTCTTTGTGGATCCGCTTCCAGCGGGCCCGTTCCTCTGCGGCCAGCCGGGCGTCCCGGCGGCGCAGCTCGAACGCGATCTCGCGCTGGAGCTTCTGGTAGCTCTCCCACCGGCGCGGCGCAAGCTGCCCGGTCGCCAGGGCCTCGACGACCGCGCAGCCGGGCTCGCCGTTGTGCGCGCAGTCGGCGAATCGGCACGACGCCGCGAGCCCGGCCACGTCGGCGAACGCATGGTCGAGCCCCTCGGCCGCGTCGAGCAGGCCGACCTGGCGCAGGCCCGGCGTATCGAGGACGGCGCCGCCGCCCGGGATCGGGACGAGCGCGCGATGGGTCGTGGTGTGCCGACCCTTGCCGTCGACGCGGCGGATCGTCTGAATGGACATCACCGTCGCGCCGGCGAGGGCGTTGACCAATGTGGACTTGCCGGCGCCGGAGGGGCCGAGCAGCGCGAGGGTGCGGCCGGGCGCCACGTGTGGCCGCAACGCGTCGAGGCCGTCGCCCCGCTGCGCGCTCACGGCCAGCACGTCGAGGCCGGGCGCGACGCGCCCGACGTCGGCGGCCACGGCGTCGGGGTCGGGCGCGAGGTCGCACTTGGTGAGCACGACAAGGGGCATCGCCCCGGACTCCCAGGCCAGGGCCAGGAGGCGCTCGATCCGGTTGACGTCGGGAGCCGGGTGCATCGGCTCGACCACCGCGGCGGTGTCGACGTTGGCCGCGAGGACCTGGCCCGTGGCGTCCTTGTCGGCGGTGCGCCGCACGATCGCCGTGCGCCGGGGAAGCACCGCTTCCAGCGTCACCCGCTCATCGGGCCAACTGCGCACGGTCACCCAGTCGCCGGCGGACGGCAGATGGACCGGGTCGCCGCCGGCGGCCGCGAGCACGCCGCCGCCGAGGCTGGCCCGCACGGGGCCGCCGGCGCACAGCACCGTGCACACGCCGCGGTCGACACGAACGACCCGGCCGGGCCGGTGGTCGGGGTCGGCCAGGGCCGGCCCGGCCGCTGCCGCGAAGTCGGCGTCCCAGCCGAGAGACGCGAGGTCGGAGGTCATGGATGCCTTTCTTGTTTCCCAGACGGTAGGCGCGCACCGCCGAACCCCGAAACCAATTTCCGTCGGATCCGCGCACTAGGGTGATGGGCGTGACGGCTGATCCGCTCCTGCTGCTGGCCGAGCTGGACCGTGCCACCGACCGCCTGCTCGCGACCGCGGCCGGGCTTGACGACGCCGGCGTCGCGGCGCCGTCGGCGTTGCCCGGCTGGACCCGCGGCCATGTGCTGGCCCACGTGGCGCGCCACGCCGACGGGATGAGCAACCTGCTGGTGTGGGCGCGCACCGGGGTGGTCACCCCGCAGTACGCCCCCGGGCAGCGCGAGCGCGACATCGCGGCCGGCGCGCCGCGCGGCGCGGGCGCCCAGATCGCCGATGTGCGGGAGTCCGCCGCGCGCTACGCCGCCGCGGCGGCAAAGATGTCGCCGCCGGACTGGGTGGTGATGCTCGACCTGCCAGCCGGGCCGCAGCCCGCCGCGTATGGCGTGTGGCGGCGGCTCCGGGAGGTCGAGGTGCACCACGTCGACCTCGACGCTGGCTACACGACGGCCGACTGGCCGGAGTCGTTCACCCACCGCCTCCTCCACGAGGTCTGCAGTGGACTGTCCACACGCGACGACGTCCCCGCAGTGACGGTCCGGCCGTCGGAAACCGGCCACCCCCTTGCCATCGGCTCGGGCGGACCCGTCGTCGCCGGCCCCGCGTACGCACTGGCCGGCTGGCTGACCGGCCGCTCGGCCGCGACCGGGCTCACCGTCTCGCCCGACGGGCCACTGCCCGCCGTGCCTGCCTGGATGTAGAGGACGCGCTACCCATGCCGTACACCGGAAAAGTCACCGCCGACGGCGACCCGGACGTTCGCGAGCTCGACCGGCTCACCATCACCAAGGTCTCGGTCGGGCCGATGGACAACAACGCCTACCTGCTGCGCTGCAAGTCCTCGGGCGACCAGGTGCTGATCGACGCCGCGAACGAGGCGCCGCGGCTGCTCGACCTGGTCGGCGACGCCGGACTGTCTGCCGTGATCACGACGCACCGGCACATGGATCACTGGGTGGCGCTGGAGGAGGTCGTGGCGGCGACGGGTGCCCGGGCGGTCGCGCACCCCGACGACGCCGACGGGCTGCCGGTCGCCACCGAGCCTGTCCGCGACGGCGGCACCGTGGCCGTCGGCGACTGCGCGCTCGAGGTGATCCACCTGGTGGGC
>DATDJX010000354.1:0-12071 GCA_036520275.1 Asanoa sp.
AAGCATCACCGGAGTGGAGGACCGGCGAGCGGAGCTGCGGGCCGACTGCACGCGGTGCGTGGGGTTGTGCTGCGTGGCGCCGGCCTTCTCCGCGTCCGCCGACTTCGCGATCGACAAGCCGGCCGGCCGCCCGTGCCCCAACCTGCGGATCGGCAACCGGTGCGGGATCCATGACCGGCTGCGGCCCATGGGCTTCCCGGGCTGCGTGGCCTTCGACTGCTTCGGGGCCGGCCAGCACCTCACCCAGGCGACCTTCGGCGGAGCCCACTGGCGCGACCGGCCGGAGATGCTGGACGTGTTCGGGGTCATGCGCCAGCTGCACGAGCTGCTCTGGTACCTCAGCGAGGCGCTCACGCTGGAGCCGGCCGCACGGCTGCACGACGCGCTGCGCGGCGCCCGGGACGCGACCGACCGGCTGATCGCCCAGGCAGCCGATGACCTGTTACGCACCGACGTCGCGGAACACTGGCGGAGCGCGGACAAGCTGCTCATCGACGCCAGCCGGCTGACCCGTACCCAAGTCCGCAGGGGGCGGCTGCTCGAGCGGCGCGGCGCCGACCTGGTCGGTAAGGACCTGCGCAAGGCCGATCTGCGGGCAGCCAACCTGCGTGGGGCCTACCTCATCGGCGCCGACCTCCGGCGGGCCGACCTGCGCGTCGCCGACCTCATCGGGGCCGACCTGCGCGGCGCCGACGTTCGCGGCGCCGACCTCACCGCCGCGCTGTTCCTCACTCAGCCTCAGGTGGACGCGGCGAACGGCGACGGCACCACCGAGGTGGCGCCGCCGCTCGTCCGCCCGGCGCACTGGCCCACGTAGCCCGCCCGCCACGCCCCAAACCCCGACCGAAGACTCAGGACTTGCGCACGGCGTACGCCAGGTGGGTCACGCCCTTGCCCTCGCGGACCCGGATCGGTCCCTCGAGCTGGACCGGCGCCCCCTCGACCTTGCCGAAGAACGGGACGCCTTCGCCCAGCAGTACCGGCACCAGGTCGACGTGCACCTCGTCGAGCAGGCCGGCTTCCAAAGCCTGCTTGGCGATCTGCCCGCCGTTGAGCCCGACCCATTTGTCGCCGGCCAGCTCGCGGGCCTTGGCCACCGCCGCCTCGATGCCGCCCTCGGTGACGAAGGCGAACGACTCGTTCTCGCGCTCCCAGCCGTCGGGCACGGTGTGCGTCAGGACCACCGTCGGCACGCCCATCGGATGCCGCCCGCCCCACCCGCTGGTCATGTCGAACAGCCGCCGGCCGACGACCAGCGCACCGGTGTTGGTCATCAGCTCGCGCAGGTGTTCGGCGTCTTCGGCCGACGTACGGATCGACACCTGCGGGTTCGCCGTGCGGATCTCGACGTCACCGTTGCCGTACCACTGGAACAGGTACTCGAAGCCGCCGTCCTGCGGGTCGGCGATGAAGCCGTCGAGGGACATCGTCGCGCCCGTCATGATCTTGGTCATCGTTCCGCTCCCTAGAAACGTCGGTCTGCCCTTCCACCAACGCGTCGAACGGTCCACGCCTGGTTCGACAGACTCACCAAGATCCTCGCCAGCGGCGCAGGCGCCGCGCCGCGACCCCCAGGGCGGCCATGGCGGCGGCCGTGACCAGCAGGGGTGGTAGCGCCTGGCGGGCGAAGGAGCGTGCCTGCCGGCGCTGGACCTCCTCGTTGCTGCCCGCGGGAACGGCTCGTCGGGCACCGGCACGCCGAGGAACGGCTCGCGCCAGAGACCGGCGCCCGGCCGGTCCACTGTGGAGTTGAAGCCGTCGAACATGGCCGGGAAGTCGGGCTCACCACGCAGGGCGTCGAGCCAGCCGCGGGCCCGCCACGGCTCCTCGGCCACGACGAACATGTGGTAGCACGGACCGGAGCCGAGGATCTCCAGCGCCCGCCGCAGCGACGCCGTGCCGGTGCGACCGAAGCCCACTCCGATGACACGCATGAGACACGCTAGCGGACGACGGGCGTACGCCACAGGACGTGGACCGGTGCCGGACGGCTACGCGTACCGCCGTATCGCAGGTGTCGCCGCCGGCGGGACGCGGATGAAGCCCGCGGAACAGAGTCTGGTGGCGACAGCGATCGTCCGACCGAAGGAGAGCGACATGACCGTCGCGACGTTGACCGAGACCGCCAACCGACGCGCCGCCGACTGGCTCGCCCGCCACAGCATCAACGTGCTCCGGGTGAGCCTGGGGCTGGTGTTCCTGGGCTTCGGCGTGCTCAAGTTCTTCCCGGGCCTCAGCCCCGCCGAGAGCCTCGTCGTCCGTACCCTCGACACGCTGTCGTTCGGGCTGCTGCCCGGCAGCGCGGCGCTGATCCTGACCGCGATCTCCGAGTGCTTCATCGGCATCACGCTGATCACCGGGCGGCTGCTCAAGACGGGCCTGGTGGTCCTCGCCTTCTCGATGATCGGCATCCTCTCGCCGCTGGTCCTGTTCTTCACGGACCTCTTCCCGTCCGGGCCGACGCTGGAGGCGCAGTACGTGTTCAAGGACATCGTGCTGGTTGCGGCCGGCATGGTGGTGGCGGCACGAGCCCTGGGCGCCCGGCTGGTCAACGAGCGCTAGACCGGGGCGTCGAGGAACGGTGGGATGACCGGCAGCAGCACGTCGGTGCGGGCCACGACCGAGGCGTGGCTCGCACCCGGCACGACGCACATCCGCGACCGTGGCAGTTCGCCGCGGCGGTCGGCCATCTCGCCGCCGAGCAGGCCGTACAGCTCGGCCGTGTGCTCGGGCCGCACGATGTCGGCGTCGCCGGCGACCACCATGGCCGGTGCCTGGATGCCGCGCAGCACCTCGGGCGGGGTCGGCACGAAGTGCGCGTCCCACTCCTTGACCCGCTCGACCGTCCGCGGCCAGGCGGTCGGGTCCGGGGCCAACCGCGCGAACTCCTCGGCGAACGGCGAGCCCTCCAGCAGGTCCGGCGTGATCAGCGCGAGGGCCTCCCGTACCCCTTCCTGGAAGCCCTCCGGCTGCGTGACCAGCGAGATCAGCACGAGCTTGCGGACCAGGTCGGGGCGGCTGTGCGCGACCTGAACCGCGATGCCGGCGCCCATGTGGTAGCCCATCAGGTCGGCCCGGCGGATGCGCAGCTGGTCGAGCAGGCCGGCGGTGTCGGCGGCCATCTGCACGTCGCGCAGCGGCCGATCGATGTCGGCCGTGCGCCCGTGCGCCTGCTGTTCGACGGCGATCACGGGGCGGTCCTTCGCCAGCGCCGGCAGCAGTGCCCCGAACGAGGTCTCCGTGGCCGAGAGCGCGCCGTGCAGCAACACGAGCGGCGGGTGATCCGACCCGTTGGGACCGTGGATCTCGTAGTACATCCGCAGGCCGTTGACCGGTGCGTAGCCCATAGCTAGAAAATGTAAGCCAGCGGGGAGCGCCGACGAGCGGGAAGCGGAGCGGGATCGCACCGCGATGTGGCGCATCCGGCAGAGCGCGACATGCGACTCACCCTTCCACGGGCGGTTCCAGCGGGGGCATGCCCGATGTGGGCCGGAGCACGCCGGTCACCTGAGGCCGGTATGTGAACGCCGTGGGCGACCTGGCTGCTGTTTGTGCGGCGCCGATCCAGGAAAAGGCGTTCATCGTGGCCTGACCGATCTGCGTCTGGGCAGTCGAGGAAGGCACCCAGCCATAGGGGCAGGCGCCATTCAACATGCAGTTCCACGAATGCGTGCTGGCATTGAAGACCCGCCCGCCGCTGGGATGAATGACGGCGACGATATCGGCCTGGGGCGCGCCGGACGCGTTGCAGGCGTTGAGCGGGATCGTCGTCAGGATTTGCAGTCCCGCCGGTATCGGGTAGTCGGGTTGGACCTTGTCGACCTCGCCTTGGCCGAGGTGGGGGATGGGCGTTGGGGCTACGCCCTGCCACAGCCAGGCGTCGTTGGGCGTGCCGGTGCCGTCCATGTGCATGCAACCGAACATCGCCCCGAGCACGTTTTGTTCGGGATTCGCATCGGGTGGGTCCCTGAACCGAGCGGTGTCGCCGGTTCGGAATATCTCGTACTCACGGTCCGGGCCGGTCAGCGGGGAAGCCTGCGGGTTGATCCGCCAGTACAGTTGGTTGGCCCCCATGGAAGCCAGGTTCTTGCCACTCGCTATGCCGGCGTCGACGGTCTGCCGCATGGCGGTGGACCAGTATTCGGTGTGCGACAGCAACACCATGGTGTTTGCCCGGTCGTAAATGCCGGGCCTGGTGTGCAGGTCGGTGTCGGCGGCGTAGTTCAGGTCGAAGCCCTGCTTCTCCGCCCAGTAGATGTAGCCGTACTCGAGCGACAGGAAGTCACCGGTGCCCTGGTTCTGCAGGAGCGGCCGGTCGTAGCTGACCCGCTTCGATTGGACCGGTGAGGTGTAGGCGCTCGCGCCACCGAACTTGTTGTACGCCTGCCACGTGGCAACCGAGTGCAGCACCACCTTGTCGTGTGTGCCGGCGTCGTCGCGCACGATCAGCGGCACGTACGAGCCCCGGTTGTTCGCGTCGTACACCTTGATCAGGTACATGCCGGGCGTGAAGGAGCCGTCGATGCGGAACGAGAACGACTGCGACCAGTTGCGGGCGGTCGGCATGTCGATCGTTCGGCCCTGGGCGTCCGTGCGGATCATGAGTGGGGCGGGCTGACCGTAGCCGCGGACGTAGCTTGACGTCGCGAGAACGCCCCGCGCACCGGCGCCGCCGTAGTAACCCATGCGGTATGCCACGACCGACAACTTGAGCGACGACGAGGTGGTGTGCAGGGTCACCTTATCGCCGCACTTGGCGCTCGTTTGCGATGCGTAGGCCGCGGCGACTGCGCCGTTATATGAGCCGAGTCGCCAGGCGGTCGACCCGGCGAACGCGTTCTCGGTGGCGACGTAGTCGTTGCTCCAGGCCGTCGGGCAGGGCTTGGCCGCAACGAACCGCTGTCCCGGAGTCGTGCCGGACGCCAACACGGTTCCGTTGGTGGCGTAGGCGGTGATCTGCACCGAGTAGGTTCCGGCCGGGGGAAGGGTGATGCCGTTCACCATGACCCAGAGCCGGGCGCCGGCGGCTATGCCGTAGGGGGCGCTCGTGCGATAGACGAATCCCCCCGGGACACGTTGCAGCCCGGCGCTGCGCAGATTGCTGGCGCCGATCTGGGCGCCAGAAGTGCCCGCGTTTGCGGGCAGGGAAAGGACGAGATGAGAAAAGGTGCCGCTTCTGGTAAGGGTGATCTCGTAGGTAAGGGTTTGGTTCGGCGAACCGCTGACCCGCAGCGAAGCCCGGTAGGCCGGGCTGGCCGTTACCGCGGCCTGGGCCGAGGGCCACATTTGCATGACCGCCACGAATGCCATTAGCAGGCCAAGGAAGGCGGACATCTTGACCCAGCCCCCGTTTCGACGCATGCCGTCACTCTGCCAGCCGATTGGCTTGGGGGCTAGCAGTCAAACGGGTGCATTCTCATCGTCGAATGTATCGAGGCGTCCTCACATGAATATGAAGACGCCTCGATTACGACGTGGTGGGATCAGGAGGCGGCGGCGAGCACCGCGCGCCTGGCGATGACCGTCACCAGGTGGCGGCGGTAGTCGGCCGAGGCCGACAGGTCGTCACTCGGCCGGGTGCCCTCGCCGGCCCGCGCGGTGGCGGCGGCCACCGCCGCCGCGTCGGAGGCGGCGACGCCGGTGAGCGCCGACTCGACGGCCGAGGCCCGCACGGGCGTCGGACCCATGTTGGTCAGCGCCAGCCGCGCCTCGGCGATCGAGCCGTTGTCGCGGCGGACCAGCGCCGCGACGCCGACCAGCGCCCATCCCTGGGCCATCCGGTTGAACTTCTCGTAGTGCGCCGACCAGCCCGGCCACTTCGGGACGCGGACGGACACCAGCACCTCGTCGGGTCCGACCGCCGACTCGAGGTAGTCGACGAAGAACTCCGCGGCGGGAACCGTACGCCGGCCCCCCGCCCCGGCGATCTCCATCGTCGCGTCGAGGGCGACCGCCACGGCCGGCAGATCGCCGGCCGGGTCGGCGTGGGCCAGCGAGCCGCCGAACGTGCCCCGGTGGCGCACCTGCCGGTCGGCCACGGTAGCCGTGGCCGCCGAGATCAGCGGCGCGTGGTCCCGCACCAGCGGGTCGCGCAGCACGGCCGAGTGCGTGGTCATCGCGCCGATCACGAGCGCGTCGCCGTCGTCGCGCACGCCGCGCAGCTCGTCGATCCGGCCGAGGTCGACGAGCACGCTCGGACCGGCGAACCGCAGCCGCAGCAACGGGATCAGGCTCTGCCCGCCGGCGAGGACCTTGGCGTCCTCGCCGCCCTCGCGCAGCGCGCCCACCGCATCGTCCACGGAGGACGGAGCGGTGTACTCGAACGGGGCCGGGATCATGCGGCACCTCCCGAAGCGTCCTGGATCGCCCGCCACACCCGCTCGGGCGTGCACGGCATCGCGATGTCGTTGACGCCCAACGGCCGCAGCGCGTCGACGACCGCGTTGACGACGGCGGGCGTCGACGCGATCGTGCCGGCCTCGCCGACGCCCTTCGTGCCCAACGGATGCCCGGGCGCCGGGCTCTCCGTACGGTCCGTGACGATGTCGGGCAGGTCGGCCGCCGTCGGCAGGGTGTAGTCGACGAACGTGCCGGAGACCAGGTTGCCGTCGGCGTCGTAGACCGCGTGCTCGAACAGCGCCTGCGCGATGCCCTGCACCACGCCACCGTGCACCTGCCCCTCGACGATCAGCGGGTTCACGACCTTGCCGACGTCATCGACCGCCACGTACTTGCGGATCGTGACCCGGCCGGTCTCGGTGTCGACCTCGGCCGCGCACAGATGCGTGCCGTGCGGGAACGAGAAGTTGACCGGGTCGTAGATGGCGTCGGCGTCGAGCGTCGGCTCGATGCCGTCGGGCAGGTCGTGCGCCGCGAACACCGCGAGCGCGCAGTCGGCCATCGTCTTGCCACCGTCGGGGTTGCCCCGCACCCGGAACCTCCCCTCGGCGAACTCGACGTCGGCGGGGTCGCACTCGAGCATGTGCGCGGCGACCGGCTTGGCCTTCTCGATGACCTTCTGGCAGGCGTTGTAGAGCGCGATGCCGCCCACGGCGAGGGAGCGCGAGCCGTACGTGTCGAGGCCCTTGTACGACGAGCGGGTGTCGCCGTGCAGCACCTCGACGTCGTCGAACGCCACGCCGAGCTGGTCGGCGACGATCTGGCTCCACGCCGTCTCGTGCCCCTGGCCGTGCGGCGACGTGCCGGTGACCACCTCGACCTTGCCGGTCGGCAGCATGCGGATGCTCGCCGTCTCCCAGCCGCCGGCGCCGTAGCGCAGCGCACCCAGCAACCGCGACGGCGCGAGCCCACACATCTCGGTGTAGGTCGAGACGCCGATGCCCAGTTGCACCGGGTCGTTCGAGGCGCGCCGCCGCTCCTGCTCGCGGCGCAGCTCGTCGTAGCCCAGCAGGCCCAACGCCTTGTCGGTCGCCGCGTCGTAGTCGCCGGAGTCGTACTGTAGGCCGGATACGGTGGAGAACGGGAACTCGTCGGCCTTGATCCAGTTGCGCCGCCGCAGCTCGATCGGGTCCAGGCCCAGCTCGACCGCGAGCTCGTCCATGCTGCGTTCGATGGCGTACGTGGCCTCGGGCCGCCCGGCGCCGCGATAGGCGTCGGTGAAGGTGGTGTTGGTGAAGACCCCCGTGCACTCGAAGCGGTAGGCCTTGAACTTGTAGATGGCGTTGTACATGAACGCGCCGAGGATCGGCACCCCCGGCCCGACGAGGCCGAGGTAGGCGCCCATGTTGGCGATGAGCTTGACGTGCAGGCCGAGGACGGTGCCGTCGCGCTTCGCGGTCAGCTCGATGTCCTGGATGACGTCGCGGCCGTGGTGGGCCGCGACCAGGCTCTCCGAGCGCGACTCGGTGTACTTGACAGGCTTGCCGAGCCGCTTGGCCGCGACGAACGCGATCAACTCCTCGGCCGTCAATTGCAACTTGCCGCCGAACCCGCCGCCCACGTCCGGCGCGATCACGCGGACCTTGTGCTCGGGTGTCGCGGTCACCGCCGAGATGAGGAAGCGCAGGATGTGCGGGATCTGCGTCGCCGACCAGATCGTGTACTGGTCGCCGCTCGGGTCGACCACCACGCTGCGCGGCTCGATGAAGGCCGGGATCAGGCGCTGCTGGACGTAGCGGCGCTTGATCGTCACCTCGGCCTCGTCGCGGGCCGCGTCGACCGCGCCGCCCGCGCCGGCTTCGGCGGAGTCGAACACCCAGTCGTACGACCGGTTGGTGCCCTTGTCGGCGTGCACCAGGTCGGCGCCCTCGGCGAGCGCCGCCTCCATGTCGAGCACGATGGGCAAAGGCTCGTAGTCGACCTCGATCGCGGCCAGGCCGTCGAGCGCGGCGCCCCGCGACCGCGCCGCCACGACGGCGACCGCCTCGCCCATGTAGCGCACCTCGTCGATGGCCAGCGGCAGGTGGTCGGGCGCCACGATGTCCGCGGTGACCGGCCAGGCGCACGGCAGGGTGCCCTGGACGTCGGCGACGTCGCTGCCGGCGAACGCAGCGACGACGCCGGGCAGGTCGAGCGCGGGGGCCACGTCGATGCTCGCGATCCGCGCGTGCGCCATCGGGCTGCGCAGGATGGCGAGGTGCAGCATGCCCGGCAGCACGACGTTCTCGGTCCACAGCGTGCGGCCGGTGATCAGCCGGGCGTCTTCCTTGCGGCGCCGGGGCGCGCCGACCTCGGTGGCCACGGTCGGTGCTTCTTCGGTGACGGTCATCTCTGCCCCCTCATGGCGCCGGGACCGGGACGGCCTCGTCGGGCACCCGCTGGGCCGGCAGGCCCGAGTCGGGCGTCTGGAGTTCGCCGGCCTCGACGGTCGGCTCCGCCGGTGCGGCGACGCCGCCCGCGGCGCGGATCGCGTCGGCGGCTTCGCGGACGGCACGGACGATGTTCTGGTAGCCGGTGCACCGGCAGAGGTTGCCCTCCAGTCCTTCGCGGATCTCCGCGTCGGTCGGGTCCGGGTTCTCCTCGAGCAGGTCGACCGAGGCCATGATCATGCCCGGGGTGCAGAAGCCGCACTGCAGCGCGTGGCGTTCGTGGAACGCCTTCTGGACGGGGTGCAGCGTGTTGCCGGGACCGGACAAGCCCTCGATCGTGGTGATCTCGCGGCCGTCGGCCTGCGCGGCCAGCACGGCGCAGCTCTTGACCGCGACCTGCTTGCCGTCGGCGTCCGACATGAGCACGGTGCACGCACCGCAGCTGCTCGTGTCGCAGCCGACGACGGTGCCGACCTTGCCGAGTTGCTCGCGAAGATGATGGACGAGGAGAGTGCGCGGTTCGACGTCGTCGTCGTAACGGACGCCGTCGACGGTGACGGAGATCCGGGTCATCGAGCCTCCTTGCTGTGTTGTGCGTCACCCCATACACAAGCCTGTCCGGGCGCTACTGGCAAGGCTCGGGTCGAACTCTTAGCTCCGGCCCAGCACCGTCACCAGTTCTTCGAGGGCCGACAGGCTGTGACCGGCGACGAAATCGTCCAAATAGGGCAGAACGGCGGCCATCCCGCCGGCCAGCGGGGCGTAACCTCGCTTTCCCCGATGCGGGTTGACCCAGACAATCCGGTACGCGAGCCGGGACAGCCGGTCGAGCTGGGTGGCCAGCGCGTCCGGTGTTCCGCGTTCCCAGCCGTCGCTGCAAACGACGACGATCGCGCCACGGGCGGTGCCGCGCCGCCCCCACCGGTCGACGAACGCGCCTAGCGAGTCGGCCAGCCGGGTGCCGCCGTGCCAGTCCGGGATCGCCGCCGACGCGGCGGCCAGCGCGGCGTCGGCGTCGCGGTGCCGCAGCGGGCGGGTGACCCGGGTGAGGCGGGTGCCGACGGTGAAGACCTCGGTCAGTGTGGGTCGCCTCCGCACGGCCGCGTGGGCGAACCGCAGGAGGGCGTCGGCGTACGGCGTCATCGAGCCCGACACGTCGAGCAGCAGCACCAGGCGCCGTGGCTTGTCGCGGCGACGCCGGCGTTCGAGGCGGCTCGGTTCGCCGGCATGCCGCAGGAGCCGGCGCACCGTGCGCCGCGGGTCGACCTCGCCGGCACCCCGTACGGGCTTGCGCCGGCGGGTGCGCCGCGGCGCGGTGCCGGGGCCGAGCAGGGCGACCAGGCGCCGGACCTCGTCCCGTTCGCCGGCCGTGAGCAGCGCGAAGTCGCGCTGCCTCAGCACCTCGACCGGGCTCGCCGACAGGGCGAGGATCTCCGGGACCTCGTCGCTGTCCTCCCCGGCCGGTGGGGGCGGGCCGCCGGTGAACGGTGCGGCCACGGACGGCAGGACCGGGGTCACGGGGAGCCCATGGCCGCGGAACGGTCGCTCGCCGCCGAAGTAGGCGCGGAACGCCGCATCGTAGACCGGCAGGTCGTCCGGTTCGGCACACAGCGACTGCCGGCCGGCCCAGTAGACAGCGGCCGTCGAGCCACCGAGCGCCTCGACCGCCGTGAGCATGGTGACGACCCGGTCGGGCGTCGCGGCGACGCCGGCGTGCCGTAGCGTGCGCGCGAATCCCACGATCGCGGCGACAACGTCCGCGCGCGCCCCGACGATCTTGGACCTATCTCCCGACATGTCGGGCAATTCGCGGAGACCAATCCAAGATCGGCGCGGCTGGCGGGGTCATGACGCCGTCGCCAGCAGGGCGTCGAGGCCGGTCGTCCGGACGCGCTCGACGTCCTCCCGGTACTTCAGTACGGCGCCGAGAGTCGCGGCCGCGGCGTCGGGGTCGAGGTCACGTGCGCCGAGGGCGGCTAGCGCGCCGGCCCAGTCGATCGACTCGGCGACCCCGGGCGGCTTGATGAGCTCAAGGCCGCGCAGCGTCCTGGCGGCCGTGGCGACCTGGGCCGCCAGGCGGTCGGTGACCTCCGGCAGCCGGGATCGCAGGATCGCGACCTCGCGGTCGAAGTCCGGGTGCTCGACCCAGTGGTACAGGCAGCGACGCTTCAGCGCGTCGTGCACCTCGCGGGTGCGGTTGCTGGTGAGCACCGCGAGCGGCGGGGTGGCGGCGGCGATCCGACCGAGCTCGGGAACGGTGATGGCGGCGTCGGCGAGGACCTCGAGCAGGAACGCCTCGAACTCGTCGTCGGCACGGTCGATCTCGTCGACGAGCAGCACGCACGGGCTCTGCTCGAGGGCCTGCAGCAGCGGGCGGGCGATGAGGAACCGGCGGTCGTAGAGGCCGGCCTCGAGCGTCTCGGCGTCGGGCCGGTTGCCGGTCGCGGCGGCGGCCGCCTCGGCCGCGCGCAGATGCAGGATCTGCCGCGGGAAGTCCCAGTCGTAGAGCGCCTGGGCGGCGTCGAGTCCCTCATAACACTGCAGCCGGACGAACGTCGACCCGGTCGCGGCGGCGAGCGCCTGGGCGAAGGCGGTCTTGCCGACGCCGGCCTCGCCCTCGAGGAAGAGCGGCCGGCCGAGCTTGAGCGCGAGGTAGCCGGCGGTCGCGAGCCCGGTGTCGGCGAGGTAGCCGGTGGTGGCCAGCGCCCGGGCGAGCGCGGCGGGGGAGTCGAGCGCGGGGCCGGCCGTCACGGTCCCACTATGTCACCCGTGTCGGCGGCCGGGCCGGGCCCGCCGGGGACCAGGGTGACCGTGCCGTTGTCCTGGTCCACCGTGAACAACGTCCCCGGCGGGAACGCCCCCAACACCTCCGGCGGCAGCTGCACCGTGCCATCCCCGGCCACCACCGCGAAGTCCCGCCCACCCCGACCCTCCGCACCCACCCGACCATCCCGGATCGTCACCGCCCGACCCAACCGCGCCCCCACCAACCCGTCATGGGTGACCACCACCACCGTGGTACCCCGCCGCGCGTTGACCGTCTCCAACGCCGCCAACACCTCATCACGACCCCGCGAATCCAACTGCGAGGTCGGCTCATCCACCAACACCACCCCCGGCGACGCCGCCACCCCCACCGCCACCGCCGCCCGCTGCCGCGCCCCCGGCGCCAACTGCGCCAACCGGGCATCCCCCCGACCCGAGAGCCCGACCAGATCCACGATGACCTCGGGGTCGTCAAGGGCGATCCCCGACGTGCGCGCCGCCCGCCGCTGCGCCAACCACACATTGCGCTGCACCGAC
>DATDJX010000355.1:0-7976 GCA_036520275.1 Asanoa sp.
AGATGGCCCTCGAGCTCTACGACGCGCTCGTGACGCTCACCACGTGGGCCGAGCGTCACCGCGGCGAGATCGCGGCCGCCCGGCTCGCATACGACCGGGCTCAGACCTCCCCGGCCGGCGCAGCGGCATAGACCGCCGCCACCGCGGCGAGCCGCACCGCGTCAACCGGGAACACCACGTCGTCGATCGCGACGACCGCGGCGACGCCGCGCGAGTTGGCGACGAACGCGCCGTCGTACGCGCGCAAATCCGTGAGACGTACGGGGAACCGCCGCGTCGACGTGCCCGCCTCGATGATCTGCATCGTCGTGCCGACCAGCACCGGCGCGTCCGGCCACACCACATGGTCACCGGCGAAGAAACCCACGTTCGCGATCGAGGTCTCGGTCACCAACCCGTCCGGCCCGGTGAGCAGCGCGTCGTCGTACCCCCGCTCGCGGGCGACCCGGGCGTGGCGCACCTGCGCGAACGTGCCGAGGTGCTTGAGGTGGGCGAACGGACGGACGTACGGCACGGACAGCAGCCGCTGCGGCGTCCCGGGCGGATCCACCGGCTCGGAGACCTCGACGAGCAGCCCGTCCTCGACCACGACAACCCGCACGGCCGCGTCGGCGGTGCCGCCGAGCGCCTCGCGGACCCGGGCCCGTACGGCGTCGCCGTCGAGCGGCTTGCCGAACAGCTCGCGGTTGGCGGCGTCCAGCCGGACCAGGTGGCGGTCCAGCCCGTGCACCCGACCGGCGCGCACCTGCATCGACGTGTAGTGGCCGTAGTTCGGCACCCGTGGCGACGTCACCCGTCCACCCTAGGCGGACGGGTGACGAGGCGGGACGGCGGTGCTAGTAGACCGAAACGCCGTACACGCTGAGCGGCTCGGTGACGGGCTGGAAGAACGTCGTGCCACCGGAGCTGCAGTTGCCGGACCCGCCGGAGGTCAGGCCCAGAGCGGAGGTGCCGCGGTAGAGCGAGCCTCCGCTGTCGCCCGGCTCGGCGCAGACGGTGGTCCGGATGAGGCCGTATACCGTGCCCTCGGCGTACCGGACGGTGGCATTCAGCGCGGTCACCGAACCGCTGTGGATGCCGGTCGTGCTGCCACGGCGGTAGACCGTCTCGCCGACGCTCGGGGTGCGGGCGTTGGTGATGTCCTGCGAGCCGACCCTGCCCGGATGGTTGGTGTACGAGGTCGAGTAGCGGACGATGCCGTAGTCGTTGCCGGGGAAGCTGGTGCCGGCCCGGCTGCCGAGCACGGTCGTGTGACCGGCGTTCGCGTACCACGTCGACGCGGCGTTGGTGCAGTGGCCGGCGGTGAGGAAGTAGTAGGTGCCGGCGCTGGTGCGCACGTTGAACCCGAGCGAACAGCGGAAGTTGCCGCCGTAGATGGCGTCGCCGCCGGTGATCGTCTTGGACAGCGTGCCCGGCAACCGGTTGATGGTGGCGGCGCCGTCGCTGGCCTTGACGCCGGCTTCGATGCCCGCGAGCTGCGCACCGCCCACCGTGGTGTCGACGTCGACGACGAGCCGGTCGGACACCGGGTCGATCGCCCAGGCGGTGCCGGTGACGCCCTTGTCGAGCCTGGCCTGCAGCGCCTTCAGCGAGGCGGCGCTGCGGGTCACGAACCGTGCCACGCCGCCCTTGGCTCGGACGACCTTCGCGGTGGCATCGTCGGTCACGGTGACGACCGGGCGGCCGCTCGCGTCGACGTAGGAGCCGGCCGTACGGGCGGCGCCGAGCGAGTCGGCGAGCACCGTGGCGGCGTCGGCGGACAGCGTGGTGGGCGCCGCCTGTGCCGGGACCGTCATGACACCGGCCGCGAGCGTCGTGGCCGCGGCGCAGAGCATGACACGTCGGATGTTCCTCACGTGTTCCTCCCGGGGGGTGTGGGTCGGCCCGTCGGCCGACCCGGAGGCATCGATTTATCGACATGCTTACCGCCAAAGGGCCCGCAGGTCAACGCCCCCGGTTGAACCGATCATGGCCGATCAACCGGCCACGGTCCCGGTCAGAACGGGTTGAAGTCGAACACCTCGAACGCGGCGCCGAAGCGCGCACCCACCCGGCCACCGACCGCGCGGCCGATGCCCTCGAGGAACTCCTCGGGATCGAAGGCGCCCGGTCCGAGGCCGGCGATGTAGGCCTCGTGTGCCCGCAACGACGCGAGGCCCCGGTCGAAGGTCGCCGTCACGTCGGTGCCGTGCCGGGCCAGCGGCGAACCGGCCGCCCAGACCTGCTTCACGCCGCCCCACCTGTCGAGCCCGTCGTCGAGCTGTTCCGCGAAGACCCAGCGGTTGCCGGCGTCCCGGACGGCGTCGAGCACCGCCCGGCCGGTGGCGATGTGGTCGGCCTGGTTGAGCAACACCGCGCCGTCCCAGGTGTCGCGGAAGTTGTTGGTCAGCACCACGTCGGGGCGGTGCACCCGGATCGCGCGGGCGATCTCCCGGCGCAGCGGCACGCCGTACTCCAGGATGCCGTCGGGGAAGCCGAGGAACTCCACGGTGTCCACGCCGACCATCGAGGCGGACGCGCGCTGCTCGGCCTCCCGCACGTTCCGGGCCAGCTCGGGTGCCATGCCGTCGATGCCGGCCTCGCCGCTCGTGACGAGGGCATAGACGACCCGCTTGCCCTGGTCGGTCCAGCGAGCGACGGCGGCGGCCGAGCCGAACTCGAGGTCGTCGGGATGGGCGACGACGGCAAGCATGGTCTGCCAGTCCTCGGACAGCGGTTCCAGCCGGTCCGGCGCGGCATCGTTCACCGGGACTCCTCGTGACTGGGGCCGACGTGGGTGGCGAGCCAGTCCTTGAGCGGAGTGGTGGCGCGCAGGAACTCGACGATCCGCTTCTTGGCGGCCGGAGTGCCGAGCCAGGGGGCGACCGGCCACGACTTCCAGGCGACGATCCCCTTGTGGCGTAAGAGGTCGGCGCGCGGGTGATCGGCGGCGTAGCCGCGCGGCGTCCGCTTGAGACGGTCGTGGCCGGATATCTCGATGCCAACGCGGGCGGCCTCTGCCACGAGCTTGTCCAGCGTGGCGCCGCTCGCGTCGTCGTGCACCGCCGCGCGGTAGCGGGCGAGCTGGTCGGCTTCCATGTGGTACATGCCGTTGCCGGCCGAGAGGCCCTCGGCGGAGAGGTGGATGTAGCCGCCGCGTTCGAGAGTCGCGGCGATCGCCGTCTTGTAGGGCGTCTTGTCCGCGCTGAACCGGACGTCGCGGTAGGGCCGGAAGATCTTTGCCGGACCGAACTCTGGCTCGAGGTCGGCGAGCAGGGCCACCATCGGCGCCCGGACCTGGTCCTCGTAGACCCCGCGGTGCGCTTCCCAGTACGTCTTCGAGTTGTCTGCCTCGAGGCCCTCGTAGAACTCCAGAGCCTCGCTCGGCCACCCACGGAACGCCACGTCGTGAGCTTAGCCGCGCCCCGCCCTCGCCCTCTCGTCGATCTTGGGATTGTCGTCGCGATCTGCCCGGATTGGGCGATGACGATCCCAAGATCGACACCGGGCGAGCGCGGTGCCGACGGCTGCGGCGCCGACTGCGACAACGGCCATCAGGACGCTCTGGTCGATGACCGTCAGGGCCGCCGAGCCCACGACGGCCGCGAACGAGAGCGGCGCGAAGATCATGGTGTTGATCGAGGCAACGACCCGGCCGAGCAGATCGTCCGGGACCGTGCGCTGGGCGGAGGTGACGACCGCCACGATCGTCCACGGTAGACCGACGCCGACCAGGACGCTGCCCGCGAGGGCCGTGGGTAGCCACTGGATCGCCTGCAGCGCCGCGGCGACGGCGAAGACCGCCGCGCCGGCTGCGCACACGAAGGCCTCACCACATCGGGTCAAGAGCCGCCCGGCGACCATCCCGCCGGCGATGGATCCCGCGCCCTGCAGCGCGGAAAGGACTCCCAGAAACGCCGGTGGCCGATGTAGGCCGGCGGTGACCACGGCGTACATGGCAGGCGTCGCGACCGCGGACAACGTCACCACGCCCGCCGCGGTGAGCGTCAGCGCGCCCAGCCGCGGCGCGGCCCACAGGGTCCGTACGCCCTCCCGGGTCTCCCGCCACAGCCGGCGCGACGGCGCGTCGGCCCCGCTCTGCACCTCAGGACGCACGACCGGCGGGGCGAGGCGCAGCGAGGCGTACAGCGCGGCGGCGGCGACGAGCGCGCCCGCCGACACGAGCGCCACCGAGCTGCCGCCCGCGGCTGCGAAGAGTGCCGCGCCGGCGAGCGGGGCGACCAGCTTCACGCCCTCTTGGGCGCTAAACCGCGCGCCGTTGAGGCGGGGCAGCACGTCGCGATCGACCGACGCCGGCAGCACGGCCGACTCGGCCGCGTCGATCAGCACGAAGCCGATGCCGTACCCGAGCATCACCGCGAACACCAGCCAGACCTGCGCGGCCGAGTGCACGGCCAGCAGGCCCAGTACCAACGCGGCCAGGCCGAGCGAGGTCGCGATCAGCAGCCGCCGCCGCGGGACCCGGTCGACCAGCACGCCGAGGACGGGCCCGAACAGGCTCGGCAGATAGATGCCGATGCCGGTCAGCCCGGCGAGGCTCGCCGAACCGGTCAGGCTCATGACCCATACGCCGGAGGTGAGCAGCATCGCCGTGGAGCCGAAGCCGGCCACCAGCGAGACCGCGACGAACAGCAGGACGTTGCGGTCGCGCATCCGAGAGCCCTCCTTGAGTGGATGGGGCTCAATCCTCAAGGGCTGCGTCGGCCGGTGTCAACCCTGGGCCGCGACCGCCGCGGCGGCACGGAGGGCATCGAGGCCGGGCCGCAGTGCCGGGGGTACGGCATCGCGCGACATCGCGCCGAGATCATCGAGAGCTGCCTCGACCAGCGCGAACATGGCGCCGGGTGGCGCCTCCGCGGCTTCGTCCAGGCTGGCCCTGACCAGAGCGGCTCGCGGATGCCGGCCGTCCCAGCCCGCGTCCGCGCCGACCTGCCGGCGAGCCACCCGCACAGACATCCGCAGTTCGCGGATCGCCGCGCCATAGGCATGGTCAACACCCTGTTGACGGCGCCGGGACGCGCGGGCTCCGGCCGGATCCCGACCGGGTGCCGCACCGAGCCGCAGAAACCGCTGCTCGGCCGCCTGACGGGAGGCGAGACCCAGCGCCTCGGCGATGCGTGGCCAAGCGACCCCCTCCTCGCGGGCGCGCTCGATGAGCCCCCGCTCGGTGCCGTCGAGGTCGCGTCGCAGCGCGCCGACGGCGCCGAGCGCCGCCAACACCTCCCCGACCGGCGCGTCGAGATCGACGAGGACCTCCCTGGGCGGACGACCGACCATGGCCGCTATCGTGACACCGTCAACGATTCGTTGTCACGATCCAATCCGGCAGAGTTCCACGCGCGCGAGCAGCCTGGCCTTCGCCCGTCAGGGGAGGGTGATCACCAGGCCGGGACCGGCGGCTTGGGTCGGGCCGCGAAAGGACGCCGCCGCCGCGGCCACGGCCGCCTCCTCGTCGGTGCCGGGCCACAGGTGGGTCAGGAGCAGCCGGCCGGCGGCTGCCGCCGCGGCGTGCCCGCCGGCCTGCCGGGCGCTGCTCAGGAACCGCGCGTCCGTGTCGACCACCGCGTCGACGTACGTCGCCTCGGCGAGCAGGACGTCCGCGCCGCGGGCGAGCCGCGCGATCTGCGGACTCGGCCCGGTGTCGCCGGTGTACGCGAGCGTGGCCCCGCCCGCAGTCAGCCGGTAGCCGAGGTTCGGCACGAAGTGCGGAAGGGCCAGGGCGTCCACTGTGAACGGTCCGACCGCGAAGCCCTCGCCGGAGGCGACGGCGCGCACGTCGTACGAGCCGCCCAGCATCTGCGGGCGGTCCAGCGCCAGCACCGCCTCGAGGGCGCCCAGGGGCGCGTACACGGGCAGGGCCGGCGGCGGCGCGTCGGCCAGCGCCCGCGCGCGCAGCAGCGGGTTGAGGTCGGCACAGTGGTCCGGATGCCCGTGTGTGATCAGCGCGGCGTCGACCTCGGCCGCGTCCACGTACCACAGCAGCCGCGGCATCGTGGCGTACCCGGCGTCGAGCAGCAGCCGGAAACCGTCGTGCTCGACGAGGAAACCGCTGCACGCCGAGCCCGCCGCGGGGTAGGCGCCGCAGGCGCCGAGGACGGTCAGTCGCACGCCCGGCAGCGTACGTTGGTGTCATGACTCCCGACGGGCCGGTCGCCCTGGCCGGCGAGCCGACCAGCGTTCTCCTGCCCGGCCACGACGTGCCGCTGGGCCGCTACACCACCGTCCGTCGGCTGCTCCCCCAGCGGCCCCGGCGGATGATCGGCGCCTGGTGCTTCGTCGACCAGTTCGGGCCCGACGACGTCGCCGAGCGGCCCGGCATGCGGGTGCCGCCACACCCGCACACCGGCCTGCAGACGGTGAGCTGGCTCGTGCGGGGCGAAATCCTGCACCGTGACAGCCTGGGCAGCCTGCAGACGATCCTGCCCGGCGAGCTCAACCTCATGACGTCCGGCCGTGGCATCGCGCACTCGGAGGAATCACCGGTGCCGCATCCGCCGGTCATGCAGGGCCTGCAGCTGTGGGTCGCGCTGCCCGACGGCGCGCGGCACCGCGAGCCGCGCTTCGAGCACCACCCGTCGATGCCGGCGTTCGAGGCCGACGGCGTCACCGCCACGGTGGTCGTCGGCGCGCTGGGCGACGCCGTCTCCCCCGCCGTCGTGCACACCCCGCTCGTGGGTGCCGAGCTGCGGGTGAGCGCCGGCGCGCGGTCCGCGATCCCGCTCGACCCTGCCTTCGAGTACGGCGTGCTGGCGATCGACGGCGCCGCGCACGTCGCCGGCGCCACGCTGGAGCCGGGTTCGCTGCTCCACCTGGGCGAATCGCTGTCGACACTCGTCGTCGGGTCCGACGCCGGGGCGCGGCTGTTCCTGCTCGGCGGCGAGCCGTTCGAGGACCCGCTGGTCATGTGGTGGAACTTCGTCGCACGTTCCGACCAGGAGATCCGCGAGGCACGCGAAGACTGGATGGCCGGCCGACGGTTCGGCGAGGTCCACGGGTACGCGGGCGACGCCCTGCCCGCCCCGGCCGTGCCGTCCACCCGTCTGAAGCTCCGCGACCGGCACGGCAACCTGACCTGATGCAGGAGATAGCGTTCGGGGCGTGGATCCTGTCCTGCGCCTGGACGTCGACGGTCACACCGCGACCATCACGATCGTGAACCCCGACCACCGCAACGCGATGACCATCGCGATGTGGCGGGAGCTGCCGATCCTGCTCAGCGCGGCCGCCCGCGACGAGCGCGTACGGGTGCTGGTGCTGACCGGCGCCGGCGACACCTTCTCGGCCGGAGCGGACCTGCTCAACGTCGACCAGCTGCTGCAGAGCGGCGACACGGTCGCCGCCGAAGAGGCGCTCGCGACGTTGCCCAAACCGACGATCGCCCGGATCCGCGGCCATTGCGTCGGCGGCGGTTGCCAGCTCGCCGTCGCCTGTGACCTGCGGATCGCGGCGGAGGACGCACGCTTCGGCGTGCCGCCGGCCCGGCTGGGCATCGTGTACACCGTCGAGACCACCCGGCGGCTGGTCGCACTGGTCGGCCCGGCGACGGCGAAGTTCCTGCTCTACACCGCCGACCTCGTCGACGCGCCGCGGGCCAGCCCGGCCGGTCTCACCGACGAGGTCGTCCCGGTCGACGAGCTCGACACCCGGGTAAAGGTGCTCGCCGACACCATCGCGAGCCGGTCGGCGCTCACCATCGCCGCCGCCAAGGAGATCGTGGACCTGGCCGCGTCCGGCGTCGAGGCGCCCGAGCGCGCGGCGTACTGGCTGTCGGAGATGCGCCGCTCCGGGGAGGCGGCGGAGGGGGTGGCCGCGTTCGTCGAGCGCCGCCCACCCCGCTTCGAATGGGTGCCCTGATCGGCTGGTCACCAGGGCAGGACGCCGTCGCCGGCCTCGCCGTGCGACATCGACCGGTCGCCCCAGAGCACCCCGGTCGGTCCGTCTTCGGGCAACGTCGCGAGATGGACGCTGACCTGCGC
>DATDJX010000356.1:0-3045 GCA_036520275.1 Asanoa sp.
ACGGCGACGGTGTTGCGGTCGGCGAGCGCGCGCAGCTCCGCGATCGCCTCCGCCTCCGAGGCGGCCGGCGGCAGGGCGAGGGTGCCCTGCCAGCGGATCACCTCGGGGATCGCGGCGTCCATCAGCTCGTCGATCGAGCCGTAGCCGACCGCGTCGAGCATCCGGCGCTCGTCGGCGGTGTCCGGGCCTACGTGCCGGTCGGCGAAGGTTTCTGCGGTCATCGATGGCGCTCCCGGATGGTGAGGGTCGAGGTCGACGAAGCGGCCTCCCCCTCTGTCGTACCCGGTGCGGCGCTCCAGAGTGCGTACCCCGCGCGGTCCTTTTGCCTGAGAGGTTCCGGGGAGGATTTGCCCCTTCGGCGCCGCCTGGGCCAGCTGTCTGGCAAGCGGTCTCTCTCGCGCGGGTGATGCCTGCGCGCAAGGCTACCAGTGTTGATGTTTCGGCACGATGTCGGCGCGCTCACGACCGCCTAGGGTGGGCCCGTGACCTACCTCGCAGCCGACGAGCGGTACGACGCGATGTCCTACCGCCGCGCGGGCCGCAGCGGCCTGCGCCTGCCGGCCATCTCCCTCGGCCTGTGGCAGAACTTCGGCGACGCGCGGCCGTACGAGCGGCAGCGCGACATCTGCCGGCGGGCCTTCGACCTCGGCGTGACCCACGTCGACCTGGCCAACAACTACGGCCCGCCGCCGGGCGCCGCCGAGGAGAACTTCGGCCGGATCCTCGCCCGCGACCTGCGGCCGTACCGGGACGAGCTGGTTATCTCCACCAAGGCGGGTTATCTGATGTGGCCCGGCCCATACGGCGAGTGGGGCTCCCGCAAGTACCTCGTCGCCTCGCTGGACCGGTCGCTGCGCCGGATGGGCCTCGACTATGTCGACGTCTTCTACTCGCACCGCCCCGACCCGGACACGCCGCTCGAGGAGACGATGGGCGCGCTCGACGCGGTCGTGCGGGCCGGCAAGGCGCTCTACGTGGGCATCTCGAACTACTCGTCCGCGCAGACCACCGAAGCGGCGTCGATCCTGCGCGAGCTGGGCACGCCGCTGCTGGTGCACCAGCCGTCGTACTCGATGCTCAACCGGGCGATCGAGCGCGACAAGCTGCTCGACACGCTCGACGCGGTCGGGGCCGGCTGCGTCGCGTTCAGCCCGCTGCAGCAGGGTCTGCTCACCGACCGCTACCTGCACGGCGTCCCGGACGACTCGCGGATGCGCACGAGCGTGTTCCTGTCCGAGTCCGACCTCGACGAGGGCACCCTGCGGGTGATCACGTCGCTCAACCGGATCGCCGCCGACCGGGGCCAGTCGCTGGCCCAGCTGGCGCTGGCGTGGGCGCTGCGCGACGAGCGGATGACCAGCCTGATCATCGGGGCGAGCAGCGTGGCGCAGCTCGAGGACAACCTGGGCGCGCTACGCCGGCTCGACTTCGCCAGGGAGGAGCTCGACGCGATCGACGCCGAGCTGGTCAACCCGCTCTGACCTGGACGCTGCGCTCCGACACCATGGGGCCGGCGGTGTCGACGTCCTCGGAATGGTGCCGGTGCGGCCGCCGAGGTCGGGCAGGCCGACCCCCGACCCGCCGATCTTGCACTTATCTCGTCGACTTGCCCGCTTTGGGCCATGACAAGTGCAAGATCGGCGGGTTGGGAGCCGCGCAGGGTCTCGTCGCTGGCCGGAGGTCAGCCGGCCCGGCGGCGGGCGCGGCGTGCGGCGAGCTCGTCGCCGGTGGGCTCGGTGCCCGCGGCGAGGCCGGCATCGAGGCCGGCATCGAGGCCGGCCTCGTCTTCGCCGGCCGGGGCGGCCGGTTCGGCCGGCACGGACGACTCCGCGGGCAGGTGCGACAGCGAACCCTGGATCTCCTTGAACGCCCCGCCGATCGCGATGCCGAACACGCCCTGGCCGCCTTGCAGCAGGTCGACGACCTCCTCCGGCGAGCGACACTCGTACACCGTCGTGCCGTCGGAGATCAGCGTGATGCCGGCAAGGTCGTCGACGCCGCGGGAGCGTAGCGTGTCGATCGCCTTGCGGATGTTCTGCAGGGATACCCCTGCGTCGAGCAGCCGCTTGACGACCTTGAGCACGACCAGGTCGCGGAACGAGTAGAGCCGCTGCGTACCGGAGCCGGACGCGTCGCGGATGCTCGGCACGACCAGCGCCGTGCGGGCCCAGTAGTCGAGTTGGCGGTAGGAGATCCCCACCGCGTGGGTGGCCGTGACCCCCCGATAGCCCACCCCGTCGTCGGTCGGCGTCGGACCAGGGTTGGGATCGTGAGGCTCGGGCATGCGGCGTACCTCCCCGTCAGCGCGGCACCCACGCCGCGGCGGCGGACGGAGCACCCATCGACCAGGCAACCCTATAGCGGACCCCGATGGTGCGGCAGGACCCTTCCCGCGACACGCCGCGCACTGGTCTCTGCCGGCGGCGGACCCGTGGCTCGGGCCCGTCCGCGTCAGCCCGCGAAGTCTTCCGGTCGCACCTGTTCGAGGAACTCCCGGAACTTCTCGACCTCGTCCTCCTGCTCGTCGGGGATCACGATCCCCGCCTCGGTGAGGACCTGGTCGGCACAGCGGATCGGGGCGCCCACCCGCAGGGCCAACGCGATCGAGTCGCTGGGCCGGGCCGACACCCGCAGGCCGTCGCCGATGAGCAGGTCGGCGTAGAACACGTTCTCCTTGAGCTCCACGATCTCGACCGCCCGCAGCGGCGCCTTCAACGCGGCCAGCACATCGCGCAAAAGATCGTGGGTCAGCGGGCGCGCGGGCTTGACGCCCTGCTGCTCGTACGCGATCGCGGTGGCCTCGACCGCCCCGATCCAGATCGGGAGGTAGCGGTCGCCCTCGACCTCCCGGAGCAGCACAATCGGCTGGTTGCTGGGCAACTCGACCCGAACCCCGACCACGCTCAGCTCACGCACCGCGCCTCCGTGTCGTTTTCGTCTCCGTGCCCCTCCCAGTGCACGTTACACGCGGGAGCTGATGACCGTCCGCGCGCGCCGCCGGCACCGTCGGGTTACCAGACCGAGCCTACGGCACGGTTCGGGTGC
>DATDJX010000357.1:0-3165 GCA_036520275.1 Asanoa sp.
CGACCAGCGGTCCGCCCTGCCCGCCGAGCTCTGGCATCGCACCGACGCCCTCCGCCCGGCACGCCTGTCCGTCCTGACCACCGCCACCGTGAGCGGACACGGGTGATCGTGGCCCACGAAGACCCGCGGCGATCGCCGGTCGGCCGCCTGCCTCGGTGCTACGCGGAACGGACCGGCTGGACATGCGGATGGCAGGTCCTCGACGGTATCAGCGGATCTCGAGGGTGACGCCGTCGGCCCGGGCGGGCAACAGCTCGCCGATCACCGGGTGGCCGGGGAGCTCGCCGGCGACCAGGAGACCGCCCGAGGTCTGGGCGTCGGCGAGCAGCAACAGCTCGTCGTCGCCGGCCGGACCGGGGTCGAGGCGTGGCCGCACCCAATCGAGGTTGCGCCGGGTGCCACCGCTGACGTAGCCGTCGGCCAGCGCCTGCCGCGCGTCCTCGAGGTACGGGACGTCCGCCGCGCGGACCCGCGCCGTCACGCCGCTCGCCCGGGCGAGCTTGTGCAGGTGCCCGAGCAGGCCGAAGCCGGTGACGTCGGTGGCGCACACCGCGCCCGCCTTCAGCGCCGCCTCGGCGGCGTCGCGATTGAGCGCGGTCATCGCCGCCACGGCACCGGGGAAGACCTGGCCGGTGGCCTTGTGCCGGCTGTTGAGCACGCCGACGCCGAGCGGCTTGGTCAGCGTCAACGGCACACCCGGCACGCCGGCGTCGTTGCGCAGCAGCCGAGCGGGGTCGGCGACGCCGGTCACGGCCATGCCGTACTTCGGCTCCGGGTCGTCGACGCTGTGCCCGCCGGCCACGTGGCAGCCGGCCTCCCGGGCGACCGCCAGGCCGCCTGCCAGGACCCGCCCGGCCAGCTCCATCGGCAGAACGTCGCGCGGCCAACCGAGCAGGTTGACCGCGACGACCGGCGTGCCGCCCATCGCGTACACATCGGACAGGGCGTTGGCCGCCGCGACCCGGCCCCAGTCGTACGGGTCGTCCAGCACCGGCGTGAAGAAGTCGGCCGTGGCGACCACGGCGGCACCGTCGGCGATCCGCACCACCGCCCCGTCATCGCCGTCGTCGAGTCCGACCAGCAGCTCGCCCGGCCCGGCCGGCGGCTCGGTGCCCAGCAGGCCGGCGACGACCGACTCGAGCTCGCCCGGCGGAATCTTGCAGGCACAGCCGCCGCCGTGCGCGTACTGGGTCAGGCGGTACTCCATCCGCCCACCCTCGCACACACGCCGTGGCAGAGTTCTCGGCGTGCACGTCGTCGCCACCGCCGGACACGTCGACCACGGCAAGTCGACCCTGGTCCGGGCGCTGACCGGGATGGATCCGGATAGGTGGGCCGAGGAGCGCCGCCGCGGGATGACCATCGACCTCGGCTTCGCGTGGACCCGCCTGCCGTCCGGAGACATGATCGCGTTCGTCGACGTGCCGGGCCACGAGCGGTTCGTGCCCAACATGCTCGCCGGCGTCGGCCCGGTGCCGGCAGCGCTGATCGTCGTCGCCGCGGACGGCGGCTGGATGCCCCAGTCGGCCGAGCACCTCGCCGCCCTGGACGCCCTCGACGTGCGCCACGGCCTGCTCGTCGTCACCCGCGCCGACCTCGCCGACCCCGGCCCAGCCACCGCCCGCGCCATGGCGGAGATCGCCGCGACCTCTCTCGGCCGGGTGGAGGCCGTGGCCGTCAGCGGGGTCACCAGCGCGGGCCTCGACGACCTGCGGGCGGCCCTCGACCGCCTGGTCGCCGCCCTGCCGCCGCCGGACCTCGACGCGCCGGTCCGGCTCTGGGTGGACCGGTCCTTCACCATCCAGGGCAGCGGCACGGTGGTCACCGGCACCCTCGGCGCCGGCCGGCTCGCGACCGGCGACGGCCTCGAGGTCGCCGGCGCCGACCGGCAGGTACGCGTACGGGGGCTGCAGGCGCTCGGCGCGGCCGCGGACCGCCTCACCGCCGTCGCGCGGGTGGCCGTCAACCTGCGCGGCATCGCCCGTGACGACATCGGCCGCGGCGACGCGCTGGTCACGCCCGGCACGTTCGTGAGCACCGACCTCATCGACGCGCGGGTGCACGGCAGTCCGGTCGACGACCTGCCGCACGAGCTCGTCCTGCACCTCGGCTCCGCCGCCGTGCCCGCGACCGTCCGCCCGCTCGGCGCCGACACCGCACGACTGCGGCTGGGCCGGCCGCTGCCGGTGCACATCGGCGACCGCGCGCTGCTGCGCGACCCCGGGCGGCGGTATGTGGCCGGCGGCGTGACCGTGCTCGACGTCGTACCGCCGGTGCTGAGGCGGCGCGGAGCGGGCGCCCGCCGGGCGGCCGAGCTGTCCACGATGGACGGCCACCCGTCCGAGCGGGACGAGCTGCGCCGCCGCGGCCTCGCCCGCGCCGCGGACCTGCGCCGCATGGGCGTCGCGGTGGCCGGCACGCCGGTGGCCGGCGACTGGCTCGCCGACGCCGTGCACTGGGCCGCGCTGCGGGAGCGGCTGGCGCAGGAGGTGCGGGCGTACGCAGCCGGGCACCCGCTCGAGGCCGGCGCGCCCGTCGAGGCGTTACGGCACCGGCTCGACCTGCCGGACCGGTCGCTGGTGGAGGCCCTGGCGACGCCGCCCCTCGCGCACCGCGCCGGCCGGATCGCGCCGGCCACGGCGGCCGATCTGCCCGCACCGCTCGCTGCCGCGCTCGACGCGCTGGCCGACGACCTCCGCGACCGGCCCTACCACGCGCCCGAGGCGGCCCGGCTTGCCGCGCTCGGCCTCGGGCCGCGCGAGGTGGCGGCGGCCGTGCGTGCCGGCGCGCTGGTGCGGCTCGCGGACGGGATCGTGCTGCCGCCGGCGGCGGTCGAGCGCGCGCCGGCCGTGCTCGCGACCTTGCCGCAGCCGTTCACCGTCGCCGAGGCCCGCAAGGCGCTGGCGACCACCCGCCGGGTGGTGCTGCCGCTGCTCGACCTGCTCGACCGGCGCGGCACGACCCGGCGGCTGCCCGACGACCGCCGCGAGCTGTCACGGCGATAGGCCGGCCTGGCGCGGCGGGCCGGCCTCCTCCGGGACGGCCGTCACCCGGCCGGTCTTTCCGCTAAGCGTCATGATGTCTGTCCCCCGCGTCTCGACCGTCGTTCCGGTGAGGTGGACCGTGCCGAGCGCGATCCGCCGCGGACCGCGCGAGCCGCGGGGG
>DATDJX010000358.1:0-2789 GCA_036520275.1 Asanoa sp.
AGGATGCAGGCGGCGATCTGCATCAGCCGCACCGCGTACATGTTCGACAGGCCGCCGAGCAGCGTCACGATCAGGATCGCGCAGCAGAACGTGAACAGCGCCGACATGGCGACGCGGCGGCCGACTGGGTAGTTGGAGAACATCGTCGGTGTGGCTCCTATCGCAGCGCGCGGGCGATGACCAGCCGCTGGATCTCGTTGGTGCCTTCGTAGATCTGGGTGATCTTGGCGTCGCGCATATAGCGCTCGACCGGATACTCGGTCACGTAGCCGTAGCCGCCGAGCACCTGCACGGCCTCGACGGTGACCGCCATCGCGGTGTCGGAGGCGAACAGCTTGGCCATCGCCGAGTACTTGCCGGCGTCGGCCTCGCCACGGTCGATCTTGGCACACGCCCGGTAGAGCAGCTCGCGGGCGGCCGCCGTGCGCGTCTCCATGTCGGCGAGCTTGAACTGGATGCCCTGAAAGTCGGCGATCGGCTGGCCGAACTGGCGGCGTTCGCAGGCGTAGACGGCGGCGTGGTCGGTCGCCCCCTGGGCGATGCCGACGGCCTGGGCCGCGACGCCGAGACGCGAGTGGTCGAGCGTGCCGAGCGCGACCTGCATGCCGCGGTTCTCGTCGCCGATCAGGTTGCCGGCGGGCACGCGCACGTCCTCGAAGATCGGCTGGCCGGTGGGCGAGCCCTTGATGCCGAGCTTGTGCTCGAGCTTGCCGATCGAGAAGCCGGGCCGGTCGGCCTCGACGACGAACGCGCTGATGCCGCGCGAGCGGCCGGCGCTCGGGTCGGTCTTGGCGAAGACGATGTAGAAGTCGGCCACGCCGAGGTTGGTGATCCAGTTCTTGGTCCCGTTGATCACCCACTCGTCGCCGTCGCGGACGGCGCGCGTGATCATCCCGCCGGGATCCGACCCGGCCTCGGGCTCGGACAGAGCGAAGGCCGGCGACCACTCGCCGCTCGCGCAGCGCGGCAGGAAGCGCTGCTTGAGCTCGTCGGAGCCGTAGAGCTGGATCGGGAGCGTGCCCAGCTCCTGGATCATCAGGATCAGGGCGCTCGACGCGCAGGCGCGCGCCACCTCCTCGACCGCCACGTTGAGCATCAGCGTGCCGGTGCCGCCGTGCTCGGTGCCGAACGGCAGGCCGAGCAGGTCGTGCTCGGCGAACAGCCGGCGGATGTCCCACGGGTACTCCGCCTTAGCGTCGATCTCGGCGGCGCGCGGCGCCACCCGGTCGGCGACGATCCGGCGGATCGTGTCGCGGAACTCCAGTTGCTCGTCCGTGAGCGCGTACGTATCGGCTGCGGCGGTCTCCATGCCCCTAGTTTGGCGCAGCCGTCCCGTGGGGATGCAGACCCCATGGGAATCGGGACCTCACTCTTCCTGATCGCCGTCGGCGCGATCCTCTACTTCGCCGTGGATGCAGACATCTCCGGCCTGGAGATCACGACCATCGGGATCATCCTCATGGTGATCGGCGTCGTCGGCCTGCTGATCTCGCTGTTCCTGATCAGCTCGGCACGGCGCGCCCCGGCAGAGCGCACCGTGTACCGAGACCGCGACGTGTACTGAGTTGCCCCGGCCTTCGTCCTGTCGGCCGGTCTGATGTAGACGGGCGTCATCCATGACGCCCGTAACCGGGAGCAAGCTCCCTCTTTTGATTGGAGACCGGGCCGTCTTCGCCTAGAGACCGGACGGATGGCGGACGGTGTAGCCGTCCGTCGGGCGCATCTTCGTGCTCCAGCGCGGGCCCTTGCCGGCGTTGTTCCAGCCGGTGTCGAAGCGCAGGCCGGCGATCACGAGGAAGCCGTGGCCGCCGTTCGCGTAGACGGTGATCCAGGAGCCCTTGCCGGCGCGGCCCCAGGACATGAAGTCGCCTGACGTGAGCTGGCGGTTGAGCAGGCCGGCGCCATGCAGGGCGTAGGACATCGCGCCCGAGCAGTCGTACCCGGAGTCCGCCCAGCGGCCGTGGCCGCCGCCGTACTTGTAGGGCTTGCCGACGATCTTGTTGGCCGCCGCGATCGCGCCCTGGACCTCCGGCGGCGCCGAGGCCGGCGCGACCGCCAAGCCGTCGGAGCCGAGCGTGGCGTCCTCGCCCGCCGGTGCGACGGTCGGCTCCGGAGCGGGCTCGAACACCTTGATGCCGCGCACGACCTGCGAGGTCATCTTGCGCGCCTCGGAGCGCGACACGCGGCCGTTGACGCGCTGGATCTCCGACCGGCGCTCCCACGAGCGCACGCGGCGGGCGGTGTGCGGCCCGTACTGGCCGTCGACCTCGGTCCGCAGTCCGACCGTCGTGAGGTTGCGCTGGAGCATCCGCACATCCGATCCACGGCTGCCCTCTCGCAGCGCACGCTCTCCGAAGACGTAGTGCTTGGCCTCCGCGGACGCGGTGACGGGCAGCGCGAGACCGAAGGCGGCCACGCCTACGGCAAGCGAACGACGACTGGGCACGACGGACGTTTCCTTTTTTTCATCCGCCTACGGGGTTAGCTGTCGGGCTCGCGCGGAAAGAGTCGCGCTACGCCGTGCGATGACGGCGATTCGCCCCCGGCCGGTCGATCCGGCCATTTGGTTCCCCCGTTCCCGGGCGGCGTGGCCGCTCCAGGATTCGGCGTTGTTTCCCTACGAAGCGCGGCACTCTAGCGAAGCGCGCGGCGGCGAGTATTGCCACTAGCGTGGTCGGCGTGCTGCAGGCCCTCGCTGCCGCCACGGCCGACCTTGAGCCGCCGTTCGCGGCCGTCGACCTCGACGCGTTCGACGCCAACGCGGCCGATCTCCTGCGCCGGGCGGGCGG
>DATDJX010000359.1:0-2108 GCA_036520275.1 Asanoa sp.
TGAACCCCGATCAGCGCCAGGAAGAGATCGCGCTCCTCCTCGGTCGCGAAGCCGTAGAGCGCCAGCGCGTCGTCGCGGACGACGAGATGGGTGTGCAACGACACCGGCCGCCCCACGCCAGGTACCTGGCGAAGCGTCTCGGTCGAGACCGCGAGCCGGTACCCCACTCCCCCGGCCGTCTCGACGACGACATGGTCCGGCCGCCGAACGGCGACCTCGCCGGCGACGAGCGCGATCACCCGGCCACCGCCAGCGCCATCGGCGCGTGGTTGGCGTGGCAGATCGCGACCGCCAGGGCGTCGGCCGCGTGGTCGGGGCGCGGCGGGTCGGGCAGCGACAGCAGCGCCTGCACCATCCGTGCGACCTGGCCCTTGTCCGCCCGACCTGCTCCGCAGACGGCGCCCTTGACCTGCTGCGGCGTGTAGTCGACGCATGCCACGCCGCGCTGGCCGGCCGCAAGCAGCACCGCTCCGCGTGCCTGCCCGACCGCGAAAGCTGTGCGGACGTTCTGACCGAAATACAGTGCTTCGAGGGCGACGGCGTCGGGCTCGTGCTCCTCGAGCAGCCCCGCGACGCGCTCGTGCAGCGTCGCCAGCCGCCGCTCCGGCGCCAGGCCCGAAGGGGTCACGATCACCCCGCCATCGGCCGCCATGAGCCGATGGCCACGGCGAACGACTACGCCGAAGCCACAGTTCGCCAAGCCCGGATCGATGCCGAGGACCACCATCCGAAGGGCATTCTCCGTGCCGGACCGGATGCCTTCTCACCGGCCGCGGCCGCCGCCGGCCATCTGTCCAACCCCTCAACGGCAACCTCCATGTTGTCGATCAGCCAGTGCGTGTTCTTGTGGGGGGACCATCACGAGCTACGGCGGGAGCTGGCCGAGGCCAACGAGCGACTCGCGGGCCTCGAGGCGCGCCTCGCCGACCGCTCACGCAGCGATCCCCGCACGGGGCTGCTGACCGTCGAGGCCTTCCACGGCGACGCCGAGGCGGTCCTGGCGCACGCAGCCGCCGCAGAGCAACCAGCTTCCCTCGCACTCGTCGACATCGACCACTTCCGGTCCCTCAATGCCCGCCGCGGAACGGCGGCCGGCGACGCGGCCCTCCTCACGCTCGCCGGCCGCCTCCGTGGGCTCACCCGGACCTCCGACATCCTGGGGCGCACGGGAGCGGACGAGCTCGCCGTCCTCATGCCGGGCACGACCCTGGCCGGCGCCCGCGCGTGCTGCGACCGCCTCATCGCCGAGCTTGAGCACACCGACATCCCGCAGGCCGGCTTCATCACCGTCTCGGCCAGCGCCGTGGCGCACCGCCCCGGCATGACCGTCGAGGACCTTCTGGCGGAGGCGGCCGCCGGCCTGGATCGCGGCTCCGCACAGGCTCACGTCATCGACGCGCTGGCCGCAGCGCTCGCCGAGCGCGACAGCTACACCGGCGAGCACTCGGCGTCGGTCGTCGAGATGGCCAGGACCGTCGCCGCGGCTCTCGGCCTCGACGAGATCGAGGTCGAACGCGTCGGCCACGCCGCACTGCTGCACGACATCGGCAAGGTCGGCGTGCCCGACCGCATCCTGCACAAGTCCGGGCCGCTCGCCGGCGACGAGTGGGAGCTCATGCGCGAGCACCCGCTCATCGGCGAGCGGATCCTGCGCGCGATCCCCGGGTTGGGCGGCGTCGCGCGCATGGTGCGCCACGAGCACGAGCGCTTCGACGGCGGCGGCTACCCAGACGGCCTGCGCGGCGACGAGATCCCGATCGGCAGCCGGATCATCCTCGCCTGCGACGCCTACCACGCGATGACCTCCGACCGCGCCTACCGCTGCGCGATGGAGCACGACGAGGCGATCGCCGAGCTCGCCGCCGGCGCCGGGTCGCAGTTCGACCCGAAGGTGGTCGGTGCGCTGGTGAGCTACCTCGGGCGCGGCCCGACCGAGCGCCGCTTCACGACTGCGCGCTGACCGCTCGCAGCCGCTCGATCCCCACCCAGCAGAACTCCATCGCGCGGTTGACGAGCGCGACCCGCGGCACGTCCTGATGGTCGTGCCACCAGTTGGCCAGTGACTGCACCCCGCCCGACAGCATCGCGGCGTGCATCTCGATCGCCTG
>DATDJX010000360.1:0-14033 GCA_036520275.1 Asanoa sp.
TTGTCGACGGCCCGCGCCGAGATGCCGAGGCCGATCCCGGTCATCGACGTGAACAGCGGATGGGCGAAACCGGTGAGGAGGATGCGCACGATGAAGATGGCGATGAGCATCTCGGCGCCGGTCGCCGGGCCGTACTGCTCGGCGCCCGCCGCGTAGCCGTGCCCGCCGAGATAGAGGATGTTCTCGACCATCGCGAATCCGACCGCAGATAGTCCACAATAGACGATGCCATCGGTGATGCCGGAGAACTCGCGCCGGATCAGCAGGAGCAGCAGCGCGGGCCCGAGCGCCTTCATCGACTCTTCGATGAAGGGGGCCACCAACACGGCCACCAGGCTCTCCGGCAGGCCCCAGCCGTCGAACAGCGCGGCGGCGCCGGAGTTGACGCCGTACGCCACGAGCGTCGCGACCGCGGCGCCCCAGCCGAACGCGATCGCGAGGAACCCGGCGGGCTCCGGCTCGTAGCGGTCGAGCCAAAGGAAGCAGGCCACCAGCACCGGAACCGGTAGGATCGCAGCCGCGAGGCCGATGACCGTCGCCTCGATGCCGATGTTCCAGCCCAGCAGCACCGACATCGTGATCGCGCACAGCGCGATGACCACGATGACGACCGTCATGACCACCGCGCGCCAGCCCCAGCGCCGGCTCTTCGCCGGCTGCGGGAGCGCGTCGACGCTGGGGGCGGACGTCATGGCGCCAGCCTAGCGAGACACCCAAACCACCAGGTCACCGGCGCCGGCGTCGAGGCCCGGCTTGCTTTAATGAGCGGTGTGAGCGACTGGAACGACACCGTGCGGCGGGCCGGCGCCACGGCCGGCGACGACGCGATCCACGCGGCGGGCGCCGACCTGCACCGGCGATGGTCCGAGCCGCAACGGCATTACCACACCCTTGCTCACCTGCGGTCCGTCCTATCGATCGTGGACTCGACCGCCGCGCCGGGCGTCGACCGCGACGCCGTACGGCTGGCCGCGTGGTTCCACGACGCGGTCTACGACCCGCGGGCGGCCGGCGCGGCCAACGAGGAGGCGAGCGGGGCTCTCGCCGTCTCGATCCTCGCGGCGCTCGGGGTGCCGTCCGCGACGGTCGAGGAGGTACGGCGGCTCGTCCTGCTCACCGCCGGCCACGAGCCCGAGCCCGGCGACCGCAACGGCGAGCTGCTCTGCGACGCCGACCTCGCCATCCTCTCGGCGGACCCCGACGCCTACGACACGTACGCCGCCGAGGTCCGGCGCGAGTACGCGCATGTGCCCGACGACCTGTTCCGGGCCGGCCGGACCGCCGTGCTCCGGCACCTGCGCGACCACCCGGCGCTCTACCGGCTGCCGGCCACGCAGGGCCGGACGGCCCCGGCCCGGGCCAACCTGGAGCGCGAGCTGGCGGCGCTCACCTGACCAGGTGCCTGGGCCGCCGCAGGCCCGCAGCCCGCAGCAGGCGGGCGATCTCGCGGCTCGGCACGACCGTGGCGCCGAGCCATACCGCGGACCGGAACAGGTCGTCCGGCACGTCGTAGTGGTCGCGGTCGAACCCGCGCCGGGGTGCCCCCAGCATCTCCGCGAAAACATGCAGCTCGGCGTACGACACGTCGCTGACCAGGTGCGACCAGAGCCGGCCGCGGGCCGGCCAGGCGGGCGGATCGACGTACACCATGGGGTCCACGCTAACGTCGCAGGTATGGCCGACCTGATCGAGGCGCTGCGCGCCGCGCTGCCGGACGCTGCCGTGCTGACCGACCCGGACCTCCTGCGCGGCCACCAGCGTGACGAGGCCGACCTCGTCCCGTACGGCATGCCGGCGGTCGTGGTCCGGCCGCGGACGACCGAGGAGGTGGTCGCGGTGGTCCGCGTCGCGGCCGCGGCCGGCGCGCCGATCGTGCCGCAGGGCGCCCGTACCGGCCTCGCCGGCGCGGCCAACGCCGTCGACGGCGCGGTCGTGCTGTCCACCGTGGCGATGGACCGGATCCTCGAGATCGACCGGGTCAACCGTTACGCGGTCGTCCAGCCCGGCGTGGTCAACGCCGCGCTCGCTGCGGCGGCGGGCGCCGTGGAGCTGCGCTACCCGCCCGACCCTGGCTCATGGGAGTCGTCGACCATCGGCGGCAACGTGGCCACCAACGCGGGCGGCATGTGCTGCGTGAAGTACGGCGTCACGTCCGAGTACGTGATCGGGCTGGAGGTGGTGCTCGCCTCCGGCGACGTGCTGCGCACCGGTCGCCGGACGGCCAAGGGTGTCGCCGGCTACGACCTCACCCACCTGTTCGTGGGCTCGGAGGGCACGCTCGGCGTGCTGACCGAGCTGACGGTCGCCCTGCGGCCCGCGGCCGACGACTCGCTCACCCTGATCGCGCTGTTCCCGACGACGGCCGCGGCGGGCGCCGCCGTGGCCGCGATCGCCGGCGGCGGCTACTCGCCGAGCCTGCTCGAGCTGCTCGACCGGACGCACCTGCGGGCGATCGAGGCGCTGCGGCCGATGGGCCTTCGCACGGACGCCAAGGCGCTGCTGCTGGCCGCGGTGGACACGGGATCCCGCGCCCCGGCAGACCTGGCGGCGCTCGCGGCTGTCTGCCGCGACGCCGGAGCCGACGAGGTCTTCGAGGCGACCGACGCGGTCGAGGCGGCGGAGCTGCTGCGCGCCCGCCGGCTGGCGCACCCGGCGATGGAGAAGTACGCGGCCGACACCCATCCGGAGGGCAGCGGCGGCATCATCGTCGACGACATCGCCGTGCCGCGAACCGCGCTCGCCGCCATGCTCGACGGCATCGAGAAGATCGCATTCGACTGCGACATCCCGATCGGCGTCGTCGCACACGCCGGCGACGGGAACCTGCACCCGAACATCGTGGTCGACCGGGCGTCGCCGTCGTCGGTCGCGCGCGGGCGTCGGGCGTTCGACGAGATCATGCGGCTCGGCCTGTCGATGGGCGGCACCAGCACCGGCGAGCACGGCGTCGGCCTGCTCAAGCGCGATTGGCTCGCACGTGAGATCGGCCCCGTCGGGATGGGCGTGCACCGCGCCATCAAGCAGGCCCTCGATCCGACCGGCCTGTTCAACCCCGGCAAGGTCGTGCCGTTAGCCTCGGGCCGATGAGGGTGTCGGCGCACGACGTGGCGGCGGTGCTGCGCGCGCGGCAGCCGGCGCTGGGCACGAAGAAGCTGCACAAGCTGCTCTACTACTGCCAGGGCCACCACCTCGCCGCGTTCGGGTCGCCACTGTTCGCCGAGTCGATCGGCGCCTGGGATATGGGCCCGGTGGTGGAGTCGCTGTAGGCGGCGGAGAAGTTCGGCTCGGCGCCGCCGCCGCGGTCGACGCTCCACGAGGCCGCGCTCAACACGGTCGGCTACGTGCTGAGCCGATACGGCGGCCTGACCGGCCACGACCTGGAAGTGATGACGCACGGCGAGCCCCCGTGGCGGCTGGCCGATGCCGGGCGGCGGCCCGGCACCGGCGCGCCCATCCGGCCGGAGTGGATCCGCGACTACTTCCGCGCCGAGGGCGCGCCCGACGACGGCGTCGACGACCCGCCACCCGATCTGGCGGCCGTATCGCAGTGGCTGGAGTCCGCGCCCGACGTGGCCTCGTCGTCCGACGGACCGGTGGACACGCTCGAAGCGCTGCGCGCCTGGGCGGCCCGTGCAGCCTGAGCCGCAATGGCGGCTGGTCCGGTTCATCGGCCACCTCGACCGCTGGGCTGCGGCCGAAGACCCGGACCAGGACACCCGCTTGGCCGTGGTCGCCTGGATCATGGCGCGGCACGACAACCCGTACGCGAACGTCCGACGCGATCCGTCCGCTCCCAACCTCTGGTTCGGCCGCGTGCCCGGCACCCGCCGCGCCGACGGCACCATCGTCGCCCGCTCGTACTTCATCCTGGAAGCCGACCGGGTGGTCCGCTGCCACGCGATCGGGCGCCTCCACCTGCCGTTGAGCTAGCGTCGGGGCTCGCCTAGATCATTCGGGTTGACAGGGGCGAATGGTCCGGCGGGACGTCGAGGCCCCGGTCGGCGGCAAAGCCGCGCACGTCTTCGGCGCCCATACGGGCCGCGTCGGCGGTCGCGTCATCGGGCATGCGCTGCGACTCACGCTCGGCGGCGACGCGGGCGAGGTAGTGCTCGACCTCCCGCATCCGCACCGCCGCATCCCAGCCCAACACCGCGCCCATCACCTCGGCCGCGTGCGCTGCCGACTCGGTGCCGCGGTGGGCGGTCTCGATCGAGATGCGGGTGCGCCGGGTCAGGACGTCGTCCAGGTGCAGGGCGCCCTCCGCGACGGCAGCGTAGGCGACCTCCGCCGCCAGATACTCCGGTGCGCCCTCCAGCGGCGCGGCCAGCAGCGGGTCGGCCGCGATCAGCGTCAACAGCTCGGTGGTCAGCGTCCCGTACCGCTCCAGCAGGTGCTCGACCGCGCCCGCGGACACCCCGTGCCGCCGGGCCAGATCGTGCCGGTCACGCCACATCGCGGCGTACCCGTCGGCGCCGAGCAACGGCAGGTCCGCCGTGCGCGACGCCGCACCCCCGCCGAGCCGGCGGACCGCCCGGTCGACCACGTCGGCCGCCATCACCCGGTAGGTGGTGTACTTGCCGCCGGCGACCAGCATCAACCCCAGCATCGGCTCGACCACCGCGTGTTCGCGGGACAGCTTCGACGTCGAGTCGGCCTCGCCGGACAGCAACGGCCGCAGGCCCGCGTACACCCCCTCGATGTCCGACGTGGACAACGGCCGGTCCAGCACCGTGTTGACCTGCGAAAGCAGGTAGGTGATGTCGGACGCCGACGCCGCCGGGTGCGCGCGGTCCAGCTGCCAGTCGGTGTCGGTCGTGCCGATGATCCAGTGGCCGCCCCACGGGATCACGAACAGCACCGACGTCGGCGTGCGCAGGATCAGCCCGGCGTCACCGGTGATGGCCGACCGGGGCACCACCACATGCACGCCCTTGGACGCCCGCACCCGCAGGCCCGGCCGCACGCCGACATCGCCGAGCATCCGCGAGAGGTCGTCGCTCCACACCCCGGTCGCCGCGATGACGGTGCGCGCCCGTACCTCGAACTCGGCGTCCGGATCCCCCAGCCGCGCCTCCATGTCCCGTACCTGCACGCCGGTCACCTCGCGCGCGTGCCGGACGAGGCCGACGGCGCGGGTGCTGGTAGCCAGCGCCGCGCCGAGGCTGGCCGCGGTGCGCGCGAGCGTCACGACGAGGCGCGCGTCGTCGACCTGGCCGTCGTAGTAGCGGATCGCGCCCGCGATCGCGTCGGGCCGCAGGCTCGGGAACAGGTGCCGGGCGCCCTCGCGGGTGAGGTGACGGTGCAGCGGCATGCCGCGGCCGTGCCCGAACACGCCGGCGAACGCGTCGTACGCGGCCACGCCGAGCCCGTAGTAACCCCGGCGCGCCGCCCGCACCGGCAGGTCCCACAGTCCACCGCCGGCCGGCAACGGCACGAGGACCGGGACCGGGCGTACGAGGTGCGGGGCGAGCCGGGTGGCCAGGAGCCCACGCTCGGTGAGCGCCTCGTGGACGAGGTGGAGTTCAAGCTGCTCCAGATAACGCAGCCCACCGTGGATGAGCTTGCTCGAACGGCTCGACGTGCCCGCGGCGTAGTCGCGGGCCTCCACGAGCGCCACGGTGAGCCCGCGGGAGGCGGCGTCGACCGCGGCGCCGGCACCCGTGACGCCGCCGCCGATGACGAGCACGTCGAATCGCTCGCTCCGCAGCCGACGCAGATCGGCGGCGCGGCGCGCCGGGGACAGCTGCCCGGCGGCGAACCGGGATACGGCTGGATCACGCACCCGTCCACCGTAGCGCCCGCCGGTTGTCGCGCGGTCTGTCTACGCTGGCGCGCATGGCCGAACAGCCGCCCCGACCGCTGAGTCGGCCGCACCCGGCTCCGCCGGGAGCCAGCCGGCCCGAGCCGGCCCCGCCCGGGCCGCCGCCGACCGCGATCGGCACACTGCCGCCGCCCATCCCCCCGCCGGCCCCGCCGACCCGCCCGGGATCCAACCCGTGGGCGGTGGTCGCCGCGGTCCTCGTCGCCCTCTGGGCGGTCGGCGTCACGGTGGTACTGCAGGCGGTCGGCTGGTTCGTCGACCAGATCCTGATTGTCGGCGGCGTCGACGGGCCCGCCTGGCGGTGGCCGCTGATCGCGCTGCTCGGCCTGCTCGCGGTGGCGCCCGCGGCGCTGCTCGCGTCGATCCCCCGGTCCGCGGCCGTACGGGCGGCCGGCCAGGCGTGGCTCGTCGCCGGCCTCGCGCTCGTCGCGCTCACCGCCCTGCGCGCGCTGCCGATCCTCGACAACGAGCTCTACCTGCTGATCCTCGCGGTCCTCTGTGCCGTCGCGGCGCTCGTGCTCGGGCGGGGCCGGGGTGCGCGACCGGCGCGGCCGTCCGCCGGCGCCACCTGGCTCGCCGTCGCCGCGGGCCTGGTGCTCCTGCTGCCCTGGCTGCGGGTCGGTGCGCTCGGCGGCGCCGTCGAGACCCTGCTGGCCGTCGCGGCGGCGGCCGCCGTGGGCCGGCTCGCCGCGGCGATCCTCGGTCCGAGCCTCTGGGCACCGTACGCCCGACTGTCCCGCCCCGAGCTGGTCATCGTCGGCGGTCTCGTCGCCGGCGTGGCGCTCACCCTGCTCGGCGCCGGCGTCGGGCAGAGCGGCGCACAGCTCGCCACGCTCGTCGCGCTCCCGTCGATCGGGTTCGCCCTCGCCGCCCTGCTGACGCAGTCGGCGCGGCCCGCGCGCGGCGACGGCGCCTACCTGCGCCCGGGTGCGGCCGGCCAGGCGCCGCCGGTGGCCTGGCTCGTCGCGCTCGGCGTCCTCGGCCCGCTCGCGTTCGTCGACCCCGAAGAGGTCACCCTCGTCCTGCTCGGCCGCGACACACCGTTCTGGACCGCCGTCGCGGCAGCCGTCGCGCTCGGCCTCGCTCTCGTCGTCGGCGTCGCGTACGGTCTCGTGCTCGCCCGCCGCACGCTGCACGCCTGGCTATGCGCCGCGCTCGCCGGGATCGTGCTCCTCGCCGGCGCCGGCGTCTACATCGGACTGGGCCGGCCCGGTCGGGACGGCGACCGGCTGTTCGTCATCATGAGCAGCCAGGCCGACCTGTCCAACCTGCCGGCCGGCACCGGCCGCGCCGGCAAGCTGGCCCGGGCCCGGGCGGTCTACCAGCGCCTCGTCGAGCACGCGCGGCAGTCGCAGCGGGGCATCGGCGAAGAGCTCGACCGGCTGCACCTCGGATACACGCCCTACTACCTCGTCAACGCGCTCGAGGTCGACGGCGGCGAGGCCGTCCGGGTGCTGCTCGACCGCCGCGACGACGTGCAACGGATCCTGGTCAGCCAGCGGGTGCGGCCGCTGCCGGAGCCGCCGGGCCAGACCCGCGGCGGCGACGCCGCGCCGACCAGTCCAGAGTGGAACATCACCCACATCGGCGCCGACCGCGTCTGGTCGCAGATCGGCGTCACCGGCGCCGGCGTCGTCGTCGGCACCTCCGACTCCGGCGTCGACGGCGCGCACCCCGCACTGGCGGCCGGGTTCCGCGGCGGCGACGACTCCTGGTACGACCCGTGGAACGGCTCGGCCACCCCGACCGACACCGGCTTCCACGGCACCCACACGCTCGGCTCGGCCGTCGGCCGCGACGACATCGGCGTCGCCCCCGGCGCCCAGTGGATGGGCTGCGTCAACCTCGGCCGCAACATGGGCAACCCGGCCCACTACCTCGACTGCCTGCAGTTCATGCTGGCGCCGTTCCCGCGCGGCGGCGACCCGTTCACCGCCGGCAACCCCGACCGCGCGCCCGACGTGCTGACCAACTCCTGGGGCTGCCCGCCGATCGAGGGCTGCGACCTCGGCTCGTTGCGGCCGGCCGTCGACGCGATCACCGCGGCCGGCCTGTTCTTCGTCACGGCCGCCGGCAACACCGGCGACCTGTGCGGCTCGATCGACGACCCACCCGCCCCGTACGCGAGCGCGGTGACGGTCGGGGCGATCGACGACACCGACACGCTCACCCGGTTCTCCAGCCGCGGTCCGACACCCGACGGCCTGACCAAGCCCGACGTCGTGGCGCCCGGCGCCGACGTGCTGTCCGCGATGCCGGGCGGCGGATACGCGCGGGAGTCCGGCACCTCGATGGCGACGCCCCACGTCGCCGGCGTGGTGGCCTTGATGTGGTCGGCCAACCCGGCGCTGGTCGGCGACGTCGCGCGCACCCGGACCATCCTGCGCGACACGGCGAGGGCCGCCAGGACGGGCACCGGTAACGACCAACAGCGCTCGTGTGGCAGCGCCGAAGACCTGATCGGCGCGGGCCAGGTCGACGCCTACGCCGCCGTCCGGGCGGCCCGCGCGGCCGGTTAGCCCGCCGGTCACGCCCAAACCGGACCGAAGGCTAACCCGCCCACCACGCCCAAACCGGACTGAAGGCTAAGTTTGATGTCGTGGATCGCGCCTTCTCGATCGTCGGGGTGACCCCGGCCCACGTCCCCGCCGTCGTCGACCTTTGCCGCTCCGCCCTCGACCTGCCCGACGACGCGGCCGAGTCGGCCGAGATCGTGGCGCGGCTGAGTGAGACCGGCCCGCTCCGCCGTACGGTGGGGCTCGTCGCCGAGACGGGTGGCCGGATCGTCGGCGTGGCGCTCGGCTCGACGGCCCACCGCGACGCGTCCGTCGGCCACGTGGACCTGATCGCCGTGGCCCCGGAGCACCGCCGACGCGGCATCGGCCGGGCGCTGCTCGGCCGCGCCGAGGGCGCACTGGCCGGGCTGGGCGCCGGCGAGGTGCTGCTCGCGGGCAACCCGCCGGTGTACGCATGGCCGGGCATCGACGTGCGCTATACGCCCGCGGTGTGTATGGCGATGGCGCTGGGCTACGAACAGGACCGCACGGCGTGGAACATGACGGCCGACCTGTCGTACGAAGGCTCGCCGGCGTTGCGGCCGACCGACGACGAGGAGAAGCGCCTCGCCGCCGCCGGCGTCCTCCTCCGGGACGCGGGAGCGGACGATGTGGACGCGCTCGTCGCGTTCACCCGCGCCCAGTTCGGCGGCGGCTGGGACCGCGAGGTCGCCGACTCGATCGGACGGCCCGGCGCCGGGTGCCACGTCGCGCTGCGCGGCGACGAGATCCTGGGGTTCGCCGCTTACGGCTCCGCACGTCCGAGCTGGTTCGGACCCATGGGTACGGCGCCAGCCGCGCGCGGGCTCGGGGTGGGCGGCGCGCTGCTGCGGCGGTGCCTGCGCGACCAGCGGGACGCCGGCATCCGAAGGGCGGAGATCGGCTGGGTCGGGCCGGTGCCCTTCTACGCCCGCCAAGCGGGGGCGCGCATCGAGCGGGTCTTCTTCCTCTTCCGTAAGCAGGTGTAATCCGCCCATTTCAGGGCCTTTAGCCTCACCACGCGAGGGATCCGCGCACGCCACTACGCACCCGGCCTCCCTTCGACAAGAACACGGTTCCTGTCGTTGTCAAGGCCCGCATACCAGCAAGAACAGCGTTTCTTGCGGTCCGGCGGCGGGGCGCGTGCACGCGAGCCCGCCGGCCCTGCCGACGACGGTCCCCGTCGGGTCATCCGGCGGTTCGTCGGCCCCGAGCTCGCGGAAATGTAACTCGCCGGTATCGCCGCGCGGTCTCGTCGCCGGCCCTACGGTGTCTGGGGAAGGAGGGCGCTTGATGGATACGGACGACGAGAAGGCCGACGAATACCGGGCCATCGGACGGGCCCGACCGCCACAACCGCCATGGGCCGACGAGGCCTCCGGGGTGGAACCGCCCGAGCCGGGCTGGGACGAGCCCCCGATGCCGGTCGACGATGTGCCGATGCCGCAGCGCGAGACCACCTCGCGGGCCGACAAACAACGCAACCAGCGCCGCTGACGGCGAAAACGACGAAGGGCGGGCCGCTCGCGCGGCCCGCCCTCGTGTCGTGCTCGGACTCAGAAGTCCATGTCGCCGCCGCCGGGCGCACCGGCGGGGGCCTTCTCCTTCTCCGGCTTGTCCGCAACCACGGCCTCCGTGGTGAGGAACAGGGCCGCGATCGAGGCCGCGTTCTGCAGCGCCGACCGGGTGACCTTCGCCGGGTCGATGATGCCGGCCTTGAGCAGGTCGACGTATTCGCCGGTCGCGGCGTCAAGGCCGTGACCCGACTCGAGGTTGCGCACCTTCTCCACCACGACGCCGCCCTCGTGGCCGGCGTTCACGGCGATCTGGCGCAGCGGCGCGTCGAGGGCGATCCGCACGATGGCGACACCGGTCGCCTCGTCGCCGACCAGCTCGAGCTTGTCGAACGCGGTCTTGCCGGCCTGGACCAGCGCGACGCCGCCGCCGGGAACGATGCCCTCCTCGACCGCGGCCTTCGCGTTGCGGACCGCGTCTTCGATGCGGTGCTTGCGCTCCTTGAGCTCGACCTCGGTGGCCGCGCCGACCTTGATGACCGCGACACCGCCGGCCAGCTTGGCCAGGCGTTCCTGCAGCTTCTCGCGGTCGTAGTCGGAGTCGCTCTTCTCGATCTCGGCGCGGATCTGGTTGATCCGACCCTGGATCTGATCGGTGTCGCCGGCGCCGTCGACGATCGTCGTCTCGTCCTTGGTGACGACGACCTTGCGGGCGCGGCCCAGCATGTCCAGACCGACGGCGTCGAGCTTCAGGCCCAGCTCCTCGCTGATGACCTGGCCGCCGGTGAGGATCGCGATGTCGGTCAGCATCGCCTTGCGGCGGTCACCGAAGCCCGGGGCCTTGACGGCGACGGACTTGAAGGTGCCGCGCACCTTGTTGACGATCAGCGTGGCCAGGGCCTCGCCCTCGACGTCCTCGGCGATCACCAGCAGGGGCTTGCCCGACTGCATGACCTTTTCGAGGATCGGGAGCAGGTCCTTGACCGCGGAGATCTTGCTGTTGACGATCAGGATGTAGGGGTCGTCGAGGACGGCCTCCATCCGCTCCGGGTCGGTCCAGAAGTACGGAGCGATGTAGCCCTTGTCGAAGCGCATGCCCTCGGTGAGCTCGAGCTCGAGGCCGAAGGTGTTGCTCTCCTCGACGGTGATGACGCCTTCCTTGCCGACCTTGTCCATCGCCTCGGCGATGATCTCGCCGACGGTGGGGTCACCCGCGGAGATCGAGGCCGTCGAAGCGATCTGCTCCTTGGTCTCGACGTCCTTGGAAAGCTTGGCGAGCTCCTCCGCCACGGCCGCGACGGCCGCCTCGATGCCCCGCTTCAGGGCCATCGGGTTGGCGCCGGCGGCGACGTTGCGCAGGCCCTCGCGCACCAGTGCCTGGGCGAGGACGGTCGCCGTCGTCGTGCCGTCACCGGCCACGTCGTCGGTCTTCTTGGCGACCTCCTTGACCAGCTCGGCGCCGATCTTCTCGTAGGGGTCCTCGAGCTCGATCTCCTTGGCGATACTCACACCATCGTTGGTGATGGTGGGCGCACCCCACTTCTTCTCGAGCACGACGTTGCGGCCCTTGGGGCCCAGCGTCACCTTGACGGCGTCGGCGAGGATGTTCATGCCCCGCTCGAGACCGCGGCGCGCCTCCTCGTCGAACGCAATGATCTTGGCCATACGGCGTTGTCCTCCTGGACAGTGTTGTACGCACCTTCGGACGTCACTACCTGGCGACAGTGACGTCCGCCGGCCGGGCCGGATAGCCCGCGACGACCGGCCAGACCGCGCGCCCGTCTCCATAGGGTCTGCGACCGTGGCCCCACCGCCCCGACCATTGGCACTCACCGACAGCGAGTGCCAAGGTCCTGTTTAGCACTCTCCCCTATCGAGTGCAAGCGGCTCGGGCGTACCGCGAGGCCGGGAGGGCAGGGCATCCGCCGAAACCACGAGGCACCGACCCACACCTCCGGCCGGTGCGGAATCGGCGCCTCGTCAGGTCGATGATCGAGCCGGTTGGGGAGACCGGCTCTCGGCTGCCGCGCTCAGGCGATGACGCGGACCCTCTCGGCCTGCGGGCCCTTCTGGCCCTGCGCAATCTCGAACTCGACGCGCTGGCCGTCCTCGAGCGCCTTGTAGCCGTCCATCTCGATCGCGGAGAAGTGGACGAAGACGTCCTGACCCCCATCGACCGCGATGAACCCGTAGCCCTTCTCGCTGTTGAACCACTTGACGGTGCCCTGCGCCACGGTGCACTTCCTTAAACCTTGACTACCGGTCCAGGCCGCCCATTCACGGTCGTAGGTGATCCCTCGAACACAGCGGCCGAAATCGCACGCTACACGAGGCGTGACGGAGGCGCACTACCCCAGACCAAACACCCGTACCGGGGCTTGATCCATCGACGCCGCGCGACGCCGAGCGATGGGCCGTCGCGTTGCTCGCGCTACCTCCGGCCGCTGTGGCGTCGGGTGCGGCACGAGACACCCACGGTGTGCGCCCGGCCGGCCGGGAGATCCCGTTTGCCTCCGCGGCGGCCGCCGGGGTAGTCATGCGTACATGACGACCGCGCCGGCCACCGTGCGGCGCGTACGCCCGCCCGACGCCGCCCGCATGCGGGCGCTGCGCATCGAGATGCTGGCCGACTCGCCGCTGGCCTTCCTGGAGACGATCGCCCAGGCCGCGGAGCGCTCTCACGCCGACTACTCCGCGCGGATCGCCGAGGTGTCGACCGGCGACCGCGTCGCGCAGTTCATCGCCGAGGCCGACGGGCGGTTCGTCGCACACGCCGGCGGGGTGGCCGACCCGGTCGAGTGCAGGCTGACGATCATCTTCGCGGTCTACGTGACCCCCAGCTGGCGTGGCACCGGGGTGCTGGGCGACCTGATCGAGGCGCTCGCGGCCTGGTCGGGGTCCGTGGGACGACCCGACCTGATGCTGGAGGTGGTGGTCGGCAACGACCGCGCGGTGCGCGCCTACGAGCGGCTCGGCTTCGTCGACACCGGGGTCCGGATGCCCCACCCGACCCTCCCCGAGCTCCACGAGCTGCAGATGCGCCGCCCCGCCCTCCTGCCAGCGGCCTGACGGTCGGCGGGCGTCAGGCGCCGCACGGCACCGACGCCGCGACGCGCGCCGGGCGAGCCCGGCGATCGGCGGCGCCTAGGGCCGGGCCACGGCCACCCCGGAGGTCTCGGCCATCAGATCTGCCGGCGACTCTGCACGATGCGGAAGCGGCCGGCCACGTAGGCGCCGTCGGTCAGGGCCGCGTTGGCGGCCGCGTTGGCGCCGCTGGCGTGGAAGTCGGAGAACGCCGCGGACTGGTTGACGAACACGCCGCCGGTGAGGTTGCACGACAGGTGCACGCCGACCTCGAGCGCGGCCGACTCGGCCGCGTCGAGGACCTTCTCGTCCGTCGAGTACACCGACGCGGTCAGCGCGCCCTTCGCACCGACGACGGACCGAAATATATCGAGGCTGTGCGCGGTCGAGTCGGTCGCGACCACGAAGGAGATCGGCCCGAACCACTCCCGGCCGTAGGTCTCCGTCTCGCCGGCGCCGACCTTGACGATCACCGGCGTACGGACGACCGCGTGCGCGAATGCCGGGTGCTCCATCTCGCGCGACTCCAGCACGGGCGCGCCCACCTCGCGGATCTCCTCGAGCCGGGTGAGCACGCCGTCATTGACGATCGCGCCGATCACCTCGACCGCCCGGGCCGGGTCGGCGGTCAGCTTGCCCACCGCCGCGGCGATGCCGGCGGCCACCTCGTCGAAGCTCTTGTGTCCCTCGTCGGTGCCGATGCCGTCGGACGGCACCAGGATGTTCTGCGGAGTGGTGCACATCTGTCCGCTGTAGAGCGACAGCGAGAACGCGATGTTGCGGCACATGCCCGCGAAGTCGCCGGTCGAGTCGACGACGACCGTGTTGACGCCGGCCTTCTCGGTGAACACGGCGGCCTGGCGGGCATTGTCTTCGAGCCAGTCGCCGAACTCCGTCGAGCCCGTGAAGTCGATGATCCGTACGGCCGGGTTGGTGGCGAGGGTCTTGGCCAGCCCCTCGCCGGGCGCCTCGGCGGCGAGCTGGATCAGGTTGGGGTCGAAGCCGGCCTCGGCCAGCGCCTCGCGGGCGTAGCGGACGGTGACGGCGAGCGGCAGCACCGCGCGCGGGTGCGGCTTGACG
>DATDJX010000361.1:0-10666 GCA_036520275.1 Asanoa sp.
CTGCGTGCGGTACGGCGACGCGACCAAGGCCGCCGAGGTGAAGGCCGTCAACCAGAAGTTGCGCAAGGCGATCGAGGACATCGGCGGTCTCTCCCGGATCGAGGGGCTGTGGTGGCAGTTCTCGATGACCGAGCGAAGCACCAGCGAACCGTCCGCGGTGAGTCTGCTGCGCATCTCACGCGATCGCGACCGCATGCTGGAGGTGAACGGCCGCGCCTGGCAGGAGGACGGCACCCTGTCCGCCCGCTACTGGAGCCAGGCGGCCAAGGAGAGGAAGGACCCCGCGGGCATCTTCTACGCCTGGAAGGGCGAGCGCCCGCGCCACCCGAACGCACCGGCGATCTACGGCACCGGCGAGATCAAGCTTGAGACCGAGGACCGCGCGTCCGGTTACTGGACCACCCTGTCGGACGCCGATCCCACCCTCAACGCCCGGACATCTGGCGTCTACTTACGCGCCGAGGCCGACGACCCCGCCGTCCTGGACGGACGCGACAACCAGGCCCGAGCGGCGCTGATCGCCGAACGGATCGAGGACTGGAAATCGCTCGCGAGCTCCTGATCGGTTCGAGACCGATCGCTTGGACCTTGCATTGAGGAGGGCGTCTCTGCGGTGCTGGTGACGTCGCGTAGATCGTCCAGTACTGCTTGACCTAAGCCACCCGTTTGAGGCCGTCCCGATTGCGCTCGCGTCGCTGACCCACGGGTCGTGCCGTCAGAGCGTGACCGCTGATGACCGTCCCGAGGATCTCCGGTGCGGGTCTCGCACGGCAAGGCCGCCGAGTTCCAAACCCGCGGCGCGGTGCACTCCCACACCCGGCTCCGACTCGACGGCGTCGATCCCCCCGACCCCGATGCGCTCGTCCCGCCCCCAGCCGGGCTCACCGTCACGGATCTTGAGGACGCCGTCCGGGTCGCCGCCGCACAAGTCACCTACACCACCCCCGCGCATCCGGACCGAACGCGTGCCGCAACGTCCAGCCACATCGGAGACCAAGTCACGTGCCGGTCGGCATGTCATAGGACTGCCTGACGAGTTGGTTCTGTTGCTCCGGCGACACCGCCGTGAACAGGACTCCGCCCGGGAGGCGGCCGCGCAGCTCTAGCAGGACGGTGGGTGGCTCTTCACGACGCCCGCCACACGGCCGCCACGGTGCTCCTGCCGCTCCGGATTCCAGAACGCGCCGTGATGGGTCTCATGGGCTGGTCCAGCTCAGCCATGGCGGTTCGGTACCAGCACCTGACTGCTCACGTCAGGCGGGATGTCGCCCATCGGGTAGGCCGACTGATCTGGGATGATTCGCCGCCTGTGGCCGGTGCGGCCACAGCGCCGATTGAGACGACGAATGAGACTGGCGGCTGACGCGGGACCGGCCGATCATGCACCGGTCCAGCATCTCCCTGGTAGGCAGCGGTGGCGGCGGGATTTGAACCCGCGGAGGGCGTAAACCCTCACACGCTTTCGAGGCGTGCTCCTTAGGCCACTCGGACACACCACCGCCGAGTAGGGTACCCGACCGCCCGGGCGGTCGGCCGACTGGCCGGCCTGGCAGGATCGCCTCCATGAGTGTTCACATCGGCGCGGAGCCGGGCGACATCGCGGAACGCGTGCTGATGCCGGGCGACCCGCTGCGCGCGAAGTGGATCGCGGAGACCTATCTCGAAGACGCCAAGTGCTACTCGCAGGTCCGCGGCATGTTCGGCTTCACCGGTCGCTGGCAGGGCGTCGACGTCTCGGTCCAAGGCTCCGGCATGGGCATGCCGTCGTGTGCGATCTACGCACACGAGCTCATCAACGACTACGGCGTGCGCACGCTCATCCGGGTCGGCTCGTGTGGCGCCCTCACCGAAGACCTGCAACTGCGCGACGTGATCGCCGCCAGCGGTGCCTCTACCGACTCGAACATCAACCGCGCCCGGTTCGACGGCCTGATCGACTACGCCGCTGTCGCCGACTTCACGCTGTTGAGGCGGGCGGCCGAGGTGGCCGAACGCCGCGGGATCGCGATGCGGGTCGGGCCGATCTTCGCCGCCGACGCGTTCTACACCGACCGGCCCGACCTCTACGACACGCTCGCCGATTACGGGGTCCTCGCCGTCGAAATGGAGTCGGCCGCGCTCTACGCGATCGCGATGCGGTTCCGCGCCCGCGCGCTCACGCTTTTGACGGTCTCGGACCACATCAAGACCGGCGCCCGGAGCACCGCGGAGGAACGCGAGCGGACCTTCGGCGACATGGTGGAGATCGCCCTGGACACCGCGATCGCCTGAAGTCCGCTCGCGCCCGGGCGCCTCCGTCGGCGAACGGTGTCGCCGCCGTCACACTAAAAGAACGACCGGTCGGTCTTATTTTCCGCTACGCTGCGACACCATGACGGTCGACGGCAGGATGGCGCGCGGCGCCCGCACCAGGAGGGTCGTCCTCGACGGAGCCATCCGGCTCGCCACCGAGGAGGGCCTCGACGGCCTGTCCCTGGGTCACCTCGCCGAGGCGCTCGGCGTCAGCAAGTCCGGCCTGTTCGCCCACTGGCGCTCGAAGGAGGAGCTGCAACTCGCGACGATCGATCGAGCCATGGAGCAATGGGTGACGCATGTGGTCAGCCCCGCGCTCACGGCGCCACGCGGCGTGCGCCGGCTGTGGGCACTGCACGAGCGGCGGATCGCGTTCTACGCCGAGGAACGGCTGCCCGGCGGCTGTTTCTTCGCCAACGCGGACTTCGAGTTCAACGCCCGACCCGGCGTCGTGCGCGACCGGCTGGCGGAGCTGTTCGCGCAGTGGATGCAGCTGATCCACCGGGTCGCGACCGAGGCCGTCGAGCTGGGCGAGCTCCGCCCGGACGTCGACGTGCGGCAGCTGGGCTACGAGGTCGAGGCGGTCGGCCTGACCGCCGTCATGCACGCGCGGCTGCTCTCGCCGGAGGCGTACACGTACGCGCGCCGGGCGGTGCTCGACCGGCTCCGCGCGCTGTCCAGCGATCCGGGCCTGCTGCCTACGGCTGCCTGAAGAAGCTCCGCACGAGGTGTGCGGACTCGTTCGCGAGCACGCCGGCGTACACCTCCGGCCGGTGGGTGAGCCGCCGATCCCGTACGACGTCCCACAGGGACCCGACCGCGCCGGTCTTCGGCTCCCATGCCCCGAACACCAGCGTGGCGATCCGGGCCAGCACGATCGCGCCGGCACACATCGTGCACGGTTCGAGGGTGACGATGAGCGTGCAGCCGTCGAGCCGCCACGAACCCCACACCGCCGCAGCCGTCCGCAGTGCGACGATCTCGGCGTGCGCGGTGGGGTCGCCGGTCGACTCGCGCTCGTTACGCCCCACCGCGAGCTCGGTGCCGTCGGGGTCGAGCACGAGCGCACCGACCGGCACGTCCGCGCTCCCGGGACGGGTGCGGGCCACCTCCAGCGCGCGCCGCATCCACGCCTCGTGATCGGCGGCCCGGTTCACGCCGTCGCCCCGCTGCGCTCCCTCACGCCTCGCGCAGCTCTTCGACCTCGTCGCCGCAGCCCAGCACCTGGCAGACCTCGGCCGTCACGTCGGACGGAAGCATGCCCTCGTGGGCGGACAGCTCGAGCAGCATGTGCGCGGAGACGCCGAGGTCGGCGAGCAGGTCCGCGTCGCCGATCGGGTCGGCGTCGGGGTCCGCGGCCGGCTTGTCGACCGGCTCCTCGGCGGCGTCCCCGGCGCCGACCACCTCGTCCAGCTCGACCGCCGGCGCCTTGATGTCGCCGACGAGCAGCGCGCCCAGCCGCGACTCCTCGGCGAAGGCCGCATCCGAGCCGAAGACGCGCAGATCCTCGCCCTCGTCCAGGCGCAGGATCACCAGGTAGGTGTCGTCGGACTCGACGAACAGCAGTGAGATGTCGGCGTCGACATCGACATCGCGCAGCCGGTCGGCGACCTCTTCGATGTCCGCGGCGCCGTCGAGGTTGACCTCAGCGGCGGTCCAACCCGCCGAGCCACGGACCGCGGCTGCAGCGAAGTACGACACGTCTTGACCCCCAAGACCCCCGGGCGACCGCGCGCGGCCGCCGAATCCACCGGCTTTGTTAGGCGTGACGGTATCCGGAAAAGCCGGTGGCCGACCGGGCAACGCCCCGAAGGTAACGACGGGGACAGACGGTCAGCTCGCCAGGCGGCGGCGGGTCGCGATCAGCTCGCGGAGCCGATCGCCCTGTGCCGGTCGCGGCTGAGTACGTTCCCGCACCGTTCTCTTGCCCGCGCGCTCGGCGAGAACCTGTATCCGGCGGCGGCTGCGCTCGGGATCGAGCCGCTGCACTGTCCAAGCCATGGCCGTAGATTCGCCGATGCTCACGGCTTCGTCAAGCCGAGTCGCGGAGCGCAGCCGATCATGTACGCAACGGTTGCGACCAGCGACGATCGGTCAGGGTGCGACGACGAAGCGTCACCACATCGGCCAGTCACCGGTGGTCGCCCAACCGACCGCGACGCCGATCGCGGCGGCCGACCAGCCGATGGCCGTGGCGGCCGCGATGCCCGCGGCGATGCCCCGGTCGCCGGCCCGGATGAGGCCGACCGCGACCGCCCACGCGACGGCGCCGGCGAACACCGTCCACCAGGCGTAACCGCGCAGCGTGGTGTCGACGAGGCCGAACACGAGCATCCAGGCCCCGGCGGAGGCGGCGCCGGCGGCGACCGCGCCGCCCTTGACCCGATGCGGTTCGCGGTAGGTGGGCCGGTTGCGGCCGGCGGGGAACAACCCGGAGGGCGTACGGGACGCCGACGGCGGTTGCGTCATCGTTCCTCCCCGTCCTTCGCTTCCTCCGCCGCAGCGTACCGCCCCGGGTTGGCCGTACGGCCGTCTGCCAGGATGGCCGGGTGTCAGGCCTGCGGCGTTCGGTGGTCGTGCTGGTGGGCGCCGCGCTGCTGGCGGCCTGCTCCGCACCGCCGACATCCCCTCCGGTCGCTTCCTCGCCGGTCGGGCCGTCACCGGTCGCTTCGTCGCCGGCGCCGCCGCCCTCTGTCGCGCCGTCACCGGCTCCCGCCGTTTCGTCTGCCGCTCCGCCGTTGCGTTTCGTGTTCCCCGTGAGGGGCAAGGCGTCGTACGGGACGACGCACGCCGGCTACCCGGCGACGGACATCTTCGCCGGCTGCGGCACGCCGGTCGTCGCCGTCACCTCCGGCAGAATGCTCGAGGTGAGCCGCGTCGACCGATACACCGCGACGGGACCGCAAGGTCCCGACAACGGTGGCCGGTCGGTGTCGCTGCTCGGCGACGACGGCGTCCGCTACTACGGGTCCCACCTGTTGACCGTGGCTCCAGGGATCGGCGCGGGCGTACGCGTGGTCGCCGGGCAGCGGCTCGGCGCGGTCGGTAGGACGGGCCACGCCAACGGCGTCTGCCACCTGCACTTCGGCGTGTCACCGCCGTGCGCCCGCACCGGCGACTGGTGGATCCGGCGCGGCGTGGTGTGGCCCGCACCGTTCCTCGACGGCTGGCGAGCCGGGCGACAGGTGGGCGCCGGCTCGGCCGTACGGGCCTGGCACCGCGACCACGGCTGTCCCGCCGCGCCGCCCGGCTCACCCTAGGTCGACCTCCACGCGCAGCGTTGCCGTCGGCCGACCGGCCGGCGACCGTCGCGAGCGCCGTGGCACACGGGTGCTCGCGGGATCGTCCGACCGATGTGCGACAGTCGCTCGCGTGGATGTCGCGGTGATCGGTCTGGGCCTCATCGGCGGTTCGGTGCTGCGTGCCCTCGCCGCTGCCGGGCACCGGGTGGTTGGCTACGACGCCGACCCGGCCGTACGGGGCACGGCGCGCACCGCCGCCGCGCGGGTGCCGCCCGGCGCCCGGTGGCAGATCACCGGCACCGTGCGGGACGCGGTCGCGTCGCCCGCCCTCGTCGTGGTGGCCGTGCCGCTGCCCGGCGTGCCCGGAGTGCTCGACGCGATCGCCGACGCCGGGTACGCCGGCCTGGTCACCGACGTGACGAGCGTCAAGAGTCCGGTCCAGCTGCTCGTCCAGCAGCGCCTGCACCGCCGGCTGGGCAAGCTCGCCGGGTTCGTCGGCGGACACCCGATGGCGGGCCGCGAGACGTCGGGCTTCGACGCGTCGCAGGCCGACCTGTTCGCCGGCGGCGCGTGGGTGCTCTGCCTCGAACCGGGCGTGACCCAGCTGGCCGACTGGCTCGCGCTCGCCGACCTCGTCACGCGGCTCGGCGCGCGCGCCGTCCCGGCCACCGCGGCCGAGCACGACCGCGCGGTAGCGGCGGTCAGCCACGTGCCGCACCTGGTGGCGTCGGCGATGGCGGCCCTGGTCGCCGACGACCCGCTGGCCGCCGCCCTGGCGGCCGGCTCCTTCCGCGACGGCACCCGGGTGGCGGCGAGCCGACCAGAGCTCGTGGCCGGCATGGCCGGTGGCAACGCGGCCGGCGCCGCCCCCGCCCTCGACGCGGTGCGCTCAGCGCTCGACGCCGCGCGGGCGGCGCTCGACGCACCCGACCCGATCGCCGCCGTGCGCCGGTGGCTGGAGCCCGGCCACGCCGCCCGTCTCGCATGGCCACCGTCGGCGGGCACGACGCTGGCCCTGCCGGCTCGCCCCGACGCGCTGTTGCGCCTCGGCCGCGCCGGTGGCTGGGTCACCGCCGTGGCGCCCGACCGCCGCTCGGTGACCGCCGTCCGCCCCGCCGAACCCACCGGGGCCGACTGACCACCCGCGCCGTGCCGTGCCGTCCAAGATCGTCGGAGGGTCAGCCGGTCGGGCGGATCACCCGGCGGTCGGTGACGATGGCTGTCACCAGGTCGTACGGCGTCACGTCGAAGGCCGGGTTGATCGCGGGCAGGCCGGCGACGACCTCGGCGCCGTCCCGGTCCTCGATGGCGACGTCCCGTCCGGTCGGCGTGTGGGGATCCACCGTGGACTCGGGCGCCACCACCACGAACGGGATGCCGGCGCGGCTGGCGCCGAGCGCGTGCGCGTACGTGCCGATCTTGTTGACCGTGTCGCCGTTGGCACAGACGCGGTCGGCGCCGACGACGACGGCGTCGACCTCGCCGCGCGCCATCAGGTAGGGCCCGGCGCCGTCGACGGCGACCCGGAAGTCGGCGCCGAGCTCCGCGAGCTCCCAGGCGGTAAGCCGCGCGCCCTGCAACAGCGGGCGCGTCTCGCTGGCGATCACGCCGCCGAGTAGTCCGCGGCGGTGCAGCTCGGCCAGCACGCCCAGAGCCGTGCCGCCGACGACCGCGGCGAGTGCCCCGGTGTTGCAGTGGGTGAGCACGCGCGGCCGCGGACCGCAGAGTTCGAGGAGCAGGTCGGCGCCCCGCGTGGCCATCGCCGCCGAGGCGGCGATCTCCTCGTCGCGCAGCGCCTCCGCCACGGCGAGGACCGCGTCGGGTCCCTCCGGCAGGCACGCCGCGGCGCGCCGCGCCCCGCGGGCGAGGTTGACCGCCGTCGGGCGGGCGGTCTCGATCCGCCGCACGGCCTCGGCGAGCGCCTCGTCCTTCAGCCGAGCCGCGGCGAGGGCGACACCCATCGCGCCGGCGACGCCGAGCGCGGGCGCTCCCCGTACGGCCAGCCGCCGGATCGCGTCGACCAGGTCGTCGACCGTCTCCAGGCGCTGGACCACCAGCCGTCCGGGCAGCGCGGTCTGGTCGATGATCTCGACCGCCCCGTCGACCCAGTCGATCGTGCGCATCCCCCAACGCTAGGCGGTGGGTTGCACCACGCCCACCACGCGCGCAAGCGCCTTCCAGCCGTCGCCCATCTCCTCGGACTCCGTACCCCAGCGCACCATGATCCGCTTTCGGTCATGCAGCGTCAGCTCGTACGTCGCCGGGAGGCGCTTGGTCACCCGTGCCGATGCGATGTCCTCGTACGCGACGTACCGGTGCCCCTCGGCGTTCGCCAGCCGTTCCGGCGGGACCTCGGTCAACATGTGGTGCATCCGGGGCGTCGCCTGCTTCATCTTCAGCCGCGGCATCCCCGGCACGAGCACGAGACCAAGGTCGAGCAGGACCACGTCGGTCCGCTTGCCGTCGACGACGGCGTTGACGATGCCGGCGATCGCGCCGCCGCCCACCGCCGACGCCCGAGCGTCGCGTACGCCGATCCCGTCGACATCGACGCCCACCGACGCGAGCCAGCGTGCGACCTGCGCCACCCGGTTGCCCCCGGCCGCCTCGGTCAGGTCGTCGAGCGCCACGGGGTCGCCGCGGTAATCGACCAGACGCACCGGGCCCGACCACGAGTGCTGCCATCCGGCGTACCGGGACCGGACCAGGGCGACCGCGAGCGCGGACGCCAGGTGCGACGCGAACGCGTCGGGTCCGCCCAGGGCGGTCGCCAGCTCGGCGGACCGGCCGGACGCGATGAGTTCGAGGACCGTACGCAGGTTGCCCGCGCCGCCGATCCGGGCCGCCGCCCGGTAGAGGACGTCGGCGATCCGCTGGTGCTGATCCTGCGTCGCCGCCGCGGTGTAGTCGGCGAACGGCAGCCGGTTGCGGGTGCCGAAGTCGAAGACCTCCGACTCGACCTGCACGCCTAGATCGCCCGACGGGAACAGGGCGAGCGCCGGCCGGTTGTCGGTGTGCACCGCGACGTCGGGCTCCCGCTCGATCAGCGCGACCCGCGCCGGGATGGGCGGGTGCGAGTCGAAGCGGGAGCGCGGCCCGCCGTCGTCCTCGACCCGGAACTGGTCGAGCTCGGCGTACCGGGCCTGCAGCAGGCGGGGAAAATTGGCAAACACGCCGGCCGGCGCGGCCCCGCTGTCGAGGTTGAGCCCCACATACGAGTCGAGGTAGAAGGCCCAGGCGGCGGAGAGGCCGGGCAGCTCCCGAAGAGCGCTCGCGGTGGCCCATTTGCCGGCCACCCGCACCGCCGACTTGTCCGCCTCGATCTCCTGCCGGCGGCTGACCGCCGCAGAGACGAGCTGGTAGAACCAGGCGTACCCGAGCAGGAACCGGCCGGTGAGCGACGTAGGCCCGACCCGCCCGATGGTGGCGGCCATCGTCGCTCGGCCCCGATACGTCAGCGGACCGAGGCGCGTGTGTTGGCCGGAGTAATGCCCAAGCTCGTGGGCGAGCACCGCGCGGAGCTGGCTGACCGTGAGGGCCTGGGCGAGCGGCATGCCGACATAGAGCAAGCGCCGCCCGCTGCGCAGGCCGAGCAGCGTTGCGTTCTCGCTCACCGCCGCGTTGACGTCGCCGACCAGGCGGATCTCGTCCGGCACCCGGGTGCCGACCGCCCGGGCGAGGCCACGGACCTCGGCCCACAGCTGCGGCGCGCGATGCTCGGTCAGCACCAGACCCGGCATCGGCTGCGGCTTGGACCGGATCACCTTCCACGTCGCCCAGAGAATCGCCGCGGCGACCGCGAGCGTCAGGTAGCCCAGCTTGCCGGCCACCGCGCTGCTGCCCGTGCGGCCACCGACCCAGAACGTGAGCCAGCCGAGCAGGACGACGAGGCCGAAGGCGTACACATAAAACCCGAACAGCATTGCAGCGGACAGCACCGCGCGGATGGTGGTGACCACCGTTCCTCCCCATGATCCCGCGTCTGCCGTGCTGGCACGGTACGGCGCCCGGGTGGAAGCCGCAAGACCCTAGGGTGGTCACCATGAGTGACCGCGACCCTATCGCCGACCTCCGGCGGATCGCCTTCCTGTTGGAGCGGGCCAACGAGGCCACCTACCGAGTACGGGCGTTCCGGTCGGCGGCGAAGACCCTGGCGGCGCTGCCCGCCGCCGAGCTCGCCAGCCGCGCCCAGGAGGGCACGCTGACCGAGCTGTCGGGCGTCGGCGACGTGACCGCCAAATGCGTGGTCGAGTCGCTGGCCGGCGCGGAACCGGTCTACCTGCGGCGCCTGGAGGCGACGGAGGGCACCGACCTCGACGCGGCTGCCGTGGGGTTGCGGTCGGCTCTCAAGGGCGACTGCCACACGCACTCCGACTGGTCCGACGGCGGCTCGCCGATCGAAGAGATGGCGCTGGCCGCGGTCGACCTGGGCCACGAGTACCTCGTGCTGACCGACCATTCCCCCTCGCTCAAGGTCGCCAACGGGCTCACCCCCGCGCGTCTGCGCCGGCAGCTCGACTACGTGGCCGCGGTCAACGACCAGCTGCCCGCGGGCTTCCGCATCCTGACCGGCATCGAGGTGGACATCCTCGCCGACGGCTCCCTCGACCAGAGCGAGGACCTGCTCGCCCGGCTCGACGTCGTGGTCGGGTCGGTGCACAGTGGACTGCGGGACGAGTCGGCGCGGATGACGCGGCGGATGGTCACCGCCATCGCCAACCCACACCTGGACATCCTGGGCCATTGCACCGGCCGGATGGTGGCTAATCGGCCGGCGGGCGCGGAGGGACCGGGCGACCGCGGCCACCGCAAGCGCCTGCGGCCGCCGTCCGACTTCGACGCCGACGCCGTCTTCGGCGCGCTGATCGAGCACGGCAAGGCACTGGAGATCAACTCGCGTCCCGAGCGGCAGGATCCGCCCAAGGCGCTGATGCGCAAGGCGCTCGAGGCCGGCTGCATGTTCGTTGTCGACACGGACGCGCACGCGCCAGGGCAGCTCGACTGGCAGAAGTACGGCTGCGAGCGCGCCGCCCTCTGCGGCATCCCCGCCGAACGCGTGATCAACACCTGGCCCGCCGAGAAGCTCGTCGACTGGGCCGCCGCCCACGGGTGACCGCCGACCGGCGGTCAGC